>DATJHJ010000001.1:0-42305 GCA_035494015.1 Acidimicrobiales bacterium
CAGCTTCAACTCCGACCTTCGCTACACGCCGGGCGTGGCGTCGACCAACCACTACGCCGCCATCGGATGGGCCGACAGCCGGTTCGCCGACGAGGTGACCCAGACCCAGGACGACTTCGGCACCGTGGCCCAGTTCTCGCCACTGCCGACGACGTCGAACACGGTGGCGCCCAAGATCGCCGCCGCCTTCGCCGGGGTGATCCTCGCCGGCCTCGTGCTCCTCGTCGTCCTGCAGTTCCGCCGGCGGTCGGACGCGCAGCCGGCGGTCGTCGGGGGCAAGCAGCCGGTGCCCTCCCCTCGATAACCGCGGTGATCTGAGGAGGGCCCGGGGCGACACGCCGTCGCCCCGGGCCCTCGCCGCGTCAGGGGTTACGAAGAGATGACCGACGCCGGCAGGGCGGCCAGCCGGCCGGCGAACACACCCACGATCCCGGCCACGGTCGTCTGGCCGGCGACCGGGGCCTGGGGGCCGTCGGGCTCGAAGAAGTAGACCCCGACCAGGGCCCGGCCCCGCTGGAGGTAGACGGCGATCGAGTGGCTGGTCACGCCGTTCTCGTCCGTCGTGGTGAAGTCGTAGGCCAGGCGGTTGACCGTGGGTGTCTGCGGCCACGCCGTGTCGGGCGCGGGGTTGAACTTGGTGATGACCGTGGGATCGCCCACCGGGCTCGGGACGGGCGTCGCCGGGCAGGCCGCGGTCACGGACCGGAGCTCGTTGAACGCCTGGATGGCGGCCGACGGGTCGTCGTAGAGGACGGCCTCGGTGCTGAGGGTCAAGTCAGCCTGGCCGTCGAGCATGCCGTCCTGCAGCCGGGCCGTGCGGCGGCTCTCGCTCGGGAAGCGGCCGTTGCACAGGTCGAGCGTCGGTCGGGACAGGCCACTCCCGCCGGCGAGCACGACCACCGCCGCGGGGGCGGTGACGTCGGCGCCGCGGACGACGAGGGAGGGCAGGACCGATGCCGACGGGTCGGCGTTCGCCGGCGGCTGGGTGGTCGGCGGGCCGGGGCGGGCGGCGGCCGACCCGCCGTCCGTCGTGGGCCGATCCGGACGGCGGAGGAGCCGCACGCCGACCAGGCCGGCGATCAGCCCGACGACCACGAGCAGGGCGATCAGCCGCCCTCCGGAGAGCGTCCCCTTCGGTTCGGAGGGCTTGGGCCCCGGCGGTGCCGGCGGCGGAGGCGGGGGAGCAGGGGCGGCCGGAGGGGGCGCGGGGAGGGGAGCGGGCCGGGCCGGAGGCGGCGGTTGGGGCCCGGTGGCCTCGGTCGTGGTGAACGTCCACGCGTGGCCGGTCCACCACCGGAGCAGGGTCTGCGACCAGGGGTCGGGGAACCAGCCCGCCACGCCCGGCCTCGCTCCCGCCGGCGGGTCACCGATCTCGTTCATCCGTCGCTCCCGTGCGCTACGCCCTGAGGCCCGTCGTCTGTTCCTGCCTCCAGCATGGCGCGCCTAACTGGGAGGGTGCTGAGCACGGCGGGCGCCGGCACCGGGGCTATTCGGTGACCTGGAAGACCGTCGTCACGAGAACGGGAGCCTTGCCGGGCTCGAGAACGGTCACCGCGGCCGCCCACGAGCCGCCCATCGAGAACTTGATGTCGGCGGCGTCGTACACGCCCGCCGACGACTCCTTCGCCGTCTTGGTCAGGCCCGGGTGCTGCATGTCCGGCATGTCGGCGCTCATGCAGACCTTGGCCCCGGTGACCAGAGTGCCGTTGTCGCGAACGGCGATGTGGAACGTCGTGCCATCGGGCTGGGGCGGGCTGGGGTCTGACGTGAGGGTCACCGTGTAGGTGGGGTCGGGCGCCCGTCCCCGCACTCGCCGCCCTTCGCCGAGCCCGTGGTCGTCGGGCCGCCGGCCACGGTGTCCTTGGAGTCGGAGTTGCCGACGCCCATGGCCAGCTGGGCGACGACGACGGCGACGACGGCGGCGCCGACGATCATCAGCACGGGGCTCAGCCGGCCCCGCTCGTCGACGATCAAACGCGACCTGCCGCTCACCTGGCGAGGATACGACCGGCCGTTCCGCCGCCGGGGTGTCGCAACCGACTGCGATACTGGCACCGGTGGCCCCTCCGACCGATCCCGGCTTCCTGGCCCCGCCCGGGGAGGTAACCGACTGGCGCCTCGTCGTGCTCGTCGACGCCGCCGCCGGCGCGGGCGTGCTCGATGCCCTTCCCGGGACCCCGGAGGGCCTGGCTGCGCCCCTCGGGCTCGACGCTCACGGGCTGCGGGTCGTGCTCGACGCCCTGGTGGCGTGGGGAGTCGTGGAGCGCCGGGGCGATGGCGCCTACGCCGTCGGCCCGCATGCTCCGGGGCCGGGCCGGCTCCCCGGGCTGCGCCATCACGCCCGAGCCATCGGGGCCTGGAGCGGGCAAATCGACGATCGGCTCCGTGGGGCCGGCGGGTCGCCGGCCCGGCAGGCGCCGCCGGACCCCGAGTTGTTCATCGACGCACTGGGCGCCCAGGCCCGCCTGACCGCCCCCGCGCTGGTCGAGCGTTGCCTGGCTCGCTTCCCCGGGGCCGAGACCGTGCTCGACCTGGGCGGCGGCCACGGCGAGTACAGCCTGGAGTTCGCCCGCCGGGGCCTGCGAGCCACCCTGCAGGACCTGCCGACCATGATCGACATCGTGGCCCGGCGCGGGCGGCTGGCCGAGGCGGGGGTCGATCTCTACGCCGGGAGCTTCTTCGAGTCGGTTCCCCAGGGCCCCTTCGACCTGGCCTTCTGCACCGGCATCACCCACACCTTCGACGGCGACCACAACCTCGACCTTTTCCGTCGCCTGCGCCCCGTCGTGTCGCCGCGGGGCGGAGTGGCGGTCACCACGTTCCTACGCCACCGCCATCCACTGGCCGACGTGTTCGCGGTGCAGATGCTGGTGAACGGCCACGGCGGCGATACCCACACCGAGGACGAATACCGGACCTGGCTGGCCGCCGCCGGGTTCCGGGTCGACGACGCGCCGGTCGACCTTCCCGACCGCCCGCAGTCGGTCCTCTTCGCCACCTGAGCGGGGCGGATCCTGCTCGGCCGAGGCACACCCCCGCTGACGCGGTCGAAGACGGCGGGGAAAGCGGTGCGTCCGGCGACCTGGTACAGCTGGGTCCCATGCGCTGGCAACGCCTCGGGCTCGCCGTGTTCATGGCCGCGGCCGTAAGCGGCGGCGCCTTGGTCGTTACCCGCGGTTCGGGCCCCGGGCATACCCTCCGGGTCGAGACGCCGCCGACCCTCGCCACTCCGGCTGCGCCCCCCACGACACTCAGCGGAGACGAGCAGATACGCCGGATTATCGACGCCGTGACGGCGCAGCCGCTGTGCGACGGGCCGCCGGTCGAGCTGAGCGACGCGATGGCGCGGGCGATCGAAAAGACCCTGTCGACGTTGCCGCTCCCGCCCACGGTCCCGTCCGACGCGCCGGGTGACGTGGTCAACATCCACCGCCCTCTCGTCCCATGCTAACCGTCGGACACGTGCCGACGCAGCCGCGCGAGGGGGTCAGTGACCAAGCGACTGATTGACATCGACGACGACCTGTTGGAAGAGGCCACCCGCATCCTCGGGGCGTCCACCATGAAGGAAGCCGTCAACCGGTCACTCGAGTCCGTCGTCCTCGCCGCCCGCCGACGCCGACATGCCGATCGCCTGGAGAACATGCGAGGTCTCGACCTCGACGATCCCCAGGTGATGTCGGGGGCCTGGCGCTGACCGATGTCCTTGAGGAGCGTCGCAGCCTGGACTCGGCTCCCATCACGCCGGAGGTGATGGAGCGGGCAATCGAGTTGCAGCACGAGCTGGCTCGCCGCGGCCAGCACCGGTTGCCGATCCCGGATCTGGTGATCTCAGCGGCCGCGCAGTCGGCAGGCCTGGTCCTGCTCCACTACGACGCCGACTTCGAACTGATTGCTGCCGCCGGTGGTCCGGACCACGACTGGGTCGTTCCGAGAGGCTCGATCTGAGCCCGTCGGAAAAATCGTCGCCCGGCGCTGTCCTGCCCCGCATCGCGCATTCACGCAGCTCCCGTCACCAGTTCCACCGCGCAGGGCAGGCCGGGTGCCCGGGACAGCCGACCGTCTCCGGTAATGAGCCGGACTGACAATGCCTGGGCGAGTGCAACGTAGAGGGCGTCGTAGAAGCTCACGTTCTCACGCAAGGCCCACGCCGCCCGGCCCAGGCTTCCGGTCATCTCATACCGGTGATCGACGAGCGGGGAGGCGGCGAGCAGCAAGGCCTGGGCGTCGGGCGCTGGCAACTCACCGCGGAGGACGCGGCGCCGGAGGAGGTTGCCGATTTCGGCATCGACGAGGTGCGGAGCATGGCAGGTTTCCGCTGCCAGACGCCTGCGGAGTGATCGATGCCCGGGAGCGCTCCCCAGCAGGCTGAACGCGAGCGCGGACGCGTCGACCACGATCGCCACGGGCTGTCGTCAGCGCCGTTCGGCGGAGAGGTCGTCGAGGATCGAACTGGGTGTGGGATCAGGCCCCTCGGCCTGGCCGAGGACGGCCTCGATCGTTTCGATCGCCTCGCTCTTGGTGGGCCGAGCGGCGATGGCGATGATCTCGTCCCGCATGTATGCCTGCATCGACTGCCCCGCCCGCCGAGCGCGCCGGCGAAGCACCTCGTAGGACTCCTCTGGCACCTCGCGGATCTGGATGGTCGCCATAGCGCTACTGTAGCGCAGAGGCGCTACACACCAAACAAGCGACGTCGAGGCGTCGATTCCGGTGGAGGTGAGCGGATTCGAACCGCCGACTTCCACGTTGCGAACGTGGCGCTCTGCCAGCTGAGCTACACCCCCGGCGGGGACCAGGTTAGTCGGCGGCGGTGGCTCGCTGGTCGAGGGCGGCTTGGAGGCGGGACTGGACGAGGGTGATGGTCAGGTCTCCCCGGGTCCGCTCGAGGACGGCGCGCAGGGCGTCCGTGGTGCGGCGCAGCCCGCCGCTCACCGCGTCCGGGTAGTCCATGGTGACCAGGAGGCCGTAGGCCTCGTCCATGACGGCCAGCAGGGCCTCGCCCCGGGCGAGGTCGCCCTCCCGGAGGCGGTCCAGGAGGTGGCGGCGCAGCTCGCTCGCGGCCTCGGCCAGGCCGTTGAGCCAGGCGGCGGCGGGGATGTCCAGCACCCCCGGCGACGGGAGGGGCCGATCGGCGACCATGGCCGCGGTCAGGCGGGCTTCGGCGTACTCCTTGGCCGCATCATGCAGCGGTCCGCTGCCGACCAGCGACGGGAAGGGGGTGAGGGCCACCTGGGCCTCCCGCAGCGCGGCGCCCGCTTCGTCGGCCAGGCGCAGGGCATCGTCGGGCCGGAGCAGGTGGACGGCCCGGATGGAGCTCCCGCATGCCCGGATCGTCCGCCGGCACGCGGCCAGGGCGATCTCCCGGGCCCGGTTGGCGTCGTCCAGATCACCACGAATGACATCGCCAAGCGCGGCCAGTTCAGCCGCCCGGTCCACGGGCCCCGCCGGTCCCGAGTCGGGGATCGGCTAGTTCGCCGACCGGCGCAGCAGGGCCGGCTCGGCGCGCAGCAGGGCCGGGTCGAGCCGGTGAGCCTGGGGCAGGAAGCGAACCTTCATGTCCCGCTCGGCGGCGGCGTTGCGCTGGTGGACCAGGAGAGCGACGTAGGCCACCAGCAGCACATCGGAGACCACGTGGGCGATCAGCAGGATGTGGAAGGCGGGGATGAGCCCGAGCAAAAGCGTGCCGAACACGGCGACCACCAGGGCGGTCAACACGTCCCGGCGGCGGCGGATGGTGCGGCTGCGCGAGGCGGAGGCGGCAGTGGCCGGGCGGGCGGCGAGGGGAGCGACCGGGGCGACACGGTAGGAGCCGGTGGCCCGGGCGGTGCTGCGAACGGGACCGTGCACCGGGACCAGGGGAGTGGCGGCGTGCGGCCGGTACCAGTGCTCGCCGCCGGCGGTCCTGCCGCTGCTGCCGAAGCCGCCACGGTGGGGGCCGGTGCGGCGCAGCACGGTCAGCTGGCGCTTGAAGTTGTGGATCGAGTCGCCGGGGCGCCCCTCGGCGCGGGAGCGCAGAGCGGGGGGGATGAGAACTGCGGCCCAAATGCCCGCGAGGACCAGAAGAACCAACGTCACGCTCCTAGGACCTTCCTTTACCTCGACGGACGGTACTGCGCCCCGACCCGCAAATCGCGGATGGTGGGAAGCGTTTGGCGCCCCCTCTTCCTACCAGCCGAGGGAGGCCGAGGCAAACGCCTCGCCGCCCGGCGGCGAGGCGTTTGCTACTCCTCGAGGGCCCGCCGGTAGATCCCCGAGCGACCGCCGGTCTTCTCCCAGAGGACGAGATCGGTGATCGAGATGGACCGGTCGACGGACTTGCACATGTCGTAGATCGTGAGGGCGGCGACCGCACAGGCGGTCATGGCCTCCATCTCGACGCCCGTCCGGTCGATGGTCTCGACCTGGGCCTCGACCTCGACCTCGGCGTCGCCGATGGTGAAGTTCACGAACACCGAGCCGACCAGCAGAGGGTGGCACAGCGGGATCAGGTTCGGCGTCTGCTTGGCCGCCTGGATGCCGGCCACCCGGGCCACGGCGAGCACGTCGCCCTTGGTCAGCGAGTTGCTGGCCACCATCGACGTCGTCTCCGGCTTCATCAGCACCTTGCAGCGGGCCAGGGCCCGGCGGTGGGTGGCCTCCTTGGGGGTGACGTCGACCATGCGGGCCCGGCCGAGCGGATCGATGTGGGTCAGGCCGCGATCAGACATGGGTTCGAGTCTAGAGGTCAGGCTCCCGTTACCCGCCTAGCCGCCGATCTGGCTCATGCTGCGGTCGGGCCGGACGAAGGTGACCTGGCCGATGGAGTGGCCGGCCCACTTGTTCCCAACGTCGGCCACGATGGCCGCGGCCACGTCGTCGTCGGACCCGCCGCTGCGCAGGACCGACCGGAGATCGGTCTCTCGTACCGCGAACAGGCAGTTGCGGAACATCCCCTCCGCCGTGAGGCGGACGCGGTCGCAAGCTCCGCAGAACGACTGGGTGACGCTGGCGATGACCCCGATCTCGCCGCCACCGTCCCGGTAGCGGAACCGCTCGGCGGGAGCCGAGCCCCGCCCGTCGACCTGGTCGAGCGGGTAGACGGCGTCGATGGCCGCCACCACTTCGGCGGCGGGGACCACGTTGCCCGGCGCCCACCCGTCGTCGGCGTCCAGCGGCATGAACTCGATGAACCTGATCGTTACGCCCCGCTCCCGGCCGAAGCGGGCGAAGTCGACGACCTCGTCGTCGTTCACCCCGCGGATCAGGACGCAGTTGACCTTGACGGGCGACAGGCCGGCCTCGACGGCGGCGTCGATCCCGTCGAGGACCTGGCGCAGCGCGTCCCGGCGGGTGACGGCCAGGAACGTGGCCGGCCGGAGCGAGTCGAGGGAGATGTTGATCCGCCGCAACCCGGCGGCGCGCAGGTCGGCGGCGAGGAGGCGGAGGGTGGCGCCGTTGGTGGTCAGCGAGAGGTCGGTCCCCAACGCCGCCAGCTTGGCCACCAGTACGGGCAGGTTGGCCCGGACCGTGGGCTCGCCCCCGGTGAGGCGGATGCCGTCGAAGCCGAAGCGCTCGACGCACACCCGCGCCACCCGCTCGATCTCCTCGTACGTGAGCAGCTCGGCTCGGGGCAGCCAGTCCATCCCCTCGGCGGGCATGCAGTACCGGCAGCGCAGGTTGCAGCGGTCGGTGACCGAGATGCGCAGGTCCCGCACCGTTCGGCCGTGGGGGTCGACGAGGGGGGCACCGGCCATGACCCAGACTACGTGAGGACCATCACGTTCACGATCTCACCGGCGTCGACCCCGTCGCCGTCGGGCAGCAGGGCCAGGGCGTTGGCCAGGGCCATGGCCCGCAGCATGTGGGAGCCCTGGCCGCCCGAGGTGCGGACGTGCAACCGGCCGTCTCGATCGGGCGTGGCCACGACCCGCAGGAGATGGAGCTTGCCGTCCGGTCGCCGGCGCAGCGGCTCGTCGGCCACGGCGGGGGTCTCGGGCCGGAACAGCTCGGCATGGCCGGCCATCTTGCGCAGGGCCGGTCGGGCGAAGAGCTCGAACGACACGAGCGCCGAGACCGGGTTACCCGGCAGGCCGAACACCGGCGTCGCCTTCACCGTCCCGAAGGCCAGGGGCTTGGCCGGCCGCACGGCCACCTGCCACCAGTGCATCTCGCCCAACCGGTCGAGGACGGCCTTGACGTAGTCGAAGTCGCCCACGCTGACCCCGCCGGAGGTGAGGACGGCGTCGCACTCGGCCACCCCCCGCTCGATCGCCGAGGTGATGGCGGCCTCGTCGTCGGGTGCGGTTCCCAGGTCGACGGGCACGAAGCCGGCCCGCGCGACCAGGGCCAGGAGCATGGGGCGGTTGCTGTCCCGGATCTGGCCGGGACGCAGCGGTCCGCCGTCGGCGACCAATTCGTCACCCGTCGACAGGACGCCGACCCGGGGCCGGGGCACCACTGGCACGGTCTGGCAGCCCACGCTGGCCAGCACGCCGATGTGGCCGGGGCCCAGCTCGGTCCCCGCCTCGAACACGACCTGGCCGGCCCGCAGATCCTCGCCCGGCCGGCGCAGGTGGTCGCCGGCCGCCGCCGCCACCTCGACCAGCACCCGCCCGTCGGCCCCGACGGACGTGCGCTCGACCATGACCACCGCGTCGGCGCCCTCTGGGACCACGGCACCGGTCATGATCCGCACCGCCTGGCCGGGCCCGACACTCACTCCTGGCGCCGAGCCGGCGGCCGCGGTACCCACTACGTCGAGGGCGACCGGGGCGTCCGCGGTGTCGGCGGCGCGGACGGCGTAGCCGTCCATGGCCGAGTTGGGGAACGAGGGCACGTCGTGAGCGGCGACCACGGCCACCGCGGTGACGCAGCCCAGCGCCTCCGCCAGAGCGACCTCGGCCGGGGCCAGGACGGGGCAGGCGTCGAGGATGACCCGTCGCGCCGAGGCGACGTCGATCAAATCAGCTTCTTGCGCTGCACCAGGTCGGCCAGGAAGGCCCGGAACTGGGGCCCGAGATCCTCGCGGTTGATGGCCAGCTCGACCGTGGCTCGCAGGTAGTCGAGCTTGGCCCCGATGTCGTAACGGCTCTCCTCGAACACGTACCCGTAGATGGTCTGCTGCTCCAGCAGCAGGGCGATGGCGTCGGTGAGCTGCATCTCGCCGCCGGCGCCGGGCTGTATCCGCTCCAGGCAGTCGAAGATCTCGGGGGTGAAGACGTAGCGGCCCATGACGGCCAGGTTCGACGGGGCGTCCTCGGGAGCGGGCTTCTCGACCACGTCGAGGATGCGAACCAAAGAGTCGTCGACCGCCTCGGGTAGGGCGCAGCCATAGGCGCTGATCTCGCTGCGCGGGAACTCCTTCAGGGCGACGACCGACCGCCCGTACCGCTCGTGGATGTCGACCATGTCCGACAGGACGGTCGAGCCGTCGGCCATGATGTCGTCGCCCAGCATCACCGCGAACGGCTCGTCGCCCACGTGCTGGCGGGCCACGGAGACGGCGTGGCCGAGGCCGCGCGGCTCGCCCTGGCGCACATAGTGGATGTCCGCCATCTCGGCGATGGCCTGCATCTCCTTCAGGAGGTCGAACTTGCCCGCCTTCTCGAGGTAGTGCTCCAGCTCGAACGACCGGTCGAAGTGGTCCTCGAGGGACCGCTTGCCCCGGCCGGTGATGATGAGGATGTCGCGCAGGCCGGCGGCCACCGCCTCCTCGACCACGTGCTGGATGGCCGGCTTGTCGACCAGCGGGAGCATCTCCTTGGGCTGCGCCTTGGTCGCGGGGAGGAACCGGGTGCCCAACCCGGCGGCGGGGATGACGGCCTTGCGGATCTGCTTCATCTTGAATCTCCTGTCTCCCCAACCACCGGGATTTCCACTCGGTTCCGTCCCCTGGCCTTGGCCTGGTACATGGCCGCGTCTGCGGCCGCCACCAGGTCCTTGCCCGCGTCGCCATGCTCGGGGTACGCGGCCACACCCACCGAGATGGTGATGTCGAGCGAGCCGGTGTCGATCTCGAACGGGCTGTTCGCCACCGCAGCCCGGATCTTCTCGGCCAGCGCCAGGGCGCCGGCGAGCCCCGTCTTCGGGAGCAGGAGGGTGAACTCGTCGCCCCCCCATCGGGCCACCACGTCGACCTCCCGCACGGCCTCGGTGAGCCGCCGGGCCAGCTCGATCAGCACGGTGTCCCCGGCCTGGTGGCCGTAACTGTCGTTGACCACCTTCATCTGGTCCAGCTCGACGAAGACGACGGCGAACGGCTCGGAGAACCGCACGGCACGGGACAGCTCGGACTCGAGGCGCAGGTCGAAGTTGCGACGGTTCCACAACCCGGTCATACCGTCGGTCAGGGACAGCCGGACGGCCTCCTCGTAGAGGAAGCTGTTCTCTATGGCGGTCTCGGCCAGGCGCACCAGGACGACGAGCGAGTCGACATCCTCGTCGTCGAAGGGAACATTCCGTCCGTAGTAGGCCAGGACGCCGAAGGCGTGGCCGCCCGAGCGCAGCGGGATGGCCACGGCCCCGGCGCCGGCCGCGGGCTCGTCCGGGCAGGGGGTTGCCGCCTCACCCGCCTGGGGCCACAGGACGGTGGTTCCGCTCCGGGCCGCGGCGCCCGCCAGGCAGGGTTGGCCCGGGGCGAGGTCGCCCACGCCGGTGGCCGTCCCTGTGGTCTCGAGGGGGCGCAGTCGCTCACTGCCGGCCACGATGAGGTAGAACACCGCCGCCGGCGCGCCCAGGTAGGCGGCGCTGGCCTCGAGCAGGGCGGAGATCATGACCTCGCGGTCCCGGGTCGAGGCCAGGACCTCGCCCAGCCGGGTCAGCGCCTGGCGAAAATCGCGCAGCCGCGCCCGGGGGTCGTCCACCGGACAATGGTACGGCCTGCGGTACGCTGGCACTCGACCGGTTCGAGTGCGAAGCCCACCCACCGGGCCCTGGGAGCGAATCTCTGATGCCGAAGTACGAGTACGCGTGCAAGTCCTGTGGCGAGCACACCGAGGTGACGCAGTCGTTCAGCGACCCGCCGCTGGCCGAGTGCCCGGCGTGCGGCGGCCCGGTGCGCAAGGTGTTCAGCCCTCCCGGCATCGCGTTCAAGGGCAGCGGCTTCTACCGGACGGACAACCGCAAGCGCCGGACCGAGCCGAAGACCGAGACCAAGACGGACGCCGCGGCCTCGGGGTCGGAGACCACGTCGGAACCGGCGAAGAAGGAGGTGGCGGCGTCGGCGGCGACCGCGCCGGCGGCGTCGTCCTCCACGAGTAGCGAGCCCAAGCCCAAGCCGAAGGCCGCCGAGGCCAAGACGGCCTAGCGGGTGTCCAGCGGGCTGCCGGCCGCCGAGATCGGCGTGTTCGGGGGAACCGCCTTCTACTCCTTCCTGGACGACGTGGAGGAGGTTGCCGTCCAGACCCCGTACGGGCCGCCGTCCGCGCCGGTGGCGGTGGGTGTGGTCGGCGGGCGCCGGGTGGCCTTCCTGCCCCGGCACGGTCCCGGCCACTCGATCCCGGCCCACCGGGTGAACTACCGGGCCAATCTGTGGGCCCTGCGCCGGCTGGGCGTCCGCCGGGTGCTGGCGCCGTGCTCGGTCGGGTCCCTGCAGGCCCACGTCCACCCGGGCGACTTCGTGGTCCTCGACCAGCTGGTCGACCGCACGTCCGGCCGGCCCGACACCTTCTTCGACGGGCCGCTGCCGGCCCACGTCTCCTTCGCCGACCCGTACTGCCCCCAGCTGGGCCCGGTGGTGGTCGGGGCGGCGCGGGAGGCGGGCGTGAGCGTCCACGAGGGCGGGACGGTGGTGGTCATCCAGGGCCCCCGCTTCTCCACCCGGGCCGAGTCCCGCTGGTTCTCTTCCGCCGGCTGGGAGGTGGTCAACATGACCCAGTACCCGGAGGCCGCCCTGGCCCGGGAGCTGGGTATCTGTTATTGCGGCCTGGCCCTGGTCACCGACTACGACGCCGGCATCTCGCCGGAGGAGGGGGTGACCATGGACGAGGTGTTCCGGGTCCTGGCCGAGAACGTCGAGCGGGTGAAGGACGTGCTGCTGCGGGCCATCCCCGCCATCCCGGCGGCGGCGGGGTGCGGGTGCTCGACCGGGGCCATGGACCCCGGCTCGTTCCCGGCGTAGGCTGAGCGCCGGCACCGCCGGCTTCCCCCTCCGTCGACCGGATCCATCCTCCGGAGGAACCCACCCGTGCCCGTGCGCCTGCCGTTGCGCCGCCTGTCCCGCTCGCCGCTCGCCTACTGGGCCGCCGTCGTCGCCCTCGCCCTCCTGACCGCATCGACGGTCGCCCATCTCGTCAACCACGCCGGCGCCGAAGCGGCCCGCTACGGGCGCCTCCGTCCCGTCGTCACCGCCGCCCACGACGTCGAGGTGGGTGCGGTCGTGCGGTCCGCCGACGTGGTGGTGCGGTCCGTGCCGGCCGCCTTCCTGCCCGAGGGGGCGGTGGGCGCGCCGTCCGCCGTCGTGGGCCGGACCGTGGTCGTCCCCCTGTTCCGTGGCGCCTCGGTGGTCGTCGGCAACCTGGCCCCCGACGGGCTCCAGGGCCTCGCCGCCCTCTTGCCGGCCGATTCGGTGGCTGTCGCGGTACCGACAGGGACGGCCTCGGTGCCGCTGCGCCGGGGCGACCGGGTCGACGTCTTGGCCACGTTCGACCCGCCGGCTCCCGGCCAGGAGCCCACGTTCGCGGTGGCCGAGTCGGCGCTGGTCGTCGACGTGGGCCCCGAGGCCGCGTCGGTGGCCGTGGCGCCGGAAGCGGCCCGGCGGGTGGCGTACGCGGTGGCGGCCGGGACCGTGACGCTGGCCGTCACCGCAGCGGTGACGCCAGTACCGCCAGCACCGCCACCCCCGCCAGGACCCGGTACACAACGAACGGCAGGAACGACCGCGTCCGTACCACCCGCAGCACCAACCACACGGCCGCCAGGCCGGTGACCGCCGACGCCACGATGCCCCAGACGAAGGCGGCCCCGGTCCCGGGGGGGAGGCCGTCGGCGGCCAGCTTGGCTCCCTTGTAAAGGGCGGCACCGCCGGTGATGGGCAGGCTCATCAGGAACGACAGCCGGGCGGCCGCGTCGCGCTCGAACCCGAGCCAGCGGCCGGCAGTGATGGTGATCCCCGACCGGGACACGCCGGGCGACAGGGCGACGGCCTGGGCCGCGCCCATGATCACCGCCTCCCGGGGCCCGAACTCGTGCTCCTCCTTGTGGGCGGAGATGCGGTCGGCCACGGCCAGGACCAGCCCGAACACGATGAGCATGGTGGCGATCAGCCAGATCTGGCCGAGGTGCTCGTCGATCGTGCTCTCCAGCGCCGCGCCGACCACGGCGCCCGGGATGGCCGAGAGCAGCAGGAGCCACGCCAGCCGCTCGTCCGGCGTCCGCACGGACCGGCGGCGGACGGATCCCAGCCCGGCGACGGCCAGCCGGCCCAGCTCGACCCGGAAGTACGCCACCGTGGCCAGGAACGTGCCGGCATGGAGGGCCACGTCGAACGTCTTGTTCAGATCGGCGTTGGCCGGCCCGGTCAGCTCCTTCCACCCGAACAGCCATGGCACGAGGATGAGGTGGCCGCTGGAGGAGATGGGCAGGAACTCCGACAGCCCTTGCGTGATCCCCAGAACGATGGCGTGGACGACGGGGATGTGGCCGGCGGCAGCCTGGGCGAGGAGCACGGCCGGAGGTTAGGCGGGGTGGGATACTGGCCCAATGCGCGCCGTGCTGGTAAATGCCCGGGAGTCCCTCGTCGACGAGCGCCGGCGACTCGGTATCCACCGCCAGGACGAGCGGTGGCAAGGGGAGTGGCACTTCGTCAACCCGCCGAAGTCGTGGCGCCCGGTGCTGAACGGCGCGTTGTACATCGTGCTGGCACCGCTGGCTCGTGCCGCGGGCCTCGTGCCGACGGGGGACAGCATGGGCGTCTTTGCCGATTTCGAGACCGACTGGCGGATCCCCGACCAGGTCTACGTCCAGCCCGAACAGATCGTCGAGGAGGGCGTGACCGGAGCGGCCCTCGTCGTCGAGCTCTACTCGCCCGGTGACGAGTCCTACGCCAAGCTGCCGTTCTACGCGGCGCGGGGCATCCCCGAGGCACTGATCGTGCACCGCGACCGCCGCTTCGAGCTCTACCGGCTGAGCCCCGAAGGCGCGTACCAGCCGGTCGAGGACGGCCGCTGCACCACGCTCGGCGTGACGTTCACCACGGTGGAGGGCGCCAAGCTGCGGATCGACTGGGACGGCGGCTCGGCCGAGGTCTGACCGTTTGGTCAATCGGGGGTCGGATAGGGCCGCGAATTGACCAAACGGTCGGCTCAGGAGCCGCTGAGCTGGACCTCGCCGATCACCACGCTCATCCCGCACGCGCCGCCGGGGAGCCACTCCTGGTCGCCGCCGATGGCGACGAGGTCGAGGAGCATGCGCTGAAGTGTCGAGGCGATGGTGGCCTCGCGGATCGGCTCGGCGGTCGTGCCGCCGCGCACCATCAGGCCCTCGGCGCCCACGGAGAAGTCGCCGCTGATCGGGTTGGCCCCGGAGTGCAGCCCGGTGACGGACTGGACGAGCAGCCCGTCGCCGATGTCGGCCAGCAGCTGCTCCTGGCTGGCGGTGCCGGGGGTGAGGGTGAGGGCCCGGCTCCCGCAGCCGGGAGTGGACCGGTAGCCGCCGCGCACGGCCGATGCGTTCGACGCCACCCCGCACCGCCGACCCGTGTAGCTGTTGTGCAGGAACCCGCGCAGGACCCCGTCCTCGATCAGGACGTTGCGGCGGCTGGCCAGGCCCTCGGCGTCGTAGCGACCGGCGCCCCAGGCCTGCGGCTCGGTGGGGTCGTCGACCAGGGTCAGGAAGGGCACGGCCACGGCCTCGCCCTCCCGGCCGCCGAACAGCGACCGGCCCTTGATGACCGACGAGGCCGACAGGCCCGACGCCAAGAGCCCGAGGAACGACGCGGCCACGGGCGGGTCGAGCACCACGGTCAGCCGGCGCGAGGACGGCTTGCGGGCCCCGAGGAGCCGGGTCGACTTCTCGGCCGCGTCCTTCACCGCCTTGGCCAGGTCCAGGTCCTCCGGCGTGCGGGCCACGGAGTAGCCGGAGCCGGTCTGGGTCTCGGTCCCCTCGCCGGCCAGGGCGGAGGCGACGATGGAGCAGCCCGACCGGCGGTTCGTGGTCCGGATCCCGGCGGTGGAGGCGATAGCGGACTCGGAGACCGAGTCGGCGTACTCGGCCGACTCCACCCCCCGGATGCGGGGGTCGGCCGCTCGGACGGCCCGCTCCAGCTCCAGGGTCATCTCGACCTTGCGGTCGGTCGGGAACGAGAGCAGCTCCTCCCGGTACAGGTCGAGGTCGACCGGCTCGACGCCGTCGGGTGACGCCAGGCCCAGGAACTCGTCGATCGTGCCGAAGGTGGCGTTGTCCCGGGCCTCGGCCAGGGTCTCGGTCACGATGTCGTCGTCGAGGGACGCGGCGTAGGCGAACCCCTGCCGCCCGCCGGCGATGACCCGCACGCCCACCCCCTGCGTGTCGGCGGAGGAGAGCGACTCGATGTCCCCGTCGAACACCTTGACCTCGGTGTGGTGGCTGCGCCCGACGAACACCTCGACCTGCTCACCCGGTCGGGCCCGGTCCAGCACCCGCTCGGCCAGCTCCAGCAGCTCCGTCACGCCGCCGTACCGCCCACGGTCATGGCCGCCACCCGCAGGGTCGGCTGGCCGGACGAGACGGGAACCCCCTGGCCGTCCTTGCCGCAGGTGACGGTCCATGTGTCGAAGTCGTTGCCGACGGCGTCGATGGCCCGGAGGACCTCGGGCCCGTTGCCGATGAGGTTGGCGGCCCGGATGGGGTGGGTGATCTCGCCGTTCTCGATCATGTACGCCTCGGTGATGCCGAAGACGAAGTCGCCCGTGGCCGTGTTGACCTGGCCGCCGCCGAGCTGCACGCAGTAGATGCCGTGCGGGGTCTGGCGGATGATCTCCTCGGGGTCCTCCTCGCCGGCCAGGACGTAGGTGTTGGTCATGCGGACCATCGGCAGGTGGTGGTAGCTCTGCCGGCGGCCGTTGCCCGACGACGAGCGGCCCGCCTTGCGGGCCCGCAGGTGGTCCCACATGTAGTCGGTCAGCTCGCCGTTCTCGACCAGTGTGTTGCGCTGGGCCGGGTGGCCCTCGTCGTCGATGGCGTAGGTGCCCCACTCGCGGGCGTAGGTGCCGTCGTCCACCAGGTTGACCAGGGGGCTGGCCACCTGCGTGCCTACCTTGTCCCTGAACACCGACGCGTCCCGACCGACCAGGTCGGCCTCCAGCCCGTGCCCGCAGGCCTCGTGGAACAGCACCCCGCCGGCACCCCGCTTGAGGACGACGGGCAGCGTGCCGCTGGGCGCCGGGCGGGCCTTCAGCATCTCCAGCGCCCGCCGGGCCGCCTCCCGGGCGGTGTCGGCCGGGTCGAAGTCGTCGAACAGCTCGAAGCCGACGGTGCGGCCGGGCGCCTCGTACCCCGTCTGCATCCCTGTGTCGCCCGAGGCCACGCAGCTGACCATGAGGCGGGTGCGGACCTGGTCGTCGGAGGTGAGCAGGCCGTCGGAGTTGGCGACCAGGATGCGGCGGCGGCTGTCGGCGTAGCTGGCCCCGACCTGGCGGATGGCCCCGCCGGCGGCGCGGGCGGCGTCGTCGGCCTTGAGCAGCAGCTCGGCCTTGCGGGACTTGGCCACGTCCTCCGGCATGACCCGGACCTCGTGGGGCTGGTCGTGCTCCTGGCGGGTGAGGGCGACCTCCCGCACACCGCCCCCGCCACCCCGGGCCGCGGCGCCCGCCGCGTCGGCCGCGGCCCGCAGCCCTTCCTCGGTCAGATCCGACGTGTGGGCGAAGCCGGTGGTGTCCCCCCGGACGACGCGGATGCCGGCGCCCCGGTCGCGGCCCGAGGTCAGCTCCTCGATCTTGCCGTCGTCCAGGCGGGCCGAGGACGACCGCCGGTCCTCGGCGAACACCTCGGCGAAGTCCCCGCCGGTTCGGAGGGCGGCGGTCAGGACCCGCTGGACTACTGCCTCGTCGATCATCCGGCGATGGTACCGGCGCCCCTGCCGTTATCGGCTCCCTACCCCCTGGACATCCGCCCCGCCCAGGCGGATGCTTGGCCTGTCTGTCGTCTGAGGAGTGGTCGAATGGCCGGCTGCTCGGAAGGGGTCGGAGCGCCCGGGAAACCGGGCGAGGAGCGGTCGTCGGACCGGCGCGCCTTGGCGCGGGGACCGCGACCGACACATCCACAAGGAGGGGGAGGTCATGGACCTTGATCGTGTGGACGCGGGCGCGGGCGTGCTCGGCGCCGTGCTTGGGTTCGTCGGGTCGTCGCTCGTGTTCTCGACGCTGCCGAGGGAGGACGACCCGGTGGAGAAGTACCTGTCGTTCGTCGTCGACAAGCGGGGCCAGATCCTGGCCGGCGTGGTGATGTTCGCCATCTCCACCGGGCTCCTGCTCTGGTGGGCCAACGCCCTGCGCCACCGCCTGGCCGCCGCCGGTGACCGGGCGCTGCCCGATCTCGTACTGGCGGCCGCCGTGCTCGCCCTGGGCTGCACGTTCGTCGGTTTGATGCCCGTGGCCGCGCTGGCCTGGCGGGGCCCCGCCGGGCTGGACGGCAACGTCGTCCGCCTGCTCGTCGACATGCTGTCGGTGCTGTTCGCCGTCCTGTCGGCGGTCCCGTTCTTCCTCTTGGCCTTCGCGGCGTCGCTGAGCATGCTCCGCACCCGCATGTTCCCCGCGTGGGCCGCCTGGCTCGGGATGGTCGCCGCGGTGGTGAACGGGATCTTCGTCTTCAGCCTGTTCGCCAAGAAGGGGCTCCTGTCGCCCTACAGCCCGGTCGGGTTCCTGGGCGCCGTCCTCTTCTTCGTGTGGGTCGCGGCCAGCGGCGTGTTGATGTTGCAAGGGGACGAGCGGGTCGCCGCGGTGGGCGCGAGCACGGCCCAGCCCGCCGTGCCCTGAGCGGAGCGAGTTACAAGCCGTCCAGGAAACCCGAGAGGGCCGTCCACCAGGCCTCGGGCTGCTCCAGCTGGGGGACGTGGCCGGCGTCGGGGATGACGGTGAGCGCGGCGCCGGGGATGGCGGCGGCGATCCGGCGCGAGTCCTCCAGCATGGTGGCGTCCAGCTCGCCGACGACGACCGCGGTGGGCACGCTGATCCCAGCCAGGCGCTCGAGCCGGTCGACCTGGGTGACGAAGCGGGGGGCGAGCGCCATCCACATGTCGGGCGAGGTCGACTCCAGGCGCTGCCGGGACCGCTCGGCGTGACCGGGCCTGGCCTCCTGGAGCCGCTCGAAGGCGGCCACCGATTCCGGGCTCTCGGCCCGGCGGGCGGCCAGGGCGGCGGCAAGGCCGGCCATGCCGGACTGGCGCACGATCCATCGCCCGAGGTCGACCAGCTCCAGGGTCACCCCGGCCACCGGGCCGTGGAAGGTGCTGGCCAGGACCAGCCCGGTGAGGCGCTCCGGGTGGTCGAGGGCGACGAGTTGGGCCACGGCGCCGCCCATCGAGTGGCCGACCAGGGCGAAGCGGTCCCAACCCAGGTCGTCGGCCAGGGCGAGGACGTCGGCGGCGAGGATCTCGAAGCTGTAGGCGTCGGGGTCGGTGGGGTGGTCACTGCGGCCATGGCCGCGAAGGTCGGGGGCGACGGCGTGCCAGCCCCGGTGGGCGAGGGGATCGAGAACCTCGGCCACCTCGCCGGCGTCGGCGGTGAAGCCGTGGACGAGCAGCACCCGCCGCCCGTTGCCCGCGCCGGCCTCGGCCACCTCCAGGGCGACGTCGCCCACGTCCACTCGGCGGCTGCGCATCGGGCGGGCAGGTTACCCATGGGCAAACATCGGGCGCCGTAGGGTTGGGAGACGCGTAGAGTTGACGTGTGGGAGAAGGTCGCAGGGCGAGGCTGCTGTTCGGGTTCCGGGTCCTCGCCAGCGCGGCCATGCTCGCCATCCTGGTGCCCCGGATCCACCTGGCGTCGCTGTTCCCGAGCCACCAGTTGTCGGCGCTGGGCTGGCTGGTCGGCGGCGTCCTCGTCTACACGGTCGCCGTTTTCCTGGCCACGGTGCGGTGGTCGCAGGTGCTCCAGGCCCTCGACCTGCCGGCGGACGTCCCGCCGCTGCTGTCGCACACCCTGGCCGGCATGTTCGTGTCGAACTTCCTGCCCAGCACCGTCGGGGGCGATGTCCTTCGGGTGACCCGGCTCTCGGCATCGAACGGGCAACGGCACACGTCGGTGGCGTCAGTGGTCGTCGAGCGCCTGACCGGCTTCTTCGTCCTGCCGTTCATCAGCCTGGTGGCCCTCATCGGCAACCCCACCCTGCTCCACCTCGGCCAGGCCAGCCGCCTGGCCCTGACCGTCTCGGTCGGGACCCTGGTCGCCCTGGCCGCCATCCTCGTGCTGGTGTCCAACCCACGAGTCGGCGAGCGCTTCGCCAACCGGTCGTGGCTGTCATTCGTGACGTCGGTCCACCTCGGGCTGCTCCGCCTGCGCCGGGACCCGGCCGCCGCCCTCGGCGTGCTGGTCAGCGCCCTGGCCTACCAGCTCACGATGGTGGCAGGGGCGTGGATGGCCGGCCACGCCCTCGGCCTGCACATCGGCTGGTCGGCGATGATGGCGTTCATCCCGGTGGTGGCCGTGGCCCAGGTCCTGCCCCTGTCGGTGAGCGGCCTGGGCCTGCGTGAGGGGGCCCTGGTGCTCCTGCTCGTCCCCCTCGGGCTGGCCAGCGGCCAGGCCGTGGCCCTGGGCCTGGTCCTGTACGGGATGAACATGGTGGTCAGCCTCCTGGGCGCCCCCGCCTTCGCCGTCGGCGCCCGGCCCGCCCGGGTCGTGGCTTGAGCGAGGACGTCGAAGAGGACGACGAGCCCGAACCTTCGGACGACCCGGCACCGCCCCTTGGCCGGGGGCGGCTGCGGTGGTGGAAGGAGGTGCTGTACATCCTCGCCTTCTACGGGGTGTACAGCCTGATCCGGAACAGCCAGGGCTCGGCCACCGTCTCGGCCGCCCACGCCTACAACAACGCCCGCCACGTGATCACCGCCGAGCGGGCCCTCGGCCTGTTCCACGAGGAGTCGGTGCAGCAGGCCTTCCTGAGCCAGCGGTGGTTCATCCAGTTCTGGAACCTCTATTACGGCACCTTCCACTTCGTGGTGACCATCGTCGCCCTCGTGCTGCTCTTCCGCCGGTTCCCGGCCCGCTACCCCCGGTGGCGCAACACGCTGGCCGCCACCACCGGCCTGGCCCTGATCGGCTTCGCCACCTACCCACTGATGCCCCCCCGGCTGCTGCCGTCGTCGTACGGGTTCGTCGACACGCTTCGGGTCTACGGCGGTCTCTGGTCGTTCGACTCGGGGCCGGTGGCGAAGGTGTCCAACCAGTACGCGGCCATGCCCAGCCTGCACTTCGCGTGGTCGATGTGGAGCGCCCTGGTCCTGTTCCCGATGCTCAAGCGGACGTGGTCGCGGGTGGCGATCGCCGTCTATCCCGCGGTGACGGTGTTCGCCATCGTGGTGACGGCCAACCACTACGTCCTCGACGCCGCCGGCGGGGCAGTGGTCCTGTCCCTCGGCGCCGCCGCCGGGTTCGCCCTGGCCTCGGCGGCGGCCCGTCATCCGGAACGACAGGTGGTTCCGAACCGCCTCTAAGCTGGCGTCCCGCCGGGAAGGAGCGTGGGTGCGAGTCGTCCCTGAAATTGCAGTAGCCCCCCGCAGCCTGGCACCGATCGCCCGGCGGGTGGAGGCGCGCATCTCCTGCCTGCTCGATGCCGAGCTGGAACGATGGTCGGCCGTCGACCCTGACCTGACCGCACCGCTCGTCGCCCTGCGCGACCTGGTGCTGGCCGGGGGCAAGCGGCTCCGGCCCGCGTTCTGCCACTGGGCCTACGTGGGGGCGGGCGGGTCCCCGGACGACCAAGGGGTGGTCGATGCCGGGGCGGGGCTGGAGATGCTCCACACCTTCGCCCTGGTGCACGACGACGTCATGGACGGCTCCGCCACCCGCCGGGGCACGGACACCATCCACGTGCAGTTCGAGGCCGGGCACGCGGTCGACGGCTGGCGGGGCGAGGCCCGGAGGTTCGGGGAAGGCGTGGCCATCCTGGTCGGGGACCTCGCCTTCGTCTACGCCGACCAGCTGCTGGCCGGCGCACCACCCGCGGCCCACCAGGTGTTCACCGAGCTGCGCGTGGAGGTGAACGTCGGTCAGTACCTGGACCTGCTGGGCACGGCGCGCGGCCGGGTCGACGAGGGCACGGCCCGTCGCATCTCTCGGTTCAAGTCCGGGAAGTACACCGACGAGCGGCCCCTGCACCTGGGCGCGGCCCTGGCCGGCCGGCTCGACGACCTGGCTCGGCCCCTCTCGGCCTTCGGGCTCCCCCTGGGCGAGGCCTTCCAGCTCCGTGACGACCTGCTGGGGGTGTTCGGCGACGGTTCGGTGACCGGCAAGCCCGTGGGCGAGGATCTCCGGGAGGGCAAGCCCACCTTGCTGTTCGCCATGGCCGCCGAACGGGCCGCCGGGGCCGACGCCGCCGTGCTGGCCCGCTACGGCGCCCACGACCTCGACGAGGACGGCATCGCTACCCTCCAGGAGGTGCTGCTGAGCACGGGCGCGGTGGAGGCAGTCGAGTCGTCCATCGACCGGCTGGTGGCCGAGGCCGTCGAGGCCCTTGACGGCGCCGCGCTCACCGACGACGCCCGCGACGCCCTGGTCGAGCTGGCCTATTACGTGGCCGGGCGGGACCGGTGAGGGCCCGCCGCCCCACGTTCTGGCTGCAATTACCCGCCAATGGGCGGGCAACTGCAGCCAGAACGGAGGGGGGGCGGCGGCCGTGAAGGTCGTCGTCGTCGGGGCCGGGCTGGGCGGGCTGTCGGCCGCCTGCCACATCGCCGGGCGGGGCCACGACGTGGAGGTGCTGGAGCGCGGCGACGTACCGGGCGGCCGGGCAGGGTTGTGGGAGACCCACGGCTACCGGTTCGACACCGGGCCGAGCGTGCTGACCATGCTCGGGATCCTGCGGGGGGCGTTCGAGGCCGCGGGGGCGGACATGGACAGCATGCTCACCCTGAAGCCGGTCGACCCCATGTACCGGGCCGTGTTCGCCGACGGTTCGGCCGTGCACGTGCGCCACGGGCGCGAGGCCATGGTCGAGGAGATCCGGGAGACGGCGGGGCCGGTGGAGGCGGCCGGGTTCGTGCGCTTCTGCGACTACCTCACCGACCTCTACAAGCTCGAGCTGCCGAACTTCATCGACCGCAACTTCGACAACGTCCTCGACATCGCCAAGCCCCCGTGGCCCCTGTTCACCCTCGTCCGCCTGGGCGGCCTCCGCCGCCTGGCCAACGTGGTCAACACCTACTTCGCCGACCCCCGCCTGCAGAAGCTGTTCTCGTTCCAGGCCATGTACGCCGGGCTGTCGCCCTTCGAGGCCCTGGCCCTCTACTGCGTCATCACCTACATGGACACCGTGGAAGGGGTCTACTTCCCCGAAGGCGGGATGCACGCCGTACCCCGGGCCCTGGCCGAGGCGGCGGAGAAGGCCGGGGTGGAGTTCCGGTACAACACCACGGTCGACGGGGTGGTGCGCACCACCGACCACCGGGTGAGCGGCGTCCGGCTGGCCGGCGGCGAGGTGGTGGCGGCCGACGCCGTGGTCCTGAACCCCGACCTCCCCGTGGCCTACCGGGAGCTGCTCCCCGGGGTGCCCATGCCCCGCGTGGCCCGCAAGGGCAACTACTCGCCGTCCTGCGCGGTGTGGCTGGCCGGCGTCAAGGGGCAGCTGCCTGCGGGCGCTGCCCACCACAACATCCACTTCGGGGCCGAGTGGGAAGGGGCGTTCGACGCCCTGCTGGAGCGGGGCGTGCTCATGCCCGACCCGTCGATGTTGATCACCAGCCCGACGGTGTCCGACCCGTCGCTCGCCCCCGACGGCCGGGTGTCCCTCTACGTCCTGGAACCGACGCCGAACCTGGACGGCAAGGTCGACTGGACGGCCGAGCGCGAGGGCCTGCGCGAGCGCCTCATCGCCCGGGTGGCGTCGTTCGGCTACCCCACGGTCGAGGTCGACGTGGAGCGCTTCACGGACCCGACGGACTGGGAGCGCCAGGGGATGGAGCGCGGGACCCCGTTCGCCCTGGCCCACAACTTCTTCCAGACCGGCCCCTTCCGGCCGAACAACGTGACCAAGCGGGCGCCCGGGGTGGTGTTCGTCGGCTCCGGGACCGTGCCCGGCGTCGGCGTGCCCATGGTCCTGCTGTCGGGCCGCCTGGCCGCCGAACGGATCGACGAGCTGGCCCGGAGATAGCGGGCCGCATGACCACGCTCGAGCAGTCCTACGCCCGCTGCCGCCAGCTCAACCGTCGCTACGGGACGACGTACTACTGGTCGACCCACCTGCTCCCCGTCGTCAAGCGCCACCACGTCCATGCCCTGTACGGGTTCTGCCGCTACGCCGACGACATCGTCGACGACCTCGGCAGCACGGCCACGGCCCAGCAGCGCCAGGCCGCCCTCACCGACTTCGGCGACCGGTTCTTCGTCGACCTGGCCCGCGGCCGGTCCGACGACGAGGTGCTCAAGGCCGTGGTCCACACCGTCAAGGCGTTCGACATCGACCCGGACTGCTTCCGCCGGTTCCTGCGCTCGATGGCCATGGACTTCACCTGCGAGACCTACGAGACGTTCGAGGATCTGCTCGACTACATGGACGGCTCGGCCGCGGTGATCGGCGAGATGATGCTGCCGATCCTGGAGCCCACCTCGCCGGAGGCGTACACCCACGCCCGGGACCTGGGCATCGCCTTCCAGCTGTCCAACTTCTGGCGGGACGTGGCCGAGGACCTGGACCGGGGCCGGGTGTACGTGCCCCAGGAGGATCTGCGCAAGTTCGGGGCCGACCCCTGGCAGCGGCAGGCCACGCCCGAGTGGTGCGACCTCATGGCCTTCGAGATCGCCCGCACGCGGCGCTACTACGAGTCGGCCGACCTGGGCATCCCCCTGCTCCCGCCCACCTCGGCCCGCTGCATCCGCGGCGCCCGCCTCCTCTACTCGGGGATCCTCACCGAGATCGAGAACGCCGGCTACGACGTGTTCGCCCGCCGGGTGCGGGTGCCGACCTGGAAGAAGCTGGCGGTCGCCTTCCGTATGTTGCGGCCTTGACGAGGCGGCGGCGCCTCCTCGTCGCCCTCTTCCTCGTCGACCTGCTGGTCCTGGCCGGTGGGCTGTTCCTGGTCGGCGGGCGTTACTGGCGGGGCGACGTCGACCTCGACGAGGCGCTGGCCCGCTTCCGGTCGGCGGGCGCGGCCGCCACCACTGCTCCCGCGCTGCCCGGCCTGCCCGCGCCCGGCGTGTACCGGTACCGGACCACCGGTGGCGAGCTCGTGTCCCTTTTCGACACCCGCCGCGACTACAGCGACATCACCATGCGCATCGTCACCCGCCGGGGCTGCGGCGTGCGCGAGGAGCAGTTCTTCGTCACCCAGCACGTCGAGTACTACGACCGCTGCGGCGACAAGCTGGTCGCCTACGGCACCGATATCGCCTACTGGTGGACCCACGGCACGCAGGACTTCAAGTGCCAGGGCGGCTCGTTCGACCTGCGCGGCGCCCCGCCCAGGACGACCGTGGAGTGGGACTGCGCCGACCAGGACACCCACGCCCACCAGATCACCACCTACGTGGGCGACGAGCCGGTGCCGGTCGAGGGGACCGACCTACCGGCCCGCCACACCCGGTGGACGACCTACTTCTCGGGCGCCACCGTGGGGGCCGCGGTGGTCGACGACTGGTTCGACCCGGGGACCGGCCTGCTGCTGCGGGAGAAGCGGGCCATCGCCTTGAAGGTCGGGTCGCAGTTCGTCGGCAAGCTCACCTACACCGACAACTCGGAGTACGTGCTGCTGTCGGTGACCCCGGACCGGTAGGGTGGATCAGGCGGCAGCCGAGCGGACCGGCGAGCTGGGCCAGACGTCGATGACGTCGGCCACGGGCACGAACCGGTCCTCGCCGCCGTCGAAGATCCACAGGGTGACGTTGCGGGCCGACAACAGGGCGACGTCGTCCAGCCTGGACCCGTCGACCAGGGCCAGGTTGACCGTCCGGCCCTCCAGCGTGTGCAGCTCTCGACGCTTCTCTGTGGTCATCGGTTCGATCCTCTCGCCGTATGTTCGGTCCTACAAGGATCGGCAGATGACGGTCAGGACTGGAGGGGGACCTTGCCTCCGTTCCTGGACCGGGCGCCCGAACCCGGCCCCGGCCGGGCGCCCTTTCCACAGAACCGGCCGTCCGAACCGGGCCCGAGCCCGGCTCTCCAGGTAGAAGCCGGCCAGCACGAGCCGGGCGACGGGGCTGAGCAGGCCGTAGGCGGGGTTCTGCCCGGCCACCGCCCTTCCCCCGGCGCTGACCACCATCGCCGCCCACGGCCGCCGCCCGGCCACGGGCAGGAGCAGCCAGGCCAGATGTGGCAACGCCCGCGGGTGCAGGGCGGCGGCGTTCTTGGTCAGCCCGGCCCGGATCTCGGCCCAGCCCGAGTACATGCGGGCCGTCATGAGCCGGGGGGCCAACCGGGCGTCGTGATCGCCGAGGGCCAGGGCCAGGTCGCGGTCGTCCACCACGCTGCCCCGTACCCCCGGGTGGGCGTGGCCGCCGACCGATTCGTAGTGGTCGCGACGCACCAGGAAGCACTGCCCGCTGGCGAACCCGGGGGGGAAGCCCTCCTGGGTCAGGGCCAGGCCCAGCTCGGGCAGGAGGAGGCGCTCCCAGAACGTCCGGCAGTCGAGCCCGCCGACGATGCTCGTCGAGGTCGACGGGGTGGTGGCGGCCATCGTGGCCAGCGCCGCCGGCCGCAAGACGACGTCGGCGTCGACAAAGGCCAGCCAGGCGGTCGCCGCCCCTTCGGCGCCGGCCAGGCAGGCACGCGGCTTGCCCAGCCAACCCGGCGGCGGGTCCCCGTCCAGCCGCACCACCTTGGCCCCCGCCGCCGTGGCCAGGTCGCCGGTACCGTCGCTCGACCCGTCGTCGACCACGATCACCTCGGTGGCCTGGGGCAGGACCGAGGCCACACAGCGGGCCACGACGGCGGCCTCGTTGCGGGCCGGGATCACCACCCGGACGTCGATCGGCGCCGCCCCCGTGTTGGGGCGCAGGAAGCGGCGGGCGGCCCAGCCCATGCGGGCCAAGCCGGCCGTCGCGGCCACTGTTGCCGGCGCGGGACGCACCTATGGGGTGTACTTGCCGGCGATGGATGGCGACGAGCACGTGCGGGACTGGGCCGCCCTGCACCTGACCGAGCCGCCCGGCGGGTTCGTGGGCGGGTGGTTGCGGGCCGCGGCGGCCGTCGCCCGGCCGCTGGCTCGCGCCGGCGTCTCGCCGAACGCGGTGACGGTCGCCGCCCTGGTCGCCGCCGTCGCCGCCGTGCCCCTGGCCATGATCGACGGCTGGCCCGGTCCCGCCGCCGCCTGCGTGGCCGTCACCGTGTCCGGCCTGCTCGACTCGCTCGACGGCGCGGTCGCGGTACAAGCGGGTAGGACGACCAAGGTCGGGTTCCTGCTCGACTCCGTGCTCGACCGCCTGGCCGACGCCGCCTTCCCAGCCGCCCTGGCCATCGCCGCCGGCGGTGGGACGGGGCCTACCCGCCTGGCCGTGGCCGCCGCGGCCGCCTGCTGGTGGCTGGAGTACGTGCGGGCTCGGGGTTCCCTGGCCGGGGTGACGGGCAAGCAGGTCATCACGCCGGGGGAGCGGCCCACCCGCATTATCCTCACCGCCGTCGGCCTGGGCCTGCCCTTCCTGGCCACCGCCGCTCTCTGGGGCTCGGTCGTCATCGTGGCCGCGTCCGGCCTGTTCCTGTTCGGGTCGTCCCTGCGCCGGCTCCGGGCCCAGGATGACGCTCCCGATGCTCGTCTGCGCCCGGAGGGCGACGACCCGCCCGCTCCCACAGGAGCATCGTGAGCACGATCAGGGCGAAGCCGAACAGGTAGTCCTCGACGGGGATGTCGAAGGGCACCCGGATGCCGCTGAACTTGTCCGGGTTGTAGGTGACGATGGGGGCGGAGAGCTTGGTCAGCCAGCCGTCGACCAGAACCTGGAAGAACAGGATCACCGCGTACGAGATCCAGAACGTGACCTTGCCGAACAGGCCGGTCTTCAGCCACAGCAGCTCGACCGCCACCACGGCGACGACCGCGACGATGGACGCCCAGGTGTACTCCACGCCGGCCCGTCAGTCCCGGCCCAGGACCCGGCGCACGGCCTCCAGGGTGAGGAGGCTGCAGACCGGGATGACCAGGAAGAAGACCAGCTCCTCGACCGGCAGGTCGAAGGGCAGGTTCCAGCCGGTGACGTACTTGGGGTTGTAGCCCCAGTGGTGCCGGGCGATGGCGATCACGTCCCAGACCACGAAGATGGCGACGGGGACGGCCAGGGCGGCGAGCAGCCGGCGCGGGCGCCGCCACACCCGGGCCCCGAACACGAACTCCAGGGGCAGGGTGACGACCAGGCACAGGCCCATCAGGATCAGGTACTGGAACCGGTCGACGTCCATCCGGAGCACACCGTAGCGGCGGCCTGATTACTGAAACCGGCCCTCGGCGGGTAGCGTGACCCTATCGGGATGCTTCTGGAGACGATCACCGGGCCGGGCGACCTCCGGGAGCTCAATGAGGACCAGCTTGTCCAGCTGGCCGGCGAGATTCGCGCCTTCATCGTGCAGTCCGTGTCGGTCACCGGGGGCCACCTCGGCTCCAACCTGGGCGTGGTTGAGCTGACCCTGGCCCTGCACCGGGTCTTCGATTCCCCCAAGGATCTGCTGCTCTGGGACACCGGCCACCAGGCCTACGTCCACAAGATCCTGACCGGCCGCCGGGACCGCTTCGGGCGACTGCGCCAGGCCGGGGGGCTCTCGGGGTACCCCTCCCGGGCCGAGTCCGAGCACGACTGGGTGGAGAACAGCCACGCGTCCACCATCCTCAGCTACGCCCACGGCCTGGCCACCGCCTTCGACATCCGCCAGGAGGCCGACCGGCGGGTGGTGGCCGTTATCGGCGACGGGTCCATGACCGGCGGCATGGCGTACGAAGCGCTGAACAACCTCGGCCACAGCGGCCGCCGGGTGATGATCGTGCTGAACGACAACGGCCGCTCCTACGCCCCGACCATCTCCTGGCTGGCGGCGGGCCTGACCCGCATCCGCCTGAACCGCTCCTACGTGAAGAGCCGGGACCGGATCCAGAAGATGCTGCGCGGGGTGCCGGGCATCGGCGAGCACCTCGAGCTGGGCATGGAGGGCATGCGGGCGGCCTCCCGGGAGGTGCTGGGCTCGGGCGGGTTCTTCGAGACGCTGGGCGTGCGCTACGTGGGCCCCGTCGACGGCCACGACATCCCCGCCCTGGAGGCCACCCTCCGCCGGGCCGCCCTGCTCGACGACGGCCCCATCCTGGTCCACGTCCTCACCCAGAAGGGTCGCGGCTACAAGCCGGCCGAGGACGACGACGAGAAGTGCCTGCACGACACGCCCGTGTTCGACCCGGTCACCGGGCCGCCGCCGTCGGTGCCGGTCGGCTATACCCAGGCCTTCGCCGATGCCATCGTCGGCGCCGCCGGCGACGACCCCACGATCGTGGCCATCACCGCGGCCATGGCCGGCCCAACCGGCCTGATCCCCTTCCAGACTCGCCACCCGGACCGCTTCCTCGACGTCGGCATCGCCGAGCAGCACGCCGTCACTGCCGCCGCCGGCATGGCCATGGCCGGGATGCGCCCGGTGGTGGCCATCTACTCGACCTTCCTCAACCGGGCCTACGACCAGGTCAACCTCGACGTCGGCCTGCACCGCCTGCCGGTGGTCTTCGCCATCGACCGGGCCGGGATCACCGGTGACGACGGGCCCTCCCACCACGGGATCCTCGACATGGCCCTGCTGACCCGGATCCCGGGGATGACGATCTTCGCCCCCTCCTCGGCCCAGGAGGTCGAGGTCATGCTCGGCGAGGCCCTGTCGATCACCGAGGGCCCCTCGGCCATCCGGTACCCCAAGGGCCCGGCCCGCCAGGTCCCCCCCGACGAGGTGGGCGCCGGGCTCTCGGCCCGCCTGGTGTGCCGGGGCGACCAGGTCTGCCTGCTGGCCGTGGGCAAGATGGTGGAGGCCGCCGAGGAGGCGGCCCGCCTGCTGCACCAGCAGGACGTCTCGGCCACGGTCTGGGACGTCCGGGTGGTCAAGCCCCTGGACCCGGTGATGATCGCCGACGCCGCCAGCCACCCGCTCGTCGTGACCGTCGAGGACGGGGTGCGCCAGGGCGGCGCGGGCACCGCCATCGCCGACGCCGTCACCGTGATCGGCGAGGGCCGGCCGTCGCCGCCTTTGGTGGTCCTCGGGATCCCCGACCGCTACATCGCCCAGGCGTCGCCGGCGGCCATCCTGGCCTCGATCGGCCTCGACGGCCCGGGCATCGCCGCGTCGGTCATCCGGGCCCTCGAAGCGGCCCACGCCGTTCCCGAACGCAGCTGATGATCCGGCGCGGGCGCGCCGCCCCGGCGATCCCGGCCCTGCTGCTCGCCGTCATGGCCGCCTGCGGCAGTGGCGACGGCACGGCCGACGCGGTGCGTGGATCGCTGGCCGAGCAGGCGACCACCACGACGGCGCCGCCGGCGACGACGACCACGGCCGCGCCCGGGGCCACGACGTCGACCACGGGCCGGGCCACGACCACCACCACCGCTCGATCGGCCACCACCACGTCGACGGTCCCGGGTCCCGCCGGGCCCAGCGCGCTGACCCCGCCGAGGTCGGGCACCTACCGGTACGACACCTCGGGCGCCACCACCTTCGGCGTGGCCTCCCAGCCCTTCCCCGCGGTGACCACGCTGATCGTCGACCCGCCGACCGGCACCGTCCAGCACTCGGCCCGGAACCTGCAGGACCCGTCCGGAGCGGGCCCGTTGACCGAGTTCACCCTCGACTACCGGGCCCAGGGCGTGTACCTGGTCGCCCTGCGCATCACCGTGGGCGCCGCGGGCACGTCCCAGACCCTGGAGTTCCGGCCGCCGTCGCCGGTCCTGCTCCTGGCCACCGGCGCCGGCCCGGGGAGCCACACCGAGGCCAACCTGCCCGGCGAGGCCGGGGCGAAGCTCGTGGTCGACGTGGTGGGCGCCGAGCGGGTCACCGTCGCCGGCCAGGGGCTCGACACCCTGGTCATGCGGGCGGTCGTCACCCTGGCGCCGGGCGACGTGACCGGCAGCCAGTCGCTGACCGTCAACGTGGACCGGACCTCGCGGCTGTGGGTCAGGGAGCGGTCGGTGCTGGACGCATCCGCGGGCGGTGGGCTGTTCAAGCTTCACAGCGAGTACACGGCCAACATCCAGCGGCTGACCCCCTGAACGGCGAACTCATAGGTCGATCACAGGTCGCTGCCAGCAGCGCGGCGCACATTCGGTGCTGTCCCCGAGACAGGAGAAGCACTGCATGGCCAAGAACAAACTGCTCGCATCCGTGGCCCTCGCCGGCGGCCTCGCCGTCGGAGGAGCGGCCGGCCTGATCCTGGGCGTGCCCGGAGTGTCGGGCGCCCAGACCACCACCGTTCCCAGCGGCCCGTCGACGACGGCTCCCGGTGGGAGCCAGACCACCCCGGACCGGCCCCACGACGGCAACTGCCCCAACATGGGCGGCCAGGGTGGCCAGGGTGGGACCACCGGCCAGGCGCCGGCATCCGGCGCCGCCACCAACACCGGCTTCCGGCACGGTGGCTGGGGCGCCGGGGCCCGGTTCTAGCCCTTCAGCACGAACCGGTGACGCCGGGTGCGCACGGGCGCATCGGGTGTCACCGGTTCGTGAGGAGGTCGACCAGGGCGACGTAGAGGTCGTCGGCCGCCTCCGCCGTCGCCGCCATGCAGGTGGCGCCCAACTTGCCGTAGCCGGGCACGGCACCCAGCAGGTGGAGGGTCACACCGGTTCGGGTCGACGGGTCGAAGGCCAAGCCGGCGTCGTCGACGGCGGCGATGACCTCGGCCGGCGTGCACACCGCCAGCTGGGGCGACTTGATGTTGTCCGTGGCCACGTAGCGCACCGGGGCGCCGTCGGGCCCCACCAGCTCGCCGCGGTGCTGGTCGTAGGTCGCCCCCGTGACCCAGCGGGCCATCCAGTAGGGGTGGGTGGTGCCGCCGAGGCGGAGGTTGATCTCGCTCAGGTAGGCCCCGTCGCCGGGCACGACCACGAAGTCGATCCCGAAGGAGCCGATGACCCCCTCGCCGGCCAGCACCGCACCCACCCGACGGGCGTCGGCGACGATGGCCGAGCGGTACGCCTCCGCGGCCGGGAACCGGCAACCCAGGTACACCTGGCCCTCGGGCCCGCCCAGGATCTGGTCGTGGGTCGACAGGATCTCGACCGTGCCGTCCGTGCCGATGCGCAGCTGCACGCTGGGCGACTGGGCCCCGTCGCCCCGCAGCAGCTCCTCCACGATGGCGCCCTCTTCCTCGATCTTGGCCGCGAACGTCGGCCACGACTCCTCCGAGGCGATGAACGTGGTCTTCGACGTCGGCAGCGGGTCAGCGACGTTGTCGAGCTCCAGGATGGCGTTGCCCTGGCCGGAGAACCCGTTGTTGAGCTTGACCACCACCGCCTCGGCCGAGGGCCGCCGGGCCCGGAGCCCGGCGATGGCCGCCGCCACCTCGGTGACCGAGAACAGGTTCTCCGCCCCGTCGATCCGGCCGGCTCCCGCCTTCACCGCCACCTTGCGGGCCCCCGACTTGGAACCGAGCCGGGCCAGCCGGGCCGGCGCCCCGAACAGGGTCACGCCGAGGGCGGCGGCGACCGCCTCCTCGGCCGGGGTGACGTTGAACGCCAGCATCATGCCGCCGTCACTGCCGACGGCGCCCCGTAGGCGGTCGAGGGCTGCCGGGCGGGCCAGGAGCTTCTCCGAAAGGCTGCCGACCGCGGGGTCGCCCACGTCGACCCGGACCAGCCGCCGGCGGGCGCCCTCGGGGTCGGGGAGGAAGCGGAGGTAGTAGTCGACGACGTCGGGGTCGATGGGCGACGACGTCACGTAGACGACCCGCACGCCGGGGTCGCGCAGGAGCAGGGTGGCGCAGAGCAGGCGCTCCTCGTAGCGCTGCACGCCGACGATCTTGGCCAGCTCGGCCACCGGGAAAGAGATCGACGGCACCACCACGAGGGTGCCGGTGAAGTCGACGGGTATCAGGGGCCCACCGCGTCGCCGAGGAGCTCGTCGACCGCGGCCAGCACGCCGTCGTCGAGGGCCACGCCCGAGGCGGCCACGTTGTCGTCGATCTGGTCGGGCCGGCTGGCCCCGGTGATGGCCGACGCCACGTTCTCCCGCTGCAGGACCCAGGCCAGGGCGAACTGGGCCATGGTCAGCCCCAGGTCGTCGGCCAGGGGGCGGAGGCGTTGCACCGCGGCCAGCACCGAGTCGTCCCGGAAGCGGCCCATCATCGACCCCATCGACGAGCTGGCCGCCCGGGAGTCGGCGGGAGGAGGCGAGCCCGGCTTGTACTTGCCCGTCAGCGCCCCCTGGGCCAGCGGCGACCACACGATCTGGCCGATCCCCTCCCGCTCGCAGAGGGGGATGACCTGCTCGGCCTTGCGCCACAGCATGGAGTACTCCGGCTGGCTGGACACGAACCGCTCCACCCCGGGAATGGCCAGGGCGGCCTGGATCTGCTCGACCGTCCACTCGCTGAAGCCGATGTAGCGGGCCTTGCCGGAGCGCACCACCTCGGTGAGCGCCTCCATGGTCTCCTCCAGCGGGGTGTTCTTGTCGTACCGGTGGCACTGGTAGAGGTCGACGTAGTCCGTGCGCAGCCGGCGCAGCGACGCCTCGGACTGCTTGCGGATCTGCTCCGCCGACAGGCCCCGGTCCTTGTCGGACATGGGGAAGTAGACCTTGGTGGCCAGCACGTAGGACGAGCGGTCCACGCCGCTCAGCACCTCACCGAGGAACGACTCCGCCGCCCCTCGCCCGTAGGCGTTGGCGGTGTCGAAGAGGTTGATCCCCACCTCGAAGGCCCGCCGGACGCAGGCGGTGGCCCGCTCGGCCTCCACCCCCACCCCGTAGGTCAGCCAGGACCCCAGGCTGATCTCCGAAACGACCAGGTCGCTCTTGCCCAGTTGGCGGTACTGCATCAACGGTTCCTACCACGGTAAAGGACCGCTGCCAGCACGGCCAGCATGACGAGCAGGATGACCCAGCCGCCGAGGATGGCCAGGCCGTCGTTCATGCGGTCGGCAGGGGCTCGGGCTCGTCCAGGTCGTCCGCCGACCCGGAGATCGAGATGGTGTCCCGGCCGAGCTCGGCGACCCGGTCCCACGGGACGAACTTGACCCGCCGGTGGAGCCGGCGGAGCGGCGCGGCGAGCAGGAACGGGCCGGTCATGCCCGAGCGGCGGTAGCCGAGCCGGGCCCCGGCGATCGCCGGCCCGACGATCAGGCCCTCCACCCGGAAGGCGGCCCCGAACGTGCCGACCAGCGGACCGTCCTGGACCAGGCGGACGTCGTGGACCCGGCCCACGTCATTTCCGGCGGCGTCCACCACCCGGCTGTGCAGCAGCTCACTCAGGCGCATGTCGCGCCCCCGGTATCCGGCCGATGATGTGGTCGCGGGTCCAGTCCTCGAACCGCGACAGCTCCAGGTCGTCCTTGCGCACGCTCAGTCCGACGGTGGCGGCGATCTCTTTGACCACGCCGAAGGGGATGCGGGCCGGGCCGGGCTCGGCCGACGGGTGCAGCCGGCTGTGCACCGACTCCAGCCACGCGCCGACACTGCCCCGCAGCCGCCGGGCCAGGGCGCCCGGCCCGGACAGGATGGCGGTCACGACCGGCGGCCCGCTCCCGTCGCCCTCCGGCGGGGTCAGCTCCAGGTCGTCGACCTTGCCCGACAGCCGCCCGTCGCGGTCGAGGATCTGCCGGTCGAGCAGGCTCAAACCCGCGTCCAGGCGTCGCAGCCGGCGCGGCCGGCCCGCCCAGCCGACGTGCTCGCTCATTGCCCCGCCTTGGTGACGATCATCAGGGGGATGGCCGCCGCCGAGGCGACGAGGACGATGATCAGGAAGATCGACCCCAGGGCGTTGGCGACGCGGCCGTTGGTCCGGCCGTGCATGTAGTCGGGGTCATTGGCGATGACCAGGATGGGGAAGTAGGTCAGCGGCAAGGCCAGGGCGGAGAGCACCAGTGAATACTCCGTGACCTTGATGGGGTCGACCGACGTCAACACCAACATGGCCCCCAGGACCAACGACACCAGGACGACGGCGTGGAAGCGGGGGGCGTCGACCGGGCGGACCATCTTCCCCCACTGCCATCCGAAGAACTGGCTGATGATGTAGCCCGACGACAACGCCGTCTCCAGGGCGGCGCCGAAGGTGGCGGCGAAGAACCCGATGAGCAGGAAGGCCAGTCCCAGCTTCCCCAGGGCGAGCACGGTGGGCAGGGCGACCTGGGCCAAGTTGTCGACCGTGATCCCCCGGGGCAGGAGCACCAGGGCGGTCGTCCCCATGATGCTCAGTGACAGGATCCCGCCGAGGGGGAAGCCGATCAGCACGTTGGCCCGGTTCACGTTGAGGTCGTCGGTCGTCCAGCGCTCCTCGACCGCGCCCGACGAGAAGAAGAAGACCTCGTACGGGGTCATGGCCGCGCCGAACAGCGACACGGCGTAGAACAGGTAGGTGGCGTGGCCCTCACCGGAGGGGACGACTGGGTGGCTGACGCTGTGGAACACCGAGCCCCAGTCCGGGCCCAGCCGCCAGAACCCCACCGCGAAGGCGACGAGCGACAGGCCGGCCAGGCCGAAGATCCGCTCCATGGTCTCGAACCTCACCCGCCAGATGACCAGCCACACGGCCAGGGAGGTGAACGGGATCCACAGCAGGTAGCTGACGCTGGAGGCCAACTCCAGGGCGAGGGCGATGCCCGCCACCTCGGCGGCCAGGGTGAGGAAGTTCACGAACGACGACGCCAGGAGGTTGGCCAGGGCTGCCCGGGCGCCGAGGCGCTCACGCACCAGGTCGAACACCGGCCGGGTCGAGACCGCCGCCACCCGCCCCGCCATCTCGGCGAACACGCAGATGCCGATCACGCCCACCCCCACCACCCAGGCCAGGTCGAAGCCGAACCGGGCGCCCACCTCGGCGTTGGCCACCAGGTCGCCGATGTCCACGAACCCGCCGATGGCGGTGAGGATGCCAAGGGTCACGGCGACGAACCTCTTCACCCCAGGCGGTCCTCCAGGTCGCTCAGCCGCTTCGAGATGTCGGCCAGCGCCGGTCCCCGCCCGGTGATCCCGTCGGTGTCACCCCGGCGGGCGGCGATGCGGACGTCGCCCAGGACCGACACTGCCTGCGTCAGCAGGCCGTCGACCTCGTCGCGCAGGCGGTCGGCGTCCTCGTTCGGCGGCTGTACCGAGTCGAAGGTGGACTGGACGCTGGTGGCCTGCTCCTCGGCCTGGCCGAGGAGGACCGACACGTACGGGCCGGTCGTGCGGTCGCGGGCCACGGCGTCGACCCCCAGCCGGGCCGTCTCCACCGCAGAATGGACATCGTGCACCGACGTCGACGCCTTGCGGGTGTAGTCGTCGGTGGTACGCGCCGGCCCGACGCAGCCACCGAGGACGAGGAGACCCAGTGCCCCCGCGACCCGGATCCTCAACCGGCGATCACGCCCCGCATCCTTCCCCCGGCCCCGGGTCGGGGAAACTGTCGCCCATGCGCCGTGCCGCCCTCCTGCTCGCCCTGGTCATGGTTGCCTGCGGAGGGTCCGGTGGCGGCGCGCCCACGCCCGGGCCGCGGCCCGACGGGCGGACGACGATCGGCGACCAGCCGGCGACCACCTCGACCACCGGCCTGCCGGCGGCCACCCTCCTCGCCGCCGGCGACATCGCCTCGTGCAGCTCGACCGGCGACGAGGCCACGGCCGCCCTCCTCGACGCCCGGCCCAACGCCCAGGTCGCCACCCTGGGCGACAACGTCTACGAGTCGGGCACGGCGACCGAGTTCGCCAACTGCTACGACCCGACGTGGGGCCGCCAGAAGGCCCGCACCCATCCCGCCATCGGGAACCACGAGTACGGGGTGTTCCGGGCCGGCGGGTACTTCGGTGAGTTCGGCGCCGCGGCCGGCGAGTCGCCCCTCGGCTGGTACAGCTACGAGCTGGGCCAGTGGCACATCGTCGTCCTGAACTCGAACTGCGAGCAGATCGGCTGCGCCCTCGGCGGCACGCAGGAGACCTGGCTGCGGGCCGACCTTGCCGCCCATCCCAACCTCTGCACCCTCGCCGTCTGGCACCACCCCCGGTTCTCCTCCGGTACGACCCACGGCTCCAGCGCCACCGTCGGCCCGCTCTACACCGCCCTGTTCGACATGGGTGTCGACGTCCTGCTCACCGGGCACGAGCACAACTACGAGCGCTTCGCCCCCCTCAACCCGGCGGGCGTGCCCGACGACGTGCGGGGGGTGCGGGAGTTCGTGGTCGGCACCGGCGGGGTCAGCCACTACCCCTTCGGGCCGCCGCTGCCCGGAAGCCAGGTCCGCAACGACGATACCTTCGGCATCCTCGCCCTCACCCTGCGGACGACCAGCTACCAGTGGCAGTTCGTCCCGGTGGCAGGGAAATCCTTCACCGATTCGGGGTCTACGAACTGCCACTGAGGGGAAGGGTCGCCGCCATGAGCGACCTACCCATCGACGACATGCTCTCGCTCGACGAGCTCTCGCAGCGCGGGACTGATCCCAACCAGGCCTACGACGGCGGTTGGGAGGAGGCCCTCGACGAGGGCGACGGGTTCGAGGACCACCTGCTGGGCGAGTCGCCCGTCACCCCGGAACTCTGACCACCCCGGGGCTGCGCAAGCTGGCCCGCCAGACGTTCGGGTTCGAGCGGCTGCGCCCGGGCCAGGAGGAGGCCATCCGGGCGGTGGCCGGCGGGCGGGACACGTTGGCCGTGCTGCCCACGGGGGCGGGCAAGTCGGCCATCTACCAGCTGGCCGCCCTTATCATCCCGGGGCCGACGGTGGTCGTGTCGCCCCTGATCGCCCTCCAGCGCGACCAGGTGTCGGCGTTGCTGGCCAGCGGGGTCGACGCGGCCGAGGCCAACTCGCACGTGAAGGCCGCCGACCGCCGGCATGCCTTCGACGACCTGATCGCCGGCGACCTCGAGTTCCTCTTCCTGGCGCCCGAGCAGCTGGCCAATCCCGACGTCCTGGCCCAGACCGTGGCCGCCCGACCGTCGCTGCTGGTGGTCGATGAGGCCCACTGCATCAGCTCCTGGGGACACGACTTCCGTCCCGACTACCTCCGCCTGGCCGAGTTCGCCGACGCCCTGGGCCGCCCCCCGATCCTGGCCCTGACCGCCACCGCCGCCCCGCCCGTGCGGGCCGAGATCATCGACCGGCTCGGGCTCCGGGACCCGCTGGTGGTCGCTCGGGGTTTCGACCGGCCGAACATCTCGCTGGCCGTGGGGCGCTTTACCGACCCCGACGCGAAGCGGCGCGCCCTCCTCGATCGGGTGGCCGAGCGTGCCGGCCGGGACGGGACCGGGATCGTCTACGTCGCCACCCGGCGTACCGCCGAGGAGGTGGTCGCGGCCCTGGTCGACCGAGGCGTCCGGGCTGCCGCCTACCACGCCGGCCTGCCCGCGGCGCGGCGTCGCCAGGTGGAAGCGGCCTTCGCCGGAGACGACGTCGACGTCGTCGTGGCCACCACCGCCTTCGGGATGGGGATCGACAAGGCCGACGTCCGGTACGTGTTCCACCACGACGTGGCCGACTCGCTCGACTCCTACTACCAGGAGATCGGCCGGGCCGGGCGCGACGCCCAGCCGGCGGAGGCGGTGTTGTTCTACCGGCCGGAGGACCTGGGCCTGCGGAGGTTCTTCGCCGGTGGGGGCGGGGTGAGCGCCGACGACGTGCGGGCGGTGGCCGAGGCGATGGAGGAGCTCAACGGGGAGCCCGCGGTCGACCGGTTGGCGGAACGCACCGGGCTGTCACGGGGCCGGGTCACCGCCGCGCTCACTCTTCTGGACGACGGGGAGCCGGGGGAGGCGCCCGAGGAGGCGGCGGAGCGGGCGGGGGAGGAGCGGGAGGCGCGGGCCAAGGTCCAGCAGTCCCGGGTGGAGATGGTGCGCGCCTATGCCGAGGCGCGCGGGTGCCGGCGAAAGGTCTTGCTCGGCTACTTCGGCGAACCGCTCGACCAGCCCTGCGGCAACTGCGACCGTTGCGCGGCGGGCGGGGACACGTCCGGGGACGGGGAGCGGGTGCCGTTCCCGGTCGACAGCCGAGTGAGGCACCAGATCTGGGGTGGCGGCCAGGTCATGGGCGTCGACGGGGGGACACTGACCGTGTTCTTCGACTCGGTGGGCTACAAGACCCTCGCGCTCGACCTGGTGGAAGCCGGAGATCTCCTGTCGCCCGAATAGTTGGGCAGAAGTTGGGCGGCGACCGGCGCGCCGTTGGTCGCCGCGTCCGATGATGTGAGGCATGAACCGACGGGGAGTGGCCGCGGCGGTCCTTGGTGTGCTCGCGCTTGTGACCCTGGGCCTCGCCTGGGGCGGCGCGGCGTCGGGGACACCGGAGCCGATAGACAGTTTCACCACCCTCGACGTCAACCCGAGCGACAACCTCCCGATCAGCTCGTCCGTGAAGGTCGACGGGGTCGGCTTCTTCATCGAGACGACCGGGCCGACGACGGCGACGGTCCGCCAATGCGTGCCGTCCATCGGCGCGTGCGGGGGGCCGACGTCGTACCCGATCGCCGGGGGCACCTTCACCGGCGACTTCGTCGCCGTCCGCATGCTGACCCTCTCCGACACGACGGTCGACTGCACCACAGTCACCTGCGAGCTGCAGGCCAGCGACGGCCTCAACTCCGCCGCCCACCACCTGACCTTCTCGACCATCACGTCCACCGTCCCGCCGGTCGTCGTCCCCACCACCACGCTGTTGCCACCCACCACCGTGAGCACTCCCACGACGACCCCCAGCACCGTCCGGTCGACGCCGACCTCGGCGCCCACGACCGTGCCGGTGTCGACCACGGCGGGCAAGACGGCGAAGACGACCGTCCCGGTGACGACCAAGGTGGTCCACCCCACCAGCACGTCGTCGACGGTGCCGGCGACGACCACGACGACGGCGCCGACCACCACGACGACGGTCGTTCCGGCCCCGCCAGGTGACAAGGGCGGTCCGACCCTCATCGCGGTGACCCCGAAGAACCAACCGGCCGGGCCTCCCGGTGGGGGACTGCACGTCGAGGGCACTGGCTACACCTGCTCGACCGTGTACTTCTTCTTCGACGGGATCCGGGTGGGCTCGGCCCCGGCCGATGCCACGGGTACCGTCGAGCGGAACGGCCTGTCCGTCCCCGGCGACGCCCACGCCGGCAAGCACAAGATCACCAGCTCGTGCCAGTCCTCCGGCGACGTGGTGGAGAAGGCCTCGTCGTTCGACGTCATACCGGTGGCGGTGCACCGGCCGGCCTTCGTGACCTCCCTCCCGCTTCCGGGCGACATCGCCCTGAACCCCAGCGCCCTGCTGGCCAGCGCCGCGCTCGCGCTCGGCGCCATCGCTCTCGTCGCCTTCCCGTTCGAGCTGTTCAACTCGACGATGGAGGAGAACTACGACGAGATCCGGGCCTGGTTCCGATTGGGCCCCCGTGGCGTCGACGAGACCACGACGCGAAGCCGGACGCTGTCGTTCTTCGCCCTGACCGCGGTCAGCGCGCTGGCCTGCGGATTCCTCAGCCCCGACTTCGGCTTCAACCGGACCAGCCTCGTCCTGTTCGTGGGGATGTTCGTGGCCATGCTGGTCATGGCCGTCGTGTTCAGCCTGCCCGCCGACCTCGGCATCCACCGTGAGTTCGGGGAGTGGGGCAAGCTCAACTTCCTGCCGGGCAGCGTGGTCGTCTCCATCCTCATGGTGGTGGCGTCGCGGCTGCTGCACTTCCAGCCCGGCTACTTCTACGGCGCCCTGGCCGGGCTGGCCTTCCGCAGCGCCTTGTCCGAAGGGGTGCAGGGGCGGATGACGGCGGCGAACTGGCTGTTCAGCCTGGTGGTCAGCGCCGGGGCCTGGTTCGCCCGGATCCCCGTGTCCCACGCCGCCGCCCGGGCAGGGTCGAACATCTGGTGGATCGGGCTCGAGATCTGCCTGGCCCTGATCTTCCTCTGGGGGGTCGAGGGACTGGCCGTGGCCATGCTGCCCTTGCGCTTCCTGGACGGTCGCAAGGTCCTGCGTTGGAACCGGGTGGCCTGGGCGGCGTTGTTCTTCCTTGGCCTGTTCGCCACCTTCGAGATCCTCCTCGCCCCGGGCAGCGGGTACGTCGGCCAGACCAGCACCGGCGTGAAGATCGCGGTGATGGTCCTGTACGCGTCCTTCGGCCTTGGCTCGGTCGCATTCTGGGCATACTTCCGGTACCGGCCGCAGCGCTGGGCGGTGGCCGGAACGTGAGCTTCGACGTGAACGAACGCGAAAGCCTGACCGAACTCATCCGCACCCACCTCGCCGACCGTGACGTGTGCGAGCGGGCCGGCACGTACCTCCTCGAGGCGGAGCTGCGGGAACGCCTGTCCGCCCTCAACGTCGAGCCCTCCCCGGACGTCTGTGTGGCATTCATGGCCGTGGCCATGCTGCTGGCCGAGCACGCTCCCGAGTGGGGCGGCGACTGCCGGGACGCCCTGGCCGAGATCGCCCAGCTCGGCCTGAGTCTCCTGCTGGAGGGGGAGACCGGGGGTTAGGTCGAGAGCCAGAGGTTCATCAGGTCACGGAGGCGGTCGATCCCTGTGCCCTTCGCCGCGCTGACCCACACGATGTCCGGGACCGCCAGCTTGCATGCCGCGGCTACCTCTTTGCCCCGGCGGGCCCGCTGTGACGACTTGACCTTGTCGTGCTTGGTGGCCACGACGGTATGGGGCAGGTTGTTGTCGCGCAGCCAATCGAGGAGTTGGAGGTCGAGCTTGGTGGGCCCGATCTCGCCGTCGACCAGGGTGGCGACCATGGCCAGCGGCTCCCGTTCGAGCAGGTACCGCTCGATCATGGCCTTCCACGTGGCTCGGGTGGCCTTGGACACCTCGGCGTAGCCGTAGCCTGGGCAGTCGACGATCGTGCCGCGGCCATCGACCGTGAACAGGTTCAGCAGCCGGGTGCGCCCAGGCGTCTTGGAGGTCTTCGCGACTCGGTCGCTCCCGGCGATGGCGTTGATCAGCGACGACTTCCCCACGTTGGACCGGCCCACCACCGCCACCTCGCTCGGCGAGTCGGGAAGGCGATCGGCGTGGTCCGCCGACAGGACGAACTCGAGCGCGAGTGGCGGGGTCACGCGTCCATAGTCCCTCGGACGGCGCCGGGCCCTGGCCGAGAGCGGGTCCCCTGGCCCCCTGTGCCCGATCCGGTATGGGCGTCAGGCGCAGGGTTCGCGGTAGGCCATCGTCGTCGGCCCGACGAGGATGCACGCGTAGATGGTCGCGCCGGTGATCGCCGGGGCCACGGGTTGCCCGTCGACCACGGTGAGCGTGCAAGGGAACGTGGCGGCGAGGAACATGACCGGGTACAAGCCCGGCCCCGCGTACGTGTGGGTCACAACGGCGTCGGTGACATTCGACGGCGTAGTGCAGGTTCCCGGCGAAACCTTCTCGTAGGGCCCTCCGTCGCCGAAGTTCAATGCGGTGGCGCAGCAGGAGTCGGGAGCCGAGATGCTGACCAGGAAGCGCACCGGCTGCCCGACGACCGGCGCAGCGGGGTCGATCCGCATGCGCAAGGAGATCCCGCCCTGATCGGCGCTCCAGCTCGTCCGAGCGCCGTTGGCCGTGGTCACCGGCCCCGCTTGGTTGGTGGGCGGTACTGCGGTCGGGAGGACCGCCGTGCTGGTGGTCGTGCTGGGCGTCGTCGTGGTGGTGCGCGTGATCGGCGGCCGCGTCGTCGCCGTGGTCGGTGGGGTGGCGATAGTCGACGACGTGGTCCGGGGTGGCAGGACTGCCGTCGTCGCCGTTGTCTCGGTGGTGGCCGGCTCGACGTCCAAACGAGAAAGGGCGAGGGCGGCGCCGAGCCTGCGTTCGTCCGAGGTACCCGGTTGGCTCGGCGGCTGCCCGACCGTGAACGCAGCAAGGACACCCGAGAACACCAGGACGGCGACCGCCACCGCCAGTGGTCCGATCACGCCAGCCCGCCGAAGTCCGCTCACCCGACCCTTGTCGGCACGCCATCGATCCGGCTTGAGCGCTTCAGCTCTGTCTCGGTGCCGGCCTAGGATGATGCGGCGGATCCGCCGGCCCCAAGGCTCGGATATGCGGCCCCTCAAACCGGGTGTCGCGGTTCGCCCTCGTAGCTCAGGGGATAGAGCATCGGTTTCCTAAACCGTGTGTCG
>DATJHJ010000002.1:0-15820 GCA_035494015.1 Acidimicrobiales bacterium
CGTCCGCGGTGTGGCCAACGCCGAGCTGACGCCCGAACTGGTTCTCGCCCTCGGCCGGGCCGCAGCCCGGGTGATCGGCCAGGGCCCGAGCGGCCACCCGAGCGGGGGACAGGGCCCGAGCGGCCCCCTGAGCGGGGGACAACGCCCGCGGTTCCTTATCGGGCGGGACACCCGCCTGTCCGGGCCGCTCCTCCAGGCCGCGCTGTCGGCCGGGCTGGCCACCGAGGGGGCCGATGTCGGCGATCTCGGGGTGCTCCCGACGCCGGGCGTGGCCTTCCTGTCCGCCGCCGACGGCCTGCCCGCAGCGGTGATCTCGGCCTCCCACAATCCCTTCCCCGACAACGGGGTCAAGTTCTTCTCGCCCGGGGGCCGCAAGCTCTCCGACGGCACCGAGGCCCGGCTGGAAGCCGAGCTCGACCGGCTCCTGGCCGAGGCCACCACGGAGCGCGGCCGCCCGACCGGCGCCGAGCTCGGCCGGATGCTCCCCGCCCACGAGCGGGGGGTGGAGCGCTACGGGGAGTCGCTGGTCGCCTCCATCGGGGGCCGGCACCTCGCCGGGCTCTCCATCGTCCTGGACTGCGCCAACGGGGCCGCCTCCGAGGTCGCCCCGGCCGTGCTCCGGGGGCTCGGCGCCGACGTCACCGTGATCAACGACGCGCCCGACGGGGTGAACATCAACGACGGCTGCGGCTCGACCCACCCCGAGGGCCTCCAGCGCCAGGTCGTCGCCCGGGGGGCCGCCGTCGGCCTGGCCTTCGACGGCGACGCCGACCGGGTCCTCGCCGTCGACCACACCGGCGCCCTGGTCGACGGCGACCAGCTGATCGCCATCTGCGCCCTCGACCGCCGCGACCAGGGCCGCCTCCCGGGCGACACCGTGGTCATCACGGTCATGAGCAACCTGGGGTTCCGCCAGGCCATGGCCCGGGAGGGGATCGCCCTGGTCGAGACCGACGTGGGCGACCGGTACGTGCTGGAGGAGATGGAGCGGGGTGGCTGGGCCCTCGGCGGCGAGCAGTCCGGCCACATCATCTTCGGGGACCTGGCCACCACCGGCGACGGCCTGCTCACCGGCCTCCAGGTGCTCGACGTCATGGCCCGGAACCGCCGGACGCTGGCCGACCTGGCCGGGGTGATGGTCCGGCTGCCCCAGGTGCTGCGCAACGTCCCCGTCGCCCGTCGGGGGATCGTCGCCTCCGAGGACGTGACCCTGGCCGTCAAGGACGTGCAGGCCAAGCTCGGGGACCGGGGCCGGGTCCTGGTCCGGCCCAGCGGGACCGAAGCGGTCGTCCGGGTCATGGTCGAGGCGGTCACCGAGGCCGAGGCCGACGCCGCCAGCGATTTCCTGTGCCGGGCCGTCCGCCAGTCCCTGGGCACGCAGGCCCCCCCGCAGACGTAACCTTGCCGCCATGTGCGGCATCGTCGGAGTGACGGGCAGTGCCGAGGCGCTCCCGTTCCTGCTCGACGGGCTGAGCCGGCTGGAGTACCGGGGGTACGACTCGGCGGGGGTCGCCCTGGTCGACGGCGACCGGGTCTGGGTGCGGCGGCGGGCCGGCAAGCTGGCCGAGCTGGTCGGGGCGGTGGGCGACGCCCCCCAGGCGTCGGCGGGCATCGGCCACACCCGGTGGGCTACCCACGGCGGGCCCACCGAGCGCAACGCCCACCCCCACACCGACTGCAGCGGCCGCCTGGCCCTCATCCACAACGGGATCATCGAGAACCACGTCGAGCTGGGCGACGAGCTGGTCTCCGCCGGCCACGAGCTGCGGTCCGAGACCGACAGCGAGGTGCTGGCCCACATGGTCGAAGCCGGCATGGTCGCCGGGTCGTCGCTGGCCGACTCGCTGCGGGCGGCGCTGGCCCGGGTCGAGGGGTCCTTCGCCGTCGCCGTGGTCCACGCCGACGAGCCCGAGGTGATCGTGGCCGCCCGCCGGTCGTCGCCCCTGGTGGCCGGCCGGGCCGACGGCGCCGCCTTCGTGGCCTCGGACATCCCGGCCCTGCTCGGGGCCACCCGCGAGGTGTACGTCCTGGACGAGGACCAGGTGGTGGAGCTGTCGCCGGGCGTGCTGCGGGTCACCACGCTGGCCGGCGAGGAGGTCGAGCCCGTGCGCCGCCGGGTGGAGGGCGACGTGGAGGCGGCCGAGAAGGCCGGCTACCCCGACTTCATGCTCAAGGAGATCCACGAGCAGCCCCGCGCCGTCCAGGAGACGCTTCGCGAGCGCGCCCGCGGGGACCGGCTGACCCTCGGCGAGCTCGAGCTCTCCGACGAGGATCTGCGGGCCGTCGACAAGGTCTTCATCGTCGGCTGCGGGACCAGCTTCCACGCCGGCATGGTCGCCCGGTACGCCATCGAGCACTGGGCCCGCCTGCCCACGGAGATCGACATCGCCAGCGAGTTCCGCTACCGCGACCCCGTGTTGGACGCCCAGAGCCTGGTGGTCGGGGTCAGCCAGTCGGGCGAGAGCCTCGACACCATGGAGGCGTGCCGGTTCGCCCGGTCGGCGGCCAACAAGGCCAAGGTCCTGGCCGTCTGCAACGTCGTGGACTCGTCGATGGCCCGGGAGGCCGACGCCGTGCTCTACACGCGGGCCGGCCCCGAGCGGGGGGTGGCGGCGACCAAGACGCACGTGGCCCAGATCGTGGCCATGGAGCTGCTGGCCCTGCGCCTGGCCCAGGTCCGCGGGCTGCTGTACCCCGAGGAGGTGGCCCGCCAGGTCGACGCCCTGCACGCCCTGCCGGCCCTGATCGAGGGTGTGCTGGCCCGCTCGGAGGAGATCCTGGACGTCGCCGTCCGGTACGCCGACACCCGCGACTTCTTCTTCCTCGGGCGCGGCGTCGGCTACCCCGTCGCCCTGGAGGGGGCGCTCAAGCTCAAGGAGATCTCCTACGCCCGGGCCGAGGCCTATCCGGCCGGGGAGATGAAGCACGGGCCGATCGCCCTCATCGAGCCGGGCACGGTGGTGGTGGCCGTGGCCAGCCGGGGGCGGCTGCACGCCAAGATCATGAGCAACATCGACGAGGTCCGGGCCCGGGGGGCCACCGTGGTCGTGGTGGCCAACGAGGGCGACGATATGGCCGCCGCCCACGCCGACGCCGTCCTGTGGGTGCCGCCTGCGCCCAAGGGGGCCGAGTTGTTCTCGCCCGCGGTCGACGTCGTCGCCCTCCAGCTCTTCGCCTACGCCATCGCCAAAGCGCGCGGCTGCGACGTGGACCAGCCGAGGAACCTGGCCAAGACGGTCACCGTCGAATGATCCCGCGGCGGGCGTCGGCGACGCCGTGATCGGGATCGGGATCGACACCGTGGAGGTGGCCCGTTTCCGGACCGCGCTCGCCCGGCGGCCGGGGATCGCCGACCGGTTGTTCACGCCGGCGGAGCAGGCCTACGGGCGGCGGCAGCGGGACCCGGCCGAGCGGCTGGCGGCCCGGTTCGCGGCCAAGGAGGCGGTGATGAAGGCGCTGGGCGTTGGCCTGGGGGCCTTCGCCTTCCGGGACGTGGAGGTGGTCAAGGCCCCCTCGGGGGCGCCCTCGCTGTCGTTGACCGGCCGGGCTGCAGACCTGGCGGCCCGCCGGGGGGTTACGTCCTGGCACGTGTCGCTGACCCACTCCGGCCTGGTGGCCGAAGCGGTCGCCGTCGCCCTGTAGCCGGCGAGCGAGCGGTGATCCCCGTCCTCACCCCCGAGGAGATGCGGGCCGTGGACCGGGCCGCGCCCGAACCGGTCGAGGTGCTGGTGGAACGGGCCGGGGCGGCGGTGGCCCGGGCCGCCGTCGACCTGATGGGCGGGGCCTACGGCCGGCGGGTCGTGGTCGTGGCCGGCAAGGGCAACAACGGGGCCGACGGGCGGGTGGCGGCCGAGCGCCTGCGCCGGCGGGGCGTGCGGGTGGTGGTGATCGACGTGGCCGAGCAGCCCGACCGCCTGCCCCCGTGCGACCTGGTGGTCGACGCCGCCTTCGGGACCGGCTTCCGGGGCGAGTACCAGGCACCGGATCCGGCGGGGGCGCCCGTGCTGGCCGTCGACATCCCGTCCGGGCTCGACGGGTTGACCGGCGAGGCCCAGCCCGGCGCGGTCCGGGCCGGCGCCACCATCACCTTCGCCGCCTTGAAGACCGGGCTGCTGCTGGCCGCCGGGCCCGACCACGCCGGCGCGGTGTCCGTCGCCGACATCGGCCTCGACGTGTCCCGGTCCACGATCGGCCTGGTCGAACGGGCCGACGTGGCCTCCTGGCTGCCGCCCCGGCCTCGGGAGAGCCACAAGTGGAAGAGCGCGGTGTGGATGGTGGCCGGCTCACCCGGCATGACCGGCGCAGCCGACATGGCGGCCCGGGCGGCCATGCGCTCGGGGGCGGGCACGGTGCGCCTGGGCGTGCCCGGCCACCCGCCCGCCCCCCGCTTTCCCGAGGTGGTGGGGCGGCCCCTGGCCGCGTCGGGCTGGGACCAGGAGGTGGCGGCCGACCTACGCCGGGTCAAGGCCGTCGTCATCGGCCCCGGCCTGGGCCGCTCGGACGCCACCCGGGCCGCGGTGCGCGCCCTGCTGGCCGCGGTCACGGTGCCGGTGGTGGTCGACGCCGACGCCCTCTTCGCCCTCGGTTCGCTCGACGACCCCGTGCGGATCCTCAAGGCCCGCCCGGGGCCCACCGTGCTGACCCCCCACGACGGGGAGTTCGCCCGCCTCACCGGGTGCCCGGCCGGGCCCCGCCGCATCTCGGCGGTCTGCCACCTGGCGGCCGGCACCGGCGCCACCGTGCTGCTCAAGGGGTCGACCACCGTGGTCGCCGACCCCTCCGGCCAGGTGCTGCTGACCAACTCCGGGGACGCCCGCCTGGCCACCGCCGGCACGGGCGACGTGCTGGCCGGCGTCGTCGGCGCCCTGCTGGCCCAGGGCCTCCCCGGTCCGCGGGCCGCAGCCGGCGGTGCCTTCGTCCACGGGGCGGCGGCCCGCCTAGGCTGGGGGCGCGGCCTGGTGGCAGGTGACCTGCTCGACCTGCTCCCCGCTGCCTTTGCCCAGCTCGCGCCCCAAGACCCCTGAGGTGGCATGCCCCGCAACACGCCCGTCCGCCAGGTCATGACGACCGAAGTGCTGACGTTCCGACCGACCGACACCATCGAGACGGCCGCCCGTGCCTTGGCCGAGCGGCGCCTTGGTGGGGCGCCGGTCGTCGACGGCGACGGCCGGGTCGTCGGCCTCCTGGAGGACGACGACCTCATCGTCCAGGACAGCAACCTGCACGTGCCCACGGTCATCTCCCTGTTCGGTGCCTACCTGGAGCTGCCGTCGTCGCTGGCCCACTTCGAGCGTGACCTGCGCAAGGCGGTGGCCGCCACCGTGGGCGACGTCATGGACGCCGACGCCCCCACGTGCGGTCCCGACGACACCCTGGAGACGGTGGCCACCATGCTGCACGACCAGGGCGGTTCCCGCCTGCCGGTGGTCGACGACGAGGGCCGGCTCCTCGGCATCGTCTCCCGGGGCGACCTCGTGCGCGACATCGTCGGCGACGCAGGGAGGTAGCCGGGCCATGGGGGCCCGCCCGGCGTGGGCCGAGGTGGACCTTGGCGCCATCCGGCACAACGCCGCCCTGCTGGCCGCCCTGGCCGCGCCCGCCGGGCTGTGCGCAGTCGTCAAGGCCGCCGGGTACGGGCACGGCTCGGTCCCCGTCGCCCGGGCCGCCATCGAGGGCGGGGCGACGTGGCTGGCGGTCGCCCTGGTCGAGGAAGGAGCCGTGCTGCGCGGCCACGGGCTCGACGCCCCGGTCCTGCTGCTGTCCGAGCCCCCCGTCGACTCGATGGGCGAGGTCGTCGCCCTCGGCCTGACCCCCACCGTGTACACCCACGAGGGGGTCGAGGCGGCGGCCAAGGCGGCGGCCGCCGCCGGTACCGGTCCGCTCGCCGTCCACGTCAAGGTGGACACCGGGATGCACCGGGTCGGGGCCAGCCCGAGCGACGCCCCGGCCGTCGTCCAGGCCGTGGTCGAGCACCCCGAGCTGACCCTCGGGGGCGTCTGGACCCACTTCGCGGTCGCCGACGAGCCCGACCATCCCTTCACCACGCAGCAGTGCGGCCGGTTCCAGGCCGTGCTGGACGACCTGGACGGCCGGGGCGTGCGCCCGCCGCTGGTCCACGCCGCCAACTCGGCCGGCGCCCTGGCCCACCCGGGCGCCCGGTTCGACCTGGTCCGCTGCGGCATCGCCCTCTACGGGGTGTCGCCCAGCCCGGCCCTGGCCGCCCTCGAACCGGTGACCGCCCTTCGACCGGCCCTGTCGCTGCGGGCCCGGGTGTCGTTCGTCAAGCGGGTGGGGCCCGGCGAGGCGGTCTCCTACGGCCTGCGCCGCCCGCTGCAGCAGGAGGCGACCATCGCCACCGTGCCCGTGGGCTACGCCGACGGGGTCCCCTGGCGGCTGGGGGTGTCCGGCGGCGAGGTCCTCATCGGCGGCCGCCGGCGGGCCCTGGCCGGCAGCGTGACGATGGACCAGATCCTCGTCGACTGCGGGGACGACACCGGCGTGCTCCCGGGGGACGAGGTCGTCCTCCTCGGCCGCCAGGGCACCGACGAGATCTCGGCGTGGGACTGGGCGGGGCGCACGGGGACGATCGCCTACGAGATCCTGTGCGGGATCGGCCCCCGGGTGCCCAAGATCTACGGATGACCGCCCCGGTACGATCGGCGGCCGTGCCGGTCCTGGCCGATGTGGAGCGGGAGGCGAAGGCCTGCGTCCGCTGCCCCCTCTCCGGGGGCCGGACCCAGGTGGTCTTCGGCGTGGGCAGCCCCTCGGCCGACCTGATGTTCGTGGGCGAGGCGCCCGGCCAGCAGGAGGACTTGCAGGGCGAGCCGTTCGTGGGCCGGTCGGGCCAGCTGCTCGACCGCCTGGTGCTCGAGGAGATGGGCCTGACCCGGGACCGCTTCTACATCGCCAACACGGTCAAGTGCCGCCCCCCCGGGAACCGGGATCCGGAGGCGGTCGAGATCGCCGCCTGCCGGCCGTGGCTCGAGACCCAGGTCGACCTCATCGACCCGAAGGTGGTCGTCACCCTGGGCAACTTCGCGGCCAAGCTGCTGCTCGGGACCACCGAGGGCATCACCAAGCTCCGTGGAAAGGCATACCCCTTCCGGCGCGGCATGCTGGTCCCCACGTACCACCCAGCCGCCGTCCTCCGCAGCCCCGGCCTGAACGCCCAGATCCGGGCCGATCTGGTCCGGGCCAAGCAGTTCCTCCCGGCGGGTGCAGTCGCGTGATCACCGCGGCCACGAAGTCGGTCGACGACACCCGGGCCCTCGCCGCCGAGGTCGCCGCCCTCGCCCAGCCCGGAGACCTGATCGTGCTGGCCGGTGACCTGGGCACCGGCAAGACGGCCTTCGCCCAGGGGTTCGCCCGCGGGTTGGGGGTCGACGAGGCCGTGACCAGCCCGGCGTTCATCCTCGTCCGTACCTACGAGGGCCGCCTCCCGCTCGTCCACCTGGACGTCTACCGGCTCGACCACATGCAGGAGCTGGTCGACCTCGGGATCTCCGAGCTGCTGGACGAGGGGGCCGTCACCCTGGTCGAGTGGGGCGACGCCGTCACACCCGCCCTGCCGTCGGACTTCCTGGAGGTGCGGCTGGAGGCGCCGGAGGGCATGACCGACGATCGGCGGCTGGTCATCCGCTCGGTCGGGCCGGCATGGCCTCCCCGCGCCCACCTCCTTCGCCTGGCCCTGGCCCGCTGGACCGTTGCGTAGGGTCTCTGGGTGCTGATCCTCGGGCTGGAAACGGCCACCATCCAGGTCGGCTGCGCCATCGGCGGCCACGAGGGCATCCTCGCCTGCTTCCACGCGGCCAAGGGCCGCCGCCACGTGGAAACCCTCATGCCGGCGGTCGAGTTCATGTGCCGCCAGGCCCAGATCGACCTGCACGAGATCAGCGTGGTCGCCGTCGACGTGGGTCCTGGGCTGTTCAGCGGCCTGCGGGTGGGCGTGGCCGCGGCGAAGGCCCTGGCCCAGGCCCTGCGGGTGCCGACCATCGGGATCTCCAGCCTCGACTTGCTGGCCTTCCCGGTCCGGTACACGAACCGGCTGATCGTCCCGGCCATCGACGCCCGGCGGGGCGAGCTGTTCTACGCCTTCTACCGCCAGGTGCCGGGCGGGGCGCAGCGGCTGTCGCCCTACCAGTTGGGCACGCCGGAGGATCTGGCGTCCGAGCTGCTGGCCACCGGCGAGGACTGCCTGGTCGTGGGGGACGGGGCCATCCGGTACCCGGAGATCCTGACCGAGGTATCCCGGTGCGAGGCCGGCGACGCCACCTCGGCGTTCCCGTCGGCGGCGTCGCTCGTCGAGCTGGCCCATCCCAAGGCCCTGCGCGAGGAGTTCGTCCCCCCCTGGGAGCTGCAGCCCCTGTACCTGCGCAAGAGCGACGCCGAGATCAACTGGGACGCGGCCAAGGGGCGGGCCCTCTGATGGCCACCGAGCGGCGGCCCGTGGACCCCGCCGAGCTCGTCGTTCACCTCGTCCCCATGCGCCGCCGCCACCTGCGGGCCGTGCTGCGCATCGAGGCCCAGGTGTGCCCCCGGCCGTGGTCGCTCAGCCTGTTCGTGAGCGAGCTGGCCCTGCGCACCAGCCGGGCCTATTACGTCGCCCGGGTCGGCGGGACGGTGTGCGGCTACGCCGGGCTGATGGTCACCGAGGACGACGGGCACGTCACCACGCTGGCCGTCGACCCGGCCTGGCACCGCAACAAGATCGGCACCCGCCTGCTGCTGACCCTGGCCCGGGAGGCCGTGCGCCGGGGGGCGTCGAACCTGACCCTGGAAGTCCGGGTCGGCAACCATGGGGCCCAGGAGATGTACCGCCGGTTCGGGTTCAGCCCGGCCGGCATCCGCAAGAACTACTACGTGGAGACGAACGAGGACGCCTTGGTCATGTGGGCCCACGACGTGGACACCCCCGAGTACGCCCGCCGGCTGGCCGAGATCGAGGCCGGCATCCCGGGCGTCACCCTGGTCAGCGAGGGGCTGCGGTGAGCGAGGCGCCGGTCGCCGACCCGTTCCTGGTCCTCGGGATCGAGACGTCGTGCGACGAGACGGCGGCCGCAGTGGTGGCCAACGGGACGTCGGTCGTGTCGTCGGTGGTGTCGAGCCAGGTCGACCTGCACGCCCGCTACGGCGGGGTGGTCCCCGAGATCGCCAGCCGGGCCCACGTGGAGCTGCTCACTCCCGCCGTCGCCCAGGCCCTGGTCGAGTCGGGGATCGACGGCAGCGAGCTGTCGGCGGTCGCCGCCACCGTCGGTCCTGGCTTGGCCGGGGCCCTGCTGGTGGGCATCAGCGCGGCCAAGGCCTACGCCCTGGCCTGGGGGTTGCCGTTCATCGGGGTCAACCACATGGAGGCCCACCTCTACGCCTGCTTCCTGGAGGAACCCGACCTCGAACCCCCGCTGGTCGTGTTGCTGGTCTCCGGCGGCCACACCCTGCTCGTGCACATGGAGGACCACGGCACCTACCGGTTGATGGGCACGACGGTCGACGACGCGGTGGGCGAGGCGTTCGACAAGGTGGCCCGGGTCATGGGCCTCGGCTACCCGGGCGGCCCGGTGATCGACCGGGTGGCCCTCACCGGCGACCCCACGGCTGTCCGCTTCCCCCGGGCCATGCCCGACGGCTACGACTTCTCCCTCAGCGGGCTGAAAACGGCGGTGATCCGCTACGTACGCGAGCACCCGGAGACCCCGGTGGCCGACGTGGCCGCCTCGTTCCAGGCCGCAGTCGTCGACGTGCTCGTGGCCAAGGCCAAGCGGGCGGCGGCCGAGGTGGGCGCCACCGGCATCTGTCTGGGCGGCGGCGTGGCCGCCAACTCGCTCCTGCGGGAGCGGATCCTCGACCTGTGCACGGCGGACGGCTTGCGCTGCTTCCTCCCCAGCCGGTCCATGTGCACCGACAACGCGGCCATGGTCGCCGCCGCCGCCTGGTGGCGCTACCGCGCCGACGGCCCCACCCCCCTCGACGTGGGCGCCCAGCCCAACCTCAGACTGGCGTAGCAGCCGGCGGCGGGCGTGGTCCGGAGGCCCCCGGTGCCCGCCGCCAAACACCGAGAGAGGTGCCCGGTTGCTGAAGCAACCGGGCAGGGCTATCGTTAGCACTCGACATACGAGAGTGCTAACCACCCTTCGTCCTATGGAGGTCGAACCCAATTATGAACCTCAAGCCCCTCGACGACCGCATCGTCGTCCGCCCCAACGAGGCTGAGCAGACCACCGTCAGCGGGCTGGTCATCCCCGACACGGCCAAGGAGAAGCCCCAGCAGGGCGAGGTACTGGCCGTGGGCCCGGGCCGCCGGTCGGAGCAGACGGGCGAGGTCATCCCGCTCGACGTCAAGGTCGGCGACACCGTCGTCTACAGCAAGTACGGCGGCACCGAGATCGCGGTCGACGGTGAGGATCTGCTCATCCTGTCCAGCCGTGACGTCCTCGCCATCGCAAGCAAGTAGGTAGCTCATGCCCAAGATGCTCAAGTTCGGCGACAACGCTCGCCGATCGCTCGAAGCCGGGGTCGACAAGCTGGCCAACTCTGTCAAGGTCACCCTCGGCCCGCGGGGCCGCAACGTCGTGCTGGAGAAGAAGTTCGGCGTGCCGACGATCACCAACGACGGCGTGACCATCGCCCGCGAGATCCAGCTGGAGGACCCCTACGAGAACATGGGGGCCCAGCTCGTCCGTGAGGTGGCCATCAAGACCAACGACATCGCCGGTGACGGCACCACCACCGCCACCGTGCTGGCCCAGGCCATGGTCCACGAGGGCCTGCGCAACGTGGCCGCCGGGGCGTCGCCCCTCGCCCTGAAGCGGGGGATCGACAAGGCCGTCGCCGCCGCCGTCGAGTCGGTGGCCGCCCAGGCCAAGGACGTCGACGACCGCTCGGAGATCGCCCAGGTGGCGTCCATCTCCGCCGCCGACACCGTCATCGGCGAGACCATCGCCGACGCCATCGACAAGGTGGGCAAGGACGGCGTGGTCACCGTCGAGGAGTCGAACACTTTCGGCATGGAACTCGAGTTCGTCGAGGGCATGCAGTTCGACAAGGGGTTCCTGTCGCCCCACTTCGTCACCGACCCCGAGCGCCAGGAGGCCGTCCTCGACGACCCCTACATCCTGCTCATCAACCAGAAGATCAGCGCCGTGGCCGACCTGGTGCCCGTGCTCGAGAAGGTCATGCAGGCCAACAAGAGCCTGCTGATCATCGCCGAGGACGTCGACGGGGAGGCCCTGGCCACCCTGGTGGTCAACAAGCTGCGGGGCACCTTCAACTCGGTGGCCGTAAAGGCCCCCGGGTTCGGCGAGCGGCGCCGCAGCACCATGCAGGACCTGGCCATCCTCACCGGCGCCACCCTGCTGTCCACCGAGGTGGGGGCCAAGCTGGAGAACGTCACCCTGGACCAGCTGGGCCGGGCCCGCAAGGTCACGGTCAACAAGGACGACACCACCATCGTGGAGGGTGCCGGGGACCAGAAAGAGGTCGAGAACCGGATCGCCCAGATCAAGCGGGAGATCGAGAACTCGGACTCGGACTGGGACCGCGAAAAGCTCCAGGAGCGGCTGGCCAAGCTGGCCGGTGGCGTGGCCGTCATCAAGGTCGGGGCGGCCACCGAGGTGGAGCTCAAGGAGAAGAAGCACCGGATCGAGGACGCCCTGTCGGCGACCCGGGCGGCCATCGAGGAGGGCATTGTCCCCGGCGGCGGCACCGCGCTCGTGCGGGCCCGCGAGGCGGTCGACAAGCTGGAGCTGGAGGGCGACGAGAAGACGGGCGCCCACATCGTCTCCATCGCCCTGCAGGAGCCCCTGCGCTGGATCGCCCTGAACGCCGGGCTGGAGGGCATGATCACGGTGCGCCAGGTCGAGCGCGAGACGGGCTCGGTCGGGCTCAACGCCCTCACCGGCGACTTCGAGGACCTGCTCAAGGCCGGCGTCATCGACCCGGCCAAGGTGACCCGCTCGGCCCTGCAGAACGCGGCGTCGGTGGCGGCCATGGCCCTCACCACCGAGTGCCTCATCACCGACGTCCCCGAGGACGAGCCGCCGATCCCGATGCCCAACCGCGCCGCGCAGGCCAGCTCGTTCAGCTCGATGCGTCGCTAGTTCCGTCTGCGAGAGGACGGCCGGCAGCTTTTCTAGAGCAGCTGGCCGTCCTTTCGGATTTTGATGGCGCCGGTCGGGCACTCGTCGGCCGCGGCCAGGATGTCGTCGAGGGGGGCGGCGGTGGGGTCGAGCACCCGGGCCACGCCGTCGACAACCTCGAAAACCCCCTCCGCGGCGTGGGTGCAGGCCTTGGACGCGATGCAACGGGCCGAGCTCACCTCGATCTCGATCGCCATTCTCGAAGGGTAGTGTGACCACGTGGACGAACGCCCCCCGCCGGATCCGACCAAGCTGCTCGTGGCCTGGATGGAGTGGGAGCGCGGCGAGACCCCGCCTGGCCGGGTCTTGAGCAACCTCAAGATCGCCGGCATGCGTGAGTTCCTGGAGGCCAGCGCCGAGGCCCAGGCCGACCTGGCCGCGGCCGCCGGTGCCGACCTCTCCTAGCGGGCGAACAGGGCCACCGCGAGTGGCGCCAGCACGAGGGCGGGCAGGAACGAGGCCACCCGCACCTGCTTGATGCCGAGCAGGCGCAGGCCGATGCCGATGATCATGACCCCGCCGGTGGCGCTGAGCTCCGTCACCATGCGCCCGGTCAGCACGTGGTCGGCGGCGCCGGCGGCGAGGGTCAAGGTCCCCTGGACGACGACCACGGTGAGGACGCTGAACCCCACTCCCCAGCCCAGGGTGGAGGCGAAGGCCACGCTGACCACCCCGTCGAGGGCGGCCTTGACCAGGAGGAGCTGGGCATGGCCCGGGCCGCCGAGGCCGTCCCGGATCGAGCCGAGGATGGTCAGCGGCCCGACGCAGAAGAGGAGGGAGGCGGCCACGAACCCCTCGACGAACCGGTCCTCGCCGGGCGCAAAGCGGGCCCGCACCGCGTCGCCCGCCCCGGCCAGCCGGTCCTCGATGCGCAGCGCCTCACCGATGGCCGCCCCGAGGATGAGGGCGACGAGGGGGAACACGACGTTGCGGGTGGCGAACGCCTCCTTGGCGCCGATGACGAGGGTGACCAGGCCGACGGCCTCCAGCACCGAGGTGCGCAGCCGCTCGGGCAGCCGGGCGCCGAGGCCCACCCCGGTGCAGGTTCCGGTCAGGATGGTCACCACGTTGACGACCGTCCCGATCCCCCGCACCCCGGCGACCGTACCCATCTAGAGATAAGCAGGGGCGCGCCGGTAGTCTCGACGGATGGCAGAAATCGAGATCGGGATCGGCAAGTCGGGGCGGCGGGCGTACGGGTTCGACGACATCGCCATCGTGCCCAGCCGGCGGACCCGTGACCCCGAGGATGTCGACATCTCATGGGAGATCGACGCTTTCCGCTTCGAGCTGCCCCTCATGGCCTCGGCCATGGACGGCGTGGTCAGCCCGGCGTCGGCCATCGCCATCGGCCAGCTGGGCGGGGTGGGCGTGCTCAACCTCGAGGGATTGTGGACCCGGTACGAGGACCCCGAGCCGCTGCTGAGCGAGATCGCCCTCCTGGACACCGACAAGGCCACGCTGCGCATGCAGGAGATCTATGCCGAGCCGATCAAAGAGGAGCTCGTCGGCCGCCGGATCGCCGAGATCAAGGAGGCGGGGGTGACCTCGTGCGCGTCGGTCACGCCGCAACGCACGACCCATCTCATGAAGGCCATCCTCGACGCCGAGCTCGACCTGCTGGTGATCCAGGGCACGGTCGTCTCCGCCGAGCACGTGTCCAAGACCGTCGAGCCGCTCAACCTCAAGCGGTTCGTGCGGGAGCTCGAGATCCCCGTGATCGTGGGCGGCTGCGCCTCCTACAAGAGCGCACTCCAGCTCATGCGCACGGGCGCGGTGGGGATCCTCGTCGGGGTCGGCCCCGGCCATGCCTGCACGACGCGGGCTGTGCTCGGGTTGGGCGTGCCCCAGGCCACCGCCATCGCCGACGGCGGCATGAGCACCGGGGGCGACATCGCCAAGGCCATCGCCTGCGGGGCCGACGCGGTGATGATCGCCTCGCCCCTGGCTGCGGCCCACGAGGCCCCCGGCCGGGGCTACCACTGGGGCATGGCCACCTTCCACCCCACGCTGCCCCGTGGCGCCCGGGTCAAGACCACCCCCCGGGGCACCCTCAAGGAGATCCTCACCGGCCCCGCCCACGAGAACGACGGCCGCCTGAACCTGTTCGGCGCCCTCAAGACCTCCATGGCCACGTGCGGCTACGAGACGGTCAAGGAGTTCCAGAAGGCCGAGGTCATGGTCGCCCCCGCCCTGCAGAGCGAGGGCAAGAGCCTCCAGCGGGCCCAGGGCATCGGCATGGGGGCCTGACCCCGACCGTCAGGCCGGTCCCACCGCACAGCCGGCGGGGGGGTCGACGTGGCGGGTCGAGGCCGCCGGCGCCGACGGGCTGAGGTAGGTGACGGTCATGGTCACCGGCTCGGCGGTCTCGTTGCGGGCGAGGTGCGGCTCCTGGCCGCCGACGTACGGGCGCCCGGGCGCAACCGCCTGGGGTCGGCACTGGCTGTCATAGATGGTGAGCACGCCCGACGACACGGCGACGGCGTGGATGCCGGCGTGGGCGTGCCACCCGCTGTCCTGGCCCGGCTCGTAGACCTGGACGACCACGGACACGTCCCGGGCCGAGAGGGTGATGGCCAGCGGATCGCCGCTCGGGGTGGCGGCCGGCCGGCCCCCGCTCGCGGCGTGGGTACCGCTGACCACGGCCAGGCCGGTGAGGGCGAGCCCCACGACCATGGCGACCAGGGGCGTGGCCCTGAATCCGGCGCCGCGGACGGCGGGTGCCTGCAGCGCGACGGGGCCGCGCTCGGCATCGATCGGGTGCTCGGCGACCAGCGGTGAAGTGGGCATTCGTGGCTCCTCGTCCGCCGCCCCCCTCGGTTCGGAGGGCGTTCACCGGAAACAGAGCCGGGCGGCGAGGCCCGAAATTCGCGTTTCCCGCCGCGGCGGCGAAAGGTGGTGCTAGCCACCCCGCCCAGGGCGTGCGGGCCGGTTGCGCCAGGCCACCGCAGTTTCGGAATCGCGACGGGCCGGCGGTCGTTGAAACAGGTGATGGGTGTGAGCGAGCAGGTTGACCGCGGGCCGGGTTGGGACGGTTTCACCGTGCCCACGAAGTACTGGCACGCCCTCGACGACGGGCGCATCCAGTGCGACCTGTGCCCGCGGGCGTGCAAGCTCCGCGAGGGCCAGCGGGGCGTCTGCTTCGTCCGGGCCCGCCTCGACGACCAGGTGGTCCTCACCAGCTACGGCCGCTCGTCCGGGTTCTGCGTCGACCCCGTCGAGAAGAAGCCCCTCAACCACTTCCTGCCCGGCAGCTCGGTGCTGTCGTTCGGCACCGCGGGCTGCAACCTGGCCTGCCGCTTCTGCCAGAACTGGGACATCTCCAAGTCCAAGGAGATCGACACCCTGGCCGACGCCGCCTCGCCCGACACGTTGGCCCGGACCGCCCTCGACCTGGGCTGTCGCAGCGTGGCCTTCACCTACAACGACCCTGTCATCTTCCACGAGTACGCCATCGACGTGGCCGACGCCTGCCGCGAAGCGGGGGTCAAGGCGGTGGCGGTCACCGCCGGGTACGTGTGCGACGAGCCCCGCGCCGAGTTCTACCGCCACATGGACGCGGCCAACGTCGACCTCAAGGCGTTCAGCGAGGAGTTCTACCGCCACACCTGCGGCGCCCGGTTGGAGGCGGTGAAGGACACCCTGCGCTACCTGCGCCACGAGACCGACGTGTGGTTCGAGATCACCAA
>DATJHJ010000003.1:0-7503 GCA_035494015.1 Acidimicrobiales bacterium
CGTGCCGGACGACCAGATCAAGGGCATCGACGTCCTGCGGGCCATCCGCTCCTTCGACCCCTGCATGCCCTGCACCACCCACATGGACACCGGCAAGGGCATCATCACGCGGGAGATCAACTCCTGCGGCTGCACCCTCGAATAACCGAACCCCGCGCTGGGCAGGTACCCCCTTCGGGGGGTACCTGCGCGATCGGCCACAATTTCATTTTTAGAGGGACACTGAAGGCAAGCATGATCGATCCCCCTGCATACGGAGTCGGCGAGCGGCCCCCCACCCGGGTACTGGTGGGGGGCATCGGGCTGCCCTGGCTGCGGGACCTGGACTTCGGCACCCAGTTCCTGAAGCGCATCGCCGGGGTCGAGTGGCCGGACGACGTGGTCCTAGAGGACCTGTCGTACTCCGCCCACCGGGTCCTGCACACCCTGCAGGACTTCCGGCCGGCCAAGGTGGTGCTCCTCGGGGCCATGCCCCGCGACGTCGACCCCCCGGGCACCATCCGCCGCTACCAGCTGGACCTGACCCCGCCGAGCGACGAGGAGGTGGCCGACCGGCTGGGCGAGGCCGTCGGGGGGATCATCGACCTGGACCACACCCTGGCCGTGGTCAGGTACTGGAAGGGTTTTCCGACCGACACTGTTGTCATCGAAGTGGAACCGGGCGACCGCGCCTTCGGTCTCGGCTTCTCGGACGAGGTCGAGTCGGTGGTCGACACCGTCCTGGCCATGGTCCAGGAGGAAGTGGCCAAGGCGCCGGTCGTGGAGCACGTAGCGGTACCGGAGGAGAGGGTGCGCAATGAGTAATCAGAGGGTCGAGGTCGAGGCGCTGGCGTACGAGGAGGTCATGCCCCGGGTGGGCGAGCTCTACGACGAGCTCATGACCCATCCCGACGCCGCCATCCGGGACCGGGTCGAGGAGATGATGGACCTGGTCGACGCCTTCCACCGGGAGGGGCTGGGCCGGTTGGTGGAGATGATCCGCCAGTGGCGGGGAGAGGTCTTCCTCGAGTCCGTGGGCGAGGACCCGATCACCGGGTACTTCCTCAGCGCCTACGACTTCGGGGAGGCGCCCGACGAGCGGGACCGGGCCCTGGCCGTGGAGGCGGTCGACGCCGCCATCGAGGAGCTGCGGCCCATGATCGAGTCCCACGGCGGCATGATCGTGGTCGAGGACATCCGCGACGGCGTGGTCAAGGTCCAGATGCTGGGCTCGTGCGACGGCTGCCCCAGCTCGGCGGCCACCCTCACCGGCGGCTTGGAGGAGGCCCTGCGCCGGCACTGGCCCAACTACCGCCGCCTCGAAGTGGTCGAGCCCGCGGCCGAGGAGGAGCCGGCGGCCAGCGCCCTGCCCGAACCGGAGCCGGTGCTCCTGCAGATCGGCAGGAAGCCCCTCTCGCTGTGAGCGGCGGCCAAACCGACCACGGGACCACCGGGTCGCTGACCGCCGAGGACATGACCTACCGGGCCCGGGCCCTGGCCCAGGCCCACCCCCTGACCACCCTGGCCCGCCAGTACGTGGACCGGTCGGTGGCCGAACAGCGCACGTCGCAGCCCATCCCCGAGATCGGCATCTGGGCCGGGGCCGCGGCCATCGCCGGGTACTGCCTCCGGCGGGTGGAGGAGACCGAGGCCGGGGTCGAGCTGGCGGCCAGCGAGGACGAGCTTCCCGACCTGGACGCCCTCGAGGAGGCCACGTCGCACATCGCCGCCGAGCTGCGCAGCGAGGGCGCCGGCGGCCACGTGCTCACCGACGAGGACCGGATCGTCGAGGCCCTCGACCGCATCATCGGCTCCGAGGTCAGCCGCCGGCTGGACCACTGGAAGGACGACGTCGACCAGGCGGCCTGGGGTGAGCTGGAGGAGTACCTGACCTGGTGGGTGGTGAAGGGGTACGCCCTGCGGGTGGCCGAGACGGTCACCGGCGCCCTGCGTTGACGTTCGCGGCCTGGGAGGCGCTCGCCGCCGAGGGCCAGGAAGCGGCCGCCCCGCCCCGTGCGGCCAAGCGGGTGCTGATCGCCGGGGTGGGCAACGTGCTGCGGGCCGACGACGCCTTCGGCCCGGTGGTGGCCCAGCGGCTGATGGCCATGGACCTGCCGCCCGGGGTGAAGGTGGTCGAGACGGGGATCGGCGGTATCGCCCTGGTCCAGGAGCTGCAGGAGGGCTACGACGCCCTGGTGGTGATCGACGCCGTCGATCGGGGCCGGCCCCCGGGCCACGTCATGGTCATCGCCCTCGATGTCCCCCACGTCGACGACATGGAGTGGGGGGCGCGGTACGACTTCCTGGCCGACGTCCACCTGGCCACCCCGGAGCGGGCGCTGATCATGTCCAAGGCCCTGGGCGTGCTGCCCGAGGACACCATCATGATCGGCTGCCAGCCGGTCGACGCCGAGACACCCGGCATCCCCATGTCCCCCGAGGTCACCGCGGCGTGCGACGTCGCCGTGCGTGAGATCCTCCGCCACCTCGACCAGCTCGCCGGCCAGGCAGAATGAGGGTCACATGAGCGAACAGACGACCGTCGACCACAAGGCTTCCGTCGAGGCGCTGGAGAAGCAGCTGGCGGCCACGTCGCGCGCCAGCCGGCCCCACGAGCACGCCGTCCTGGCCTACCGGCTGGGGCTGGCCTATGCCGAGTCCCCCGGCAATCCGGCGGAGACCCTGCGCAAGGCCCTGGCCTTCTACGACGTCGCCGCCGCCATCTTCGACCCCCGCTTCGAGCCGGTGCACCACGCCCGGGTGCTCAACGCGGCCGGCGCCGCCCACCGCAGCCTCGGTGACCGGCGCAAGGCGGCCGAGCTGTTCGAGAAGGCGGTCGCCCTGTTCGCCGAGGGCGCCAACGACAACGAGCGGGCGGCGGCGTACAACAACCTGGGCCTGTGCCGGACCGAGATGGGCGAGCCGGAGGCCGGGGTGGAGGCCTTCGACGCCGCCATCCCCCTGTTCGACGCCTACTCGGACGAGGGCAAGCGGGGGATCATCTCCACCCTCCACAACCGGGGCCAGGCCCACACGGCCATCGGCACCGAGGAAGGCCTGGAGGCGGCGCTGGCCGACTTCGAGGAGGCGCGGGGGATGATCGACCCCGACGCCAACCCCCTGCACCACGGCATGGTCGAGCACAGCGTGGGGGTGACGTGCAGCGCCCTGGCCCGCCGGTCGCCCGACGGCAAGTCGGCCTTCCTCCAGGAGGCCATCCGGGCCTTCAACAACTCGCTGCAGGTGTTCACCCGCACCGCCTTCCCGTACTACTACGCCCTGGTGAAGCACAACCTGGGCTTGGCCTACGAGTCCCAGGCCGGCCCGGCCAACCTGCGCCGGGCCCTGGCCTGCTTCGAGGACGCCCTGGCCGTGCTCGACACCCGCCTGCACGCCGACGCCTGGAAGCAGGCCTACGCCAGCCTGGAGCGGGTCGAGAAGGCGCTGGCCCTGATCGCGCCCGGCATGAGCCGGATCGACCACTTCGCCGCCCTGCTGGCCGTGGCCAACCTCGAGGAGCGCACCGTGCTCGTGCGCGAGCGAATGTTCCGCCTGCTGGCCCAGCCCGCCCCCACGAACACGAGCGGGGTGGCCGAGCTGGTCCGGGCCGTCGGGCTGCTGGGCTTCGACGACGCCCGCAAGGTGGACGAAGCGCTGATGAAGCTGGTCATCGAGCTCCCCCAGGACCAGCAGAGCCTGGCCCTGCGGGCCATCATCGCCGGCAACGCCGCCATAGAGGACGAGGACGTGCGCCTCGACGCCGACCGGGCCATCGACCAGGCCATCGGCGACGCCCTCGGCGGTCCCCAGCGGGTGGCAGTCCGCGACTTCATGACCGGCGAAGGCTGGGAACGGCCATGAGCGAGCACCGGAGCGAACGCGCAGGAGCGCAGCGACCAGTGTGGAGGAGCGAGCACCGGAGCGAACGCGCAGGAGCGCAGCGACCAGTGTGGACTCATGGTCGCCGCCCCGAGGGGGAGCGGCCATGAGCGAGCAGTCGGCGCTCGACGTAGCCCTGGAGTTCGTCGACGCCGTGGTGTGGGGCGAGCACCTGCGGGTGTGGGAGCTGCTGGGCCTGGAGGCCCGCACGACCGTGCTCAAGGTGGCGTCGAACCGGGGGATGGACGAGGCGTTGATGGCCCGGCTGCGGGACGGCACCGCGTCGGTGGCCGAGCGGGACGAGTTCCTCACCGACCTGGTCAACGGGTTGCGGGCCGACCTGTCGGGCAACGACCTGGACGCCCTGGAGTACGAGGAGGACGCCGAGCCGCCCGAGCCCGGGCGGGCCCGGGTGGTCATCTCGGTGCCGGTGGCCGTGGGCTTCGGCGGTAACCTGCCGGTGGGATCCGTCGAGTTGGCGACGGAGCCGTCGACCAACGGAGAGACCGCGTGGCGTATCGAGCGACTGGTGCCGCAGGTCAGCAAGTGAGCGCGCCGGCGTGAGCTCCTCCGGGTTCCCCACCATGGAGACCGAGACGGTCGAGCGCTTCGGCCGGAAGATGCGCACGTTCCCGGTGGCGGTGTCGGCCGAGGCCATGGCCCTGGCGTGGGCCAACCAGGAGGACGCCCCCCAGGGGGCGACGGTGGTGGTCGACCACGAGATCCGGCCCAGCGGCCTGCACGGCCGGCTTTGGAACGTGCCCCAGGCCGACACGTTGGCCTGCTCGGTGGTCCTGCGCCCCACGGTCCCGGTGGAGGACGCCGACAGCGCCTGGCTGGTGGCCGCCCTGGCCGCGGCCGACGGGGCCCAGGCCGTGACCGGGCGCGAGCTGGCCACGTGGTGGCCGGACTCGGTGGTCGACGCCGCCACCCGGGAGCCCATCGCCGCCGTGCGCTGCGAGGTGCAGCTGGGCCCGGGCCGGGTCAAGAGCGTGGTCGTCACCCTGCGGTTCGACCTGCCCAAGCTCGGGATCGACGCCGCCGGCAAGGAGAAGCTGCTCGAAGCGGTGGTGCACGCCGTCGACGACGCCGCCGCCGGGCTGGCCGAGGGTGCGACCACCGCAGCCGCCGCCTACGACGCCCGCTGCGCCCTGCTCGGGAACCGCGTCCGCATCCAGCTGCTCCCCAAGGGGGAAACCCGGGGTGTGGCCCGCCGGATCGACCGGGGCGCCCGGTTGGAGCTGGAGGCGCCCTCCGGCCTGGTCGAGAAGGTGACCGTCGACCAGGTCAGAGAGCTGAAGATCGTCTGATCGAGCCGGCCTACGGCTCGGTCATGGGCGTCGTGCCGGCAATGCCCACCTTGCGGTCGTCGATGGCCAGCTTGTAGCGGTCGTCACCGTCGCGCTCCAGGCGGCGGGTGACGATGTCGAACTCAGTGCCCTTCAGCCGGCTGCAGTCCTGGCGGGCGACCCGGGCCAGGGCCGACTCCAACTCAGACGGGTAGGGCAGCGGGGCCGGGCTGTACGGCTCGTGCAGCTCCCCCGGCTCCATGTGGATCTCGTGGATGTGGCGGTAGTCGCGCACCAGGCCCATCGGGTGGTTCCTCCTGCGTTCTCGAAAAACGGCTCGTTCTGAACGAATGATAGCTGTGGGAAGATGTCGGGAACAGACACCGGGAGAATCCGGGGGCGAGGAGCAGCCATGAAACTCGGCATCGTGGGCAAGGGCGGCGTCGGCAAGACCACCCTCTCGGCCCTGTTGGCCCAGGTCTACGCGGCCCGGGGCCAGCGGGTCCTGGCCATCGACACCGACTCCAACCCGAACCTGGCCCACAGTCTGGGCCTGAACGCCGACCAGGCGGACGACATCCCCCTGCTGCCCCGATCGGTCGTGGTCGGCAACGGGGACGGCGCCATGACCCCGGCGGAGCTGGTCAGCCGGTACGGGGCGGTGACCCCCTCGTCGGTGACGCTGCTCCACGCCATGCGCATCACCCAAGCGGGGGCCGGCTGAACGTGCGGTAGCCACGCTGCCGTGCGCAGCATCCTGGGAGCGGCCATCGACGAGGAGGCCGACGTCACCCTGGTCGACATGGAGGCCGGGCTGGAGCACCTGAGCCGTTCGGGCGGCACCCTGGCCTACGCCGACGTGCTGCTCGTCATCATGGAGCCCAGCCGCAAGTCCATCCTCACCGCCGGGCGCACCATCGTCCTGGCCGACGAGCTCGGCATCCCCCGGGTCTACGGGGTGGGCAACAAGGCCCTGGAGGGCGACGAGGAGTTCTTCCGCGAGGTGTGCGCCGAGTACAACGTGCCCCTCGCCGGCATCGTCCCCGCCGACCAGGACGTCATCGAGGCCGACCGCCGGGGCGAGGTGCTGCCCCCGGGCTCGGGCGCTCCTGTCCGTGAGGCCGTCGTCCGCATCGTGGACTTCGTCGACCACGCCCTGGTGGGCGTCGGAGGGGCCGAGCAGGGCTGAGGCCAGCCCGCTGGATGCCCTCGCGCTAGAGGGGCTTTCCATCTATAGGTCTTCGACATACAATGCGCCCTGACAGTCCGCTCAGGGAGGTATGCGTCGTGGTTCTGTGGTGGCTCGGCAACATCGTCCTCATCCTGGTCGTCGCCCCGGTGGTGTTGCTCATGCTGAACCGGGTGCTCCGCCCGGCGAAGGAGATCTACGCCTACGCGGACGACATCCTCGACCACGGGGTCAAGCTCACCGGCACCCTGGACTCGGTGCCGAAGCTGTTCACGACGCGTGACCTGACGGGCGCGGCCCGCCAGTCGGCCCGCCGCTACGGCGCCGCGCTCTCGAACATCCTCTAGTCCACCGTCCTTCTTCCGATCCGTCCCGTACCGAGACCCAAGTGAGGGAACCATGGGTGCAGCAACCGTCGTAACCCTGATCGGCGTGGCCATCTGCGTGGCCGCCATCGCGCTCTACCTGATCAACATCGTCCTGATCCTCAACCACGTGAGCTTCACCGTGGGCACCGTGATCGTCGGCATCAAGGCCATCGTCCAGGCCACCGAGCCCCTGGCCGGCGTGGTCCGAGACATCGCCAACAACGTCGGCGCCATCGACGACGACCTGGAGGCCCTGGTCACCGGGGGCAAGCCCCGCGAGCGCCGTCAGTCCCACAGCCTGGCCGGCGTCGGCTACAAGCTGCTGCCGGGAACGCGCGGCTGGTAGTCCCGCTCCCCTGACCGCTCGCGGTCGCCGAAGCCCCCGCCCCACCGGGTGCGGGGGCTTCGTCGCGTCCGGGGGCGTCACGAAACGTGGCGAAAATCGTGACGGAGAGCGAGGAAATGCCTATTGCACCGGAGAGCGGTGGGCAATACAGTGCCGACCACATCCAGTGGTATCCGCCGGGATCCACCCGCCGCCGCCGTAGCTTTTTCCGTCGCAGTCGTCGTTCTGGGCCCGGCCCAACCTATCCAGGGGGGAAGTATGACGAAGCGGGTGTCGGCGGAGAACCGCCGGACAGCCCTGCGCTCGGCCACTCGCCGAACGGACCAACGAGGCCAGGCCACGTTCTCACTGCTGATCGTGGTTGCGGTGGTCGCAGTAGCCGTGGTCCTGCTCCAGCGCACGGCGTGGCACGCCGAGCACATCAACGACAAGGCGGGCGTGATCGCCACCACC
>DATJHJ010000004.1:0-3660 GCA_035494015.1 Acidimicrobiales bacterium
TTGCCGACCCGGTCGGGGACGATCTTGACCCAGCCCGTGGACACGTCGATGTCGCCGTCCTTGGGGGCGGTGGCGACGGCCTTTCCGGCCTGGGCCACGACGTCGTCGAGCGTGCCCGGGCCCCAGATTGGCTTGAGGTCGAGGAAGGTGGAACCGCCGGAGGAGAACACCCGCGACAACGTCCGCGACGCCACGTTGCCCGCTTGCCCGCCGGCCACGGCTCGGCGCACCGCGGCGGCGACGTCGACGCGGTACCCCAGGTCCCAGGGCGAGGTCTGCACCGAGAAGGAGTCGACGGTGAGCTTCAGGGGGCGGTGCAACGGGGCTTCCACCTTGTCCCGCACCCGGGCCACCGCCTGGCCGGCGGGCAGGCCCCCGATGTCGACCCCCCCGACGAAGGTCCCCCGCGGTACCGATCGGCGGGTGTGGCGGTCGGCCGCGACCAGGCCGACGGTTCCGAGCCCGGCGACGACCAGGACGACGGGGAGGACGACAGCCAGCAGGACCGTCCGCCGGTTCACGCCGGGAACGCTATCCGGCCTCGGTGGCGGTACGCGCCCGCCGCCCCGGGAGCAGGCTCCGCAACGCGTCCAGCTCCTCGATGTGCAGCAGCTTCGCCGCGACCACGAACGCCGCCCCGCCGGCGGCGACACCCGCCAGGACCTGGGCCAGAGCTCGCTCCCCGCCGGGTGCGAGAACCGAGCTGATCGCCTGAACGGCCAGGATCATCGCCCCCGCGGCCACCAGCGAGGCCAGCGCCGCCCGGGCCAGGGCGGCCGCGGTGCGACCCTTGTCCAGGCCGCCGATGCGCCGGGCCAGCAGCACGCCGGCCAGCGTCGAGCCCGAGAGGTAGCAGAGCGAGTGGGCCAGGGCCAGGCCCGGGACGTGGAAGGCGGGGAACAGGATGAACGAGAACACCGCGTAGACCGTGTTGACCACGATGTTGACCATGGTCGGGGTCCGGGCGTCCTGGCGGGCGTAGAAGGCGCGGAGCAGGAACAGGTAGAAGGAGAACGGGACCAGGCCCAGGGCGAACATGTCGAGGACCTGGGCCACCAGCCGGCTGCTCCCCGAGCTCATGACGCCGTGCTGGAGCAGGGTCGTGATCAGGGGCCGGGAAAGGACGAGGTAGGCCGCGGTGGCCGGCAACAGGAGGAGTCCCATCAGGCGCAGGCCGGTGCTGACCGAGGCTCGGAACGCCTCGGTGTCGCCCTCCACGGCCTGGGCGGACATCCGGGGGACGAGGGCGGTCATGATCGACACCGCGGCCACGCCGTAGGGCAGCTGGAAGAAGGCGAAGGCGGTGAACATGGCCGTCGGCCCACCCTGGACGCCGTTGGCCAGGACGAGCCCCACGCTGAAGCTGAGCTGGTTGGCGATCACGTAGCCGAGCGTCCACAGCGACAGCCGGGCCAGCTTGCGCACGGCCGGATGGCGGAAGTCCGGCCGCCACCGGAGCTTGCCGGGCAGCCGGCGGACGAACGGCCAGTGGGCCAGGGCCATCACCGCCACCCCGCCGGTCGTGCCCACGGCCAGGAGCAGCTTCTGCGCCGTCGCCGTGCCCACGCCCGCCTCGTTCGGCGTGCCCGACACGATGGCGGCAAAGGCGAGGAAGGTGCCGATGACGACCACGTTGTTGAGGATGGGGGCGAACATGGGCACTGCGAACCGGTCGTGGGCGTTCAGCAGGCCGCCGGCGATGGCCGCGATCCCGTAGAAGGCGATCTGGGGGGCGAAGAACCGCAGGAAGAACGTCGCCAGGGCCTGCTGCTCGGCCCGCTCCGCCCCCGACAGCCGGAAGGTGAAGAGCCGGATGATCCAGGGGGCGAGCACGATGGCCACCACGCTGAGGCCGACGACCACCGCGATCGAGGTGGTGACCAGGGCGGAGACGGAGTCCCAGGCATCGTCGTCGCGGCGCTTGCGCAGCTCCTCGACCAGCACGGGGATGAACACCGACGTGAGCACGCCGCCGAGGATCAGCTCGTAGATCACGTTCGGCATGGTGTTGGCGATGTTGTACGAGTCGGCCAGGCGCGACTCGGTGACGCCGAGGGCGTAGGCCAGGGCGATCAGCCGACCCAGGCCGGTGAGGCGCGACAGGGTGGTGCCCACGGCCATGACCACCGCCGACCGCCCCAGGCTGGGCGGCAGGCCGACGACGGGGTCGCCGGGCCCCTCGTCGGCCTCGAGCATCGAGGGCCAGACTACCGGCAGTGAGCGGACCGGCTCGGCTGGGTAGGCGGACGCGACCATCTGCGAGGAGGAGCGAGATGTCGTACGAGTTCCAGGGCCGGACGTGGGCCCGCGCCGAGGCCGACTCCGGCCGGCCGCGCCGCCGGAGAGCGTCGCCGGAGGGCGGGCTGACCGGGGGCGAGCCGCGGGTCCCAATGCACGCGTTCGCGGCGTCGACGGGCCTGCTGTTCCTGCTCGTCGGGGTGGCCGGCTTCGTACCGGGGATCACCCGCCACTACGGCGACATGACGTTCGCCGGCCCCGACTCCGGGGCCAAGCTGCTCGGCCTCTTCGCGGTGAGCGTGCTCCACAACATCGTCCACCTGCTCTTCGGCGTGGGGCTGATCGCCGCTGCCCGCTACTCCTGGTCCCGCCTGTACCTGATCGGCGGTGGGATCCTTTCCCTCCTCGTGGCCGTCTACGGCGCGGTCGTCGACCCCCAGAGCGACGCCAACTTCCTGTCCTTCAACCGGGCGGACAGCCTGCTCCACGTGGTCCTGTCCCTGGCCATGATCGCCCTCGGCATCCTGGGCACCCGCCTCCGCAAGCCGTGGGAGGTCCCGCCGCCACGGCCCTAGGAGGTACCGGTGCCCGCCCGCAGCTCCTCGCCGAGATTCCTACGCGTTGACGAGCCCACCGCCGACCGGGTCGATGCCAAGGTCAGCGTAGGTAGCGACAGAGAAGTACGGGATCCCCTCGGCCTTGAACAGCTGCTTCGCCGTCTCCCCGCGATCGACGAGCGTCACCGCTCCGGTTACGACAGCACCGAGCTCCCTGATGACGTCGTACGCCTCTTTGATCGACGAGCCGGTGGTCACCACGTCGTCGACAAGCAGGACCTTGACGCCTTCGCGAACGTCCGCCCCCTCTACTCGGCGGTTGGTCCCGCGGCCTTTCACTGACTTTCGAACCACGAACCACCGGCGCTCCGCCAGCACGGCGATGACGTGGGCGAACTGATCGGCACCCAACGTAAGGCCACCAACTGCGTCGAACTCGATCCCGTCGACCAGTTCCAGCATGGCGCGACACGCGAGCGCAAGATCCGACCCGTTCTGAAGTGCCCGCTTAGCGTCGACGAAGTCGAGGCTCCACTCCCCCGACGCAAGCTGCACCGGTTCAGGAAGCCGCAAGTAGCCACGATCCTTGACGATCCGGACTACTTCCTCTTGCGCTGCCAGCCGACATCCCCCCGAAGTTGTGGTCTGCCGCGAGAAACCTCGCGTGCCGAGCGGGCTTCATCCTCCCACGCGACGCGTTGACAGAGCGGGTGACCGGGATCGAACCGGCATAGCCAGCTTGGAAGGCTGGAGCTCTACCATTGAGCTACACCCGCGGGATGTGGTCGGGGAGGGGGGATTTGAACCCCCGACCGCCTGCCCCCAAAGCAGGTGCGCTACCACTGCGCCACTCCCCGATCTGGTG
>DATJHJ010000005.1:0-13380 GCA_035494015.1 Acidimicrobiales bacterium
GCCGTCCTCCTCGGGCATCATCGCCCTGACCGTCGGCCTCGGCGCCCTCGGCCTGGCCCTGTTCGGCGCTGGCTTCGTCGCCTTCGTCCGTCAGGCCCGCCGCCGTGACGTCCCCGTCACCGCTCAGGTCCGCAAGTAACACTCGCAAGCGAGTAAGCGTCAACTGCCGGGCCTTCGGGCCCGGCAGTTTCGCGTCCGGGGGGGCGACTTCGTCGACCCCCTTCTGAACTGCGACGCCCGGCCCCTCCGGGGCCGGGCTGTTTGCTGTTCCGCCCTGGTCAAGGCCCTGCGGCCGACCGGGGCGGCGACCGGGGGGACCGGGCGTGCTCGGCTTCCGCGTCCCGGGTTGTCCCCCCGTTCGGGGCGCTCCGTTCTCGTCGGTCGCGCCGGAGGTTCAGCACGGTCGAGGGCGGGGCCAGGGCAGGGCTGTAACGGACCACCCCGGTGCCCAGGACCAGGCCGTCGACCAGGATCCCCTCCCCGCCGCCGCAGGTCTGCGGGCGCTTCTCCATCTCCAACCGGAGCTGGACCGCGCCGTCCGCATCTGGCGGCCGACGGTGTGGCGAGGTCCGGGCCGACACGCCCGCTCCCCTCACCACGCCGATCGGGTCGAAACCCCGGTCGGTGGCCACCAGCAGGCTGCGCAGGCCCCTCACGGGAACAGCCGGGCCAGGGCCGCACGGGTGGCCTCGGACTGCCGGGCGCGGCGGTCGAGGTCGCCGAGGAGCCCCTCGATCCACGCGTCGACCGGTACCGGGTCGTGGCGCAGGACCACGCCCCCCACCACCTGGGCCACCACCGTCTCCAGGCGGCCGTGTGGACGTGCAGCTCGTACTGGCGCTGGCCCGCTCAGCAGGCCACGCCGGTGGACGGTGACCGCGTCCGGCAGGGCTGCGGCCAGGGTGCCGGCCAGGAACTCGACCAGCTCGGCGTGGTCCGCCTCGAGCCGCCGGGCCAGGGTGGCCAGGGTCTGCAGCCGCAATGCCTCCGGGAGGTCGTCCGCCACCCCGCCGTCGCCCACGGAGGCCAGTATGCCGCCCGTCAGTGGCGACCGTTGCCGTTCGTCGCGCCGACCGGGGCCAGGGCGACGGGCGGCGCGAACGACCGGTGCTGGGGGCGCGACCAGTCCTCCTTCCACTTCCGGACGTGCCTGAGGTTGGGGTCGTTGTCGAAGGTCTTGAGCATCGCGGTGGTCACGCTGGGGCTCAGGCCGCCGCGGTTGAGGGCGCAACGCAGGTTGTCGAGCAGCTCCTGGTTGGCTTCGGGCGGCACCAGCCCACCGGCCAGAGGCGTGCCGTTGGGCGACGGTCGCAGGGCGTCCTCCAGCGCGGTGGCGGTTCGAATCCCGAGGCGGCGCAGGACCTGCCGGGTGCCGCCATCGTTGGCCCTGGGCTCGAGGTGGAGGTACAGGTGCGCCTGGTCCACCCAGTCGACCAGGCGGGCGACCGGCACCTGGCTGTGCAGGATCACGTCGACCAGGTTGGCGGTGGCCAGGTTCTCCATGTCCTCGATGCCCAGCTCGAGCAGGCGAGCCTCGTACCAGACGCTCACCCCGTCGAGGTCGCTCAGCGGGTAGTCGTTGCGCAGGCTGGGCACGAGGGTGCGCAGGGCCAGGGCCGCCGCCTTCTCCAGCGCCTGCAGGCCGACGAGCGGGAAGAAGCCGACCACGAAAGCCACGCCCACCCGGGTCTGCGGGCTGGCGACCTGGAGGAGGGCGTCGTTCATCACCGGGACCACGATCAGCGCGCTCACCACCCGGGTCACCGCGTTGACGTAGGCGCTGGCCTTGAGGTCGGCCTGGAAGTAGCGGCGGATTAGCACCTGGAGGGTGAACAGGTAGGCCCCGACGAACCCCACCCCCAACAGGTCGGGCGTGGTCAGGGACCCGAGCTGCTGCGGGCCGACCGCCGTGAGGCGGAGCGGGCCCAGCACGGCGGTCCAGCCGGCGACGAACACCCCAGTGGCCAGGGCCACCGGAACGACGGTCTCGGCCTTGACCCGGTACCCACCGGCCCCGCCGTGGTCGGTGGACCGGCCGTAGTAGGCGTCGAACTTCTCCCGGTACAGGTTGCGCTCGCCCTCGAACCGGTCGCCCTCGGCCTGCTGCCACCGGTCGAAGTAGATCGAGCTCCTGGGCGGCCGGGGCAGGTACTGCGGCAGGTCCATGCCCAGGCGGTGGAGGTTGAGGACGTACTCGTCGAGGACGGACTGGGCCCGTACCGTCTCGAACCGGGCGAACATGCAGGCGGGCAGGAAGGCCAGGACGGACACGGCAAAGATCTGCAGCATCCCCAGGTGCTCGGCCGCCCCGGCCGCCAGCACCACGGTCCCGCCGGCCGCGGCCAGCAGCGCCCACATGGGCAGCCGGGGCGTGTCGCGGCCCGCCCCCTCCCGCATCGTGCCGATCCGCCTGGTGGCTCCCATGCCGGTAGGAGCGGCGGCGAGCCCGGATTGATACGAACTACCCCCCGGAGACGTCCTGGGGGCGGGCCTTGCCGGCGGAGATCCAGGGCATCATGGCCCGCAGCTCGGCGCCCACCTTCTCGATGGGGTGCTCCTGGCCCTTGGCCTTCAGCTCCTTGTAGCGAGGGCGGCCGGCCCGGTTCTCGGCGATCCACTCCTCGGCGAACGAACCGTCGCGGATCTCCTCGAGGATCTTGGCCATCTCGGCCCGGGTCCCCTCGTTGATGATCCGGGGGCCGCGGGTCAGGTCCCCGTACTCGGCGGTGTCGGAGATGGAGAACCGCATGCCGGAGATGCCGTTCTCGTACATGAGGTCGACGATCAGTTTCAGCTCGTGCAGGCACTCGAAGTAGGCCGACTCGGGCTGGTAGCCGGCGTTCACCAACGTCTCGTAGCCGGCCATGACCAGCTCGGTGAGCCCGCCGCACAGCACGACCTGCTCGCCGAACAGGTCGGTCTCGGTCTCCTCCTCGAACGTGGTCTCCAGCACGCCGGCCCGGGTGGCACCGATGGCGTGGGCGTACGACAACGACAGCGCCCGGGCCTTGCCCGACGCATCCTGGGACACCGCGATCAGGGCGGGCACCCCACCACCCGACTCGAAGGTGCGCCGGACCAGGTGGCCGGGGCCCTTGGGGGCGACCATGCCCACGTCGATCCCCGCCGGCGGCTTGATCTGCCCGAAGCGGATGTTGAACCCGTGGGCGAAGAGCAGGGCGTCGCCGTCGACCAGGTTGGGCTCGATGTCGGCCTCGTAGACCGCCTTCTGCTCGGTGTCGGGCAGCAGGATCATGATGACGTCGGCCTGGGCAGTGGCGTCGGCCACGGTCGTGACCCGCAGCCCGGCCGCCTCCGCCTTGGCCCGCGACGACGAGCCCTCCCGCAGGCCGACCACCACGTCGATCCCCGAGTCCTTCAAGTTGCGGGCGTGGGCGTGGCCCTGGGAGCCGTAGCCGATGACGGCGACCTTGCGGCTGCTCAGCAGCGCGGCGTCGGCGTCCTTCTCGTACGAGATCGTGGCCATGGGGCTACCCCACCTTTCCGAGGGAGCGCAGGCGGGCGGCCTGGCGCTCGAGTTTGGGCAGCGCCACCCGTCCGGTGCGCTGCAGGGCGTTGATGCCGTAGGCCCGCATCAGGTCTTCGAAGTCGTCGAGCTTGCTCGGTGGGCCGGCCAGCTCGATGGTGAGCTCGTCGTGGCCCACGTCGACGATGCGGCCCTGGAACACGTCGACCAGCTCGATGACCTGGCTGCGGGTGCCGGCCTCGGCCTTGACGGTCAGGATCATCATCTCCCGCTCGACCGCGTTGGCCGGGTCGAGCTCGCTGATCTTGACCACGTTGATGAGCTTGAACAGCTGCTTGGTCACCTGCTCCAGCGGGGTCGACTCCACGTCGACCACGATGGTGATGCGGCTGAACCGCTCGTCGTCGGTGGGGGCCACGGCCAGCGAGTAGATGTTGAACCCGCGCCGGGCGAACAGCGACGACACCCGGGCCAGCACCCCGGCCTTGTTCTCGACCAGCACCGAGAGGATGTGGTGGCGGGGCTTGGGATCGGCCATGTCAGTGGCCGCCCTCGCCCATGGCCGGGCTTAGGATGACGTTGTCGTTGGACGTGCCGGCGGCGACCATCGGGTAGACCTTCTCCCGCCAGTCGACCCGGAACTCGATGACCACGGGCCGGTCGTCGATGGCGTTGGCCTTCTCGATGGCGGGGACGACCTCGTCCGGGTGCTCCACCCGCAGGCCCTCGCAGCCCATGGCCTCGGCCCACATCTTGTAATCGGGCAGGTCGGGCGACAGGTAGACCTCGCTGTAGCGCTCCTCGTAGAACAGCTCCTGCCACTGGCGGACCATGCCCAGGTAGGCGTTGTTCAGGATGGCCACCTTGACCGGGATGCGCTCCGAGGCCGCGGTGACCAGCTCCTGGGCCGTCATCTGGAAGCAGCCGTCGCCGTCGATGGCCCACACCGTACGCCCCGGCATGCCCACCTTGGCCCCGACGGCGGCCGGGACGGCGAAGCCCATGGTCCCCAGCCCGCCCGAGTTGATCCAGGTGTAGGGGTGGTTGAACCGCCAGAACTGGCTCGCCCACATCTGGTGCTGGCCCACGCCGGACACCACGATGGTGTCCTCCGGGGAGTTGTCCCGCAAGGCCTCGATGCAGAACTGGGGCTTGAGGGCGTCGCCCTCGTCCCAGCCCTGGTCGTAGTGCAGCGGGAACTGGGCCTGCCAGGCCTTGAGCTGGGCGTCCCAGGCCGAGCGGTCGGGCTGCGCCGCAGTGCCTCCGCTCCCGGCCGCTGAGGCCAGCTCGCGCACCTCGCGGATCAGCTCGACGATCACCGCCTTGCAGTCACCCACGATGGGGACGTCGGGCCGGCGGACCTTGCCCAGCTCGGCCGGGTCGACGTCGACGTGGATGATCTTGGCGTCGGGGGCGAAGGCGCCCACCTTGCCGGTGACCCGGTCGTCGAAGCGGGACCCCAGGGCGATGAGCAGGTCCGACTTCTGCATCGAGGTGATGGCGGTGTAGTTGCCGTGCATGCCAGGCATGCCCAGGCACAGCGGGTGGGAGTCGGGGAAGGCGCCCCGCGCCATCAGGGTGGTCACCACGGGGATGCCGGTCAGCTCGGCCAGCTCGCGCAGGGCCTCGGCGGCCCGCGCCTTCAAGATGCCGCCCCCGGCGTAGATCACCGGGCGCTGGGCCTCGGAGATCAGCTTGGCCGCCTCCCGGATCATGCGGGGGTGGCCCTTGACCGTGGGCTTGTAGCCCGGGAGGTCGATGGAGTCCGGCCAGTACCAGTCCATGGCCGAGTTGGGGTTGTTCGGGTCGACGATGTCCTTGGGGATGTCGACCAGGACGGGCCCCGGGCGACCGGTGGTGGCGATGTGGAAGGCCTCGTGGATGACCCGGGGGATGTCCTGGGCCGACGTGATCAGCTCGTTGTGCTTGGTCACCGAGCGGGTGATCCCGATGGTGTCGCACTCTTGGAAGGCGTCGGTGCCGATGGCCGAGCTGGGGACCTGGCCGGTGATGACCACGATGGGGATCGAGTCCATCATGGCGTCGGCCAGGGGGGTGACGATGTTGGTGGCCCCCGGCCCGCTGGTCACCATGGCCACGCCCGGCCGCCCGGTGGCGTGGGCGTACCCCTCGGCCATGTGGCCGGCGCCCTGCTCGTGGCGGACGAGGATGTGGCGGATGGGCGAGTCGATGATGGGGTCGTAGACCGGCAGGATGGCCCCGCCGGGGAGGCCGAACATGACCTCCACGCCTTCCATCTCCAGGCTCTTGATGAGGGCTTGGCCCCCGTTCAGCTTCATTGCTGGCTCTCTCTTCCTGTTCGCTCGAAACTCGCCCGGGAAACAAAACGACCTCCCGGATGGGAGGTCGTCGGCGCACGCGTATGTGGGCGTGCGCTAGGTGCGAAGTACGAGGACGGCGCGGGCGCGGCTCATCACGACGTCAGTGTCTCACGGTCGGCGCGGCCGCAGCAAACCCGCTCGACTAGCGGACCGCGCCGTCCCACTCGTCGGCGCCCAGGCCGAAGCCGAGGCCGGCCATGGGGATGGCGGCGTGGCGGGCGACGTAGCGCCGGCGCTGGGAGGCGATCAGCAGCATGCCGCCGGCCAGCAGCGCCCCGGCGATCATGCCCAGGTCACCCGTGTCCAGGCCGGTGCGGGCCAGGGTGGCGGTCTGCACGGTCTGCAGCCGCTGGGGGACGACCACGACGGGCTGGCCGGGACGGCTGGCGATGGTCACGACCTGGGGGCAGCCCTGGAGCTGGCTGACCGTGGTGGACGAGTCGTTGCCGACGGCGGTGGCGGGACCGGTGTTGATGGTGGCCGTGCCGCTGGAGTTGTTGACCGGGCCGCCGATGGTCAGGCCGACCCCGAGCAGGCCGCCGGAGACGGTCTGGCCGCTGCCGGCCACGTTGGTCGAGGCGTTGTTGGTGGAGTTGTTGCCGATGGCGGTGTTGTTGCCCGTGTTGGCCTGGGCCTGGCCCCGGTTGACCACGTTGGCGTCCTGGAAGGAGGCGAACCGGCTGGAGCCGCACGGAGCAGCACCCACGCCGCCGCCGGGACCGCCGGCCCCGCCGACGAGCACGACACCGCCGGGCCCGACACCGACACCACCGGGGCCGCCCGGGCCGGTGGTGAAGCCGGCGCCGCCGCCGCCCTGGGCCGACTGGCCGACCTGGCTGCCGGCCGAGTTGCCGACCGCGTTGGCCGCGCCGCTGGTGACGGTGGCGTTCCCCGTGGAGGTGTTCGTGGGGCCGCCGAGGGTGACGCCCACGCCGATGAGGCCGCCGCTGGTGTCCTGGGTGACCGTGGCGTTGTTCCGCGAGCCGTTGCCCACCGCGTTGTTGCCGCCGGAGTTGGCGCTGGCCGCGCCGGTGTTGCCGACGCCGGCCGACTGGTTCTGCCCGGCCAGGAACGAGGTGACCTGGCTGCCCGAGGCGTTGGACTGGCCGACCGCGGCGTCGGACGAGTTGCCGACGGCGTTCGCCGCGCCCGTCGTGACCTGGGCGGTGCCGGTCGAGGTGTTGCTGGGGGCGCCCAGGCTGACCGGGACGTTGACCGCCCCACCGGCCGGGGCGGTCGCGGAGGCGGTGTTGTTCGAGGCGTTGCCCACCGCGGTGTTCCCGCCGGTGTTGGCGCTGGCCGAGCCGGAGTTGGACACACCCGCGCTCTGGCTGCTGCCCAGGAGGGGGCCGCCGATGGGGATCACGATCTGGCCGAAGGCCATCGGGGCCGCCACCAGGCCGATCCCGCTGGCCGCCAGCACGGACATGGACGCCACGGCCACACGCCGGGCCAACCGGTGGTCCTGAACCCTACGGCTTCTCATCGACGCGCTCCCCGCTCAAGCCTGCCCGAAGTCTCGCCCACGCCAGCTGTTGCTGGCAAGCATCGGCCGGAACACTACCCCACGGCGGCCCGCGTCACGCTCCTCGTGGTTCTTCAGGTCCTACCGCCCCGCCTTTTGGCTGCACTTACCCGCCTCATGGCGGGCAAGTGCAGCCAGAACGGCGAGGAGGGGGTCCTAGGGCTCGGTGATGGCGCCCCGGTCGGCCCCGGTGACCAGCCGGGCGTACTTGGCCAGCACCCCCGTCGTGTACCGGGGTTCGGGCAACTTCAGGCTCGTGCGGCGGGTGGCCAGCGTGGCCTCGTCGACCAGGAGGTCGATGGTGCGGGCGTCGGCGTCGATCACGATGCGGTCCCCGTCGGCCACCAGCCCGATCGGCCCGCCGTCGACCGCTTCGGGGGCGACGTGGCCCACGCAGAACCCGTGGGTGCCGCCCGAGAAGCGCCCGTCGGTGATGAGGGCCACGTCGGCCCCCCGGCCCACGCCCTTGAGCGCCCCGGTGACGGCCAGCATCTCCCGCATGCCCGGGCCGCCTTTGGGCCCCTCGTAGCGGATGACGACCACGTCGCCGGGGTTGATCCGCCCGGCCAGGATCTCGTCCATGGCCGCCCCCTCGCCGTCGAAGACCCGGGCCGGGCCCTCGAACCGCAGCTTGTGGGCCTCCATGCCCGCCACCTTCACCACCGCCCCGTTGGGGGCCAGCGACCCCCGCAGCACGGCCAGGCCACCCTCGGCGTGGATGGGGTCGGACAGGGGGTGGACCACCCGGCCGTCGGGGCCCGGGGGGTCGAGGGCGGCCAGGTTCTCGGCCAGCGTTCGGCCGGTGACCGTCAGGCAGTCGCCGTCGAGCAGCCCGGCCTCCAGCAGCATGCGCATGACGACGGGGACCCCGCCGAGGGCGTCCAGGTCGGACATGTGGAAGCGCCCGGCGGGGCGCATGTCGGCCACGTGGGCGACCCGGCGGCCGATGCGGTTGAAGTCCTCCAGCTCCAGCTCGACCCGGGCCTCGTTGGCGATGGCCAGCAGGTGCAGGACCAGGTTCGTGGAGCCACCGAGGGCGTTGCCCAGCGCGATGGCGTTCTCGAACGCGGCCTTGGTCAGGATCTGGCGGGGGCGGATGCCGGCCTCGACCAGGGCCATCACCGTCCGCCCGCTCTCGTAGGCGTAGTCGTCACGCCGGCGGTCCACGGCCGGGGCCGACGCCGACCCCGGCAGGCACATGCCCAGGGCCTCGGCGGCCGCAGCCATGGTGTTGGCGGTGAACATGCCGGCGCAGGACCCGATGGTCGGGCAGGCGTTGTGCTCGATGAGGGCCAGCTCCTCGGCGGTCAGGCCGCCCGCCGCGTACCCCCCCACCGCCTCGAAGACGCTGACGATGTCGAGGGCCTCGCCCTTGGCCCCCCGCCCGGGCAGGATCGACCCGCCGTACAGGAACACGCTCGGCACGTTGAGGCGGGCGGCGGCCATGAGCATGCCGGGGAGCGACTTGTCGCAGCCGGCGAAGGTGACCAGGGCGTCGAACCGCTCGGCGTGGACCATGGTCTCCACCGAGTCGGCGATGACCTCCCGGCTGACCAGCGACGCCCGCATCCCTTCGTGGCCCATGGAAATGCCGTCGGACACGGCGATCGTGCAGAACTCCAGCGGGAACCCACCGGCGGCCCGCACGCCGTCCTTGGCCCGTTGGGCCAGCCGGGCCAGCGGCATGTTGCACGGGGTGACCTCGTTCCACGAGCTGGCCACCGCCACCTGGGGCTTGCCCCAGTCGTCGTCGGTCATGCCGACCGCCCGCAACATGGCCCGGGCCGGCGCCCGCTCGTACCCTTCGGTCACCTCTCGGCTGCGCAGATCCATACGTCGATGGTGGCACACTGGCCCGCTTGGACATCCGCGAAAAGGTGGCGGACGAGCTGGCGGCGGCCCGGCGGCGGTCCCTCGGCCTGCTCGAACCCTTGGACGAGGACGGGCTGCGCCGCCAGCACTCCACCCTCATGTCGCCGCTGATCTGGGACCTGGCCCACATCGGCAACTACGAGGAGCAGTGGCTCCTGCGGGAGGCGGCCGGGGCGCCGGCGGTCGACGCCTCCCTGGACGACATCTACGACGCCTTCCGCCATCCCCGCCCCAACCGTCCCGCCCTCCCCCTCCTCGGCCCGGCCGAGGCCCGGCGCTACATCGCCGAGGTGCGGGGGCGGGTGGTGGACACCCTGGACCGCCTCGACCTGGGCCCGGGCGGCGACCGGCCGCTGCTGGCCGGGGGGTTCGTCCACGGCATGGTGGTCCAGCACGAGCACCAGCACGACGAGACCATGCTGGCCACCCTCCAGCTCATGGACGGCGCCGGCTACCGGCCCCTGGCGCCCCCGGCCCCCGCCGCTGCCGGCCCGGTGGCGCCCGCCGAGGTCACCGTCCCCGCCGGGCCCTTTGTCATGGGCACCGACGACGAAGCGTGGGCGTACGACAACGAACGCCCGGCCCACGTCGTCGACCTGCCCGCCTTCCGGATCGACGCCGCCCCGGTGACCAACGCGGCCTACGCCGGGTTCGTGGCCGACGGCGGCTACGACGACCGGCGCTGGTGGGGCGACGCGGGCTGGGCCTGGCGCCAGGAGGCCGACCTGCGCCATCCCGAGTTCTGGCGACCCGAGGGCGACGGGAAGTGGTCGCGGCTGCGCTTCGGCTGGCGGGAGGATCTGCCCCTCGACGAGCCGGTCCAGCACGTGTGCTGGCACGAGGCCGAGGCCTACGCCCGCTGGGCCGGCAAGCGCCTGCCCACCGAGGCGGAGTGGGAGAAGGCCGCGTCATGGGGACCGGACGGTCGCAAGCGCCGGTGGCCGTGGGGCCAGGGCGAGCCCGACTCCCGCCGGGCCAACCTCGGCCAGGCCCTCTTCCGGCCCGCCCCGGTCGGTGCCTACCCGGCGGGTGCGAGCGCCTACGGCTGCCAGCAGATGATCGGCGACGTGTGGGAGTGGACCTCGTCCGACTTCGACGGCTACCCCGGCTTCGCCACCTTCCCGTACCGGGAGTACTCCGAGGTGTTCTTCGGCTCCGGCTACAAGGTGCTGCGCGGTGGCTCGTGGGCCACCTCGCCCGCCGCCGTGCGCTCGACGTTCCGCAACTGGGACTACCCGATCCGCCGCCAGATCTTCGCCGGCTTCCGCTGCGCCCGGGACGCATGACCACGCCCACCGTCGACGTCCGCCTCACCGGCGACGCCCTGCGGGCGGCGCTGCGGGCCGACGTGGCCGCCGGGTTGACGGCGTCGCCCAAGGAGCTGCCGCCGAAGTGGTTCTACGACGACCGGGGGTCGGACCTGTTCGACCAGATCACCCGGCTGCCGGAGTACTACCCGACCCGCTGCGAGCGGGCCGTCCTGGAGGAACGGGCAGCCGAGATCGCCGCCCTTTCCGGGGCCGACACCCTGGTCGAGCTGGGATCGGGGACGTCGGAGAAGACCCACCTCCTCCTCGAGGGCCTCGCCGGCGCCGGCCGGCTGCGCCGCATCGTGGTCTTCGACGTCAGCGAGGCCACGCTGCGCCAGGCCGCCGGCACCCTGGCCGCCGAGTACCCGCAGGCCGCAGTCCACGCCGTCGTCGGCGACTTCGACCATCACCTGGGCGCCATCCCCGGTGGCGGCCGCCGCCTCGTCGCCTTCCTCGGCGGCACGATCGGCAACTTCGCCCCCAAGCAGCGGGCCCAGTTCCTGGCCGAGGTGTCGGCCGGCCTGGCGCCGGGCGACGGGCTGCTGCTCGGCACCGACCTGGTCAAGGACGTCGCCCGGCTGGAGGCGGCCTACGACGACGCCGCCGGGGTGACCGCCGAGTTCAACCGGAACGTCCTGCGGGTGGTCAACCGGGAGCTGGGGGCCGACTTCGTGCCCGAGCGCTTCGCCCACGTGGCCCGCTTCGACCCCGACGAGGAGTGGATCGAGATGTGGCTGCGGGCCGACCGGCCCGAACACGTGCGGGTCGAGGAGCTGGGGCTGACGATCGGCTACGGCGCCGGCGAGGCCATGCGGACCGAGATCAGCGCCAAGTTCCGCCGCCCCGGCGTGGAGGCCGAGCTGGGCGACGCCGATCTGGCCCTGGCTCGCTGGTGGACCGACCCCGGCGGGGACTTCGCCGTCTCACTGAGTTTCAAGGAGTAGGAAAAGGGCGCCCGCAGGCGCCCTTTCCTTTTCAACCTTCGTGGCCGAGCGTCACCAGGGGCGCTGGGAGAACCACCGGCTGGCCGGACGGCGGGCGGGGCCGCCACCGGTGCCCGGGCCGGCCTCGTGGTCCTGCGGATGCTGCATGCCGACCAGGGCATCCACGGCCGCGCTGTCCAGGGCCGGGGAGACGCCGGCGGGAACGACCCGAGCGCCACCGACGCCGAGGGGGCGGAACATGGCGTGGCTGGTGAAGGCCCGGAAGGACGAGTCCGGGAGGCCCTGGGCGCCGAAGAACATGAGCATGCCGAGCACGGAGAGGGCGATGGCCATCATCATGAACGGGCCGACTGTGGCGCCCGTGCGGGCCAGCAGCCCGACCGGCGTGCTCACACCGGCCACCCCGGCCGTCCCGGGCTGACCAGCAGCGCCGCCCGCACCACCAGCGCCGCCGGCACCACCGGCGCCGCCCGCACCACCGGCACCACCTGCGCCGCCAGCACCGCCGCCGCCACCGCCACCGCCGCCACCGCCGCCACCGGTGTTGTTGTTGATGGTGAAGGTGCAGGCCGGGCCGCCGGCGCCGCCGTTGCCGGCCGTGCCGTTGTTGTTGGCCCCGGTCACGTTGGCGCTACCGCCGGCCACGACCGCGCCGCTCGTCGAGCCGTTGTTGTTGAGGACGCTGCCGCCGTTCCCACCGTTGCCGGCGTTGCAGAACGAGATGTTCGAGCCGCCGGGCAGGGTCCCGATGGGCAGGGTCCCCGTGGTCGTGGAACCGATCCCGGCGACCCCGCCGCCGTTGCAGGCTCCGCCGCCGGCCCCGCCCGACCCCGCCGTCCCGTTGTTGGTGGGCCCGGTCACGTTCAGCGTGCCGCCGCCGGTGACGACGCCGCCGGTGTCACCGTTGTTGTTGACGACGCTCCCGCCGTTCCCACCGTTGCCGGCGTTGCAGGCGTTGATGATGGTGGTCTGGTTCGCCGCCGTGGTCGTGCTGGTGGTCGTGGTCGCGGCCGCCGGCGCCGTGGTGCTGGTCGTCGTGGTGGCGCCCGGTGCCGTGGTGCTGGTCGTGGTGGTGGCGCCCGGTGCCGTCGTGCTGGTCGTGGTGGTGGCGCCCGGCGCCGTGGTGCTCGTGGTGGACGACGTGGTCGTCACCGCGTTGACGTCGGGACCGGTGGCCAGGCACTCGACGTGGCCGAGGACGATCACGGTGTTGTCGAGCAGGGTGATCCGGGCCGCCTCGGCCACGATGCCGTTGGTGCCCGGCCCCTTGGTCTTGACCTGGGCGTTCAGGATCACCGCCGCGGTGCCGGGCACGGTGATGGCCGTGTTGGGGGCCACCGGGCCGCTGAGCAGCCCGCCGAGGCCGAGCGTGGAGTTGGCGATGGTCATGGTGGCCGAGGAGTCGTCACCGTTGGCCGTGCAGGAGATGTTGACGCCGTTGAGGGTGAGCAGCCCGTTCGGGCCGGCGCCGACGGCGGCACCGGCGATGGTGGCCACGCTGTTGGCCGAGTTCAGGTGCGGCGTCGCCCCCACCGCTCCGGCGGTGGTGACGGTGATCCCGCAGACGTCGAGGATGTTCAGAAGGGGGACGTTGGTCGGGGCTGCGGTCGGCGCCAGCGGGCACGAAGCCCCCGGCAGCCCGAGGCCGACACTGGTGTTGTTGACCGCCGGGTACCCGATGGCCGGCCCGCCGGTGACATCCGGCGTGGGGGCGATCAGGGTGAGGTTCAGCAGCACGGCCTGGGCGCCGAAGGCGCGCCCGGACGTGGCCGTCACATCGGCCTGGGCCGGGCCGCTGCTGTAGAAGAGGACCGCCGCCCCCACAGTCGATGCGGCCAGCAAGGCGACTCGTAGCTTCTGCATGCGAGTCCTCATCGGGCGTCTCCTTAGCTCATGTTGC
>DATJHJ010000006.1:0-11979 GCA_035494015.1 Acidimicrobiales bacterium
GCCCCCGGCGAAAGGCGGTCCAGCCACTCCAGCGAGGTGATCTGGCGGCCGGTCTGGGGGTCTTCGCCCAGGCCCATCCAGTAGCCGTCACCGGCGATGGACTCGTCCATGATCGAGCCCTCCCAGGTGATGACGTAGGGGGCGTCCAGCTCGCCGCGCTCGGCCATGAACAGGTTGTGGGTCCATTCCGGGCCGACCTCGGTGGAGACCACGGTGTGGATCAGCTCGACCCGGGGCAGGCCGGGGATGATGCCGGCCAGGAGGTGCTCCACCCGCGGGTGGGTGGCGGCGGTGACGGCCACCGTGCAGCCGTCGCACGAACCACCGACCATCCAGATCAGGTAGATCTTCTCCAGCGGCCCGAGGCGGATCCTCGAGTTGTCCGGCGGCACTGCTCGGGACCGCACCCCGATCGGGGCCATGGGGTCGAGCGGGTTGTCCCGCCAGTCTTCGATGGCGCCGGGCGCGGCGGGCGCCACCGCCCCCTTCGTCGATTCCGGTACTGGTTCGAGGTCCCGGCGTGGCCGCCCCCTGGTGGTCGTCCTCGTCCTCGTCGTTGTCGTCGCCACTCGCGACCACCCCTTTCCCGTGGGGTAGATGTCCTGTTCACCTATCTGTGATCTGTTTTTTCCAGTATACAACCGAATTACCAGCCGGCAGGTACTTGTTGTCCTAAACTTCTCGGCCGATCGACGGTTGGCGCAGTGGGGGACAGATCACGGTGAGGTGCCCGAGATGAAGGCGGAGCCGAGGGTCGGCGACTACGGCGCGAGCGAAGGCGGCGGGGGGGTGGCCGAGGAGGACCGCCATCGCATCCTTCAGCGCCAGGCCCGCGCCCTGGGCGATCCCTCGCGGTACCGGATCTTCCGGTACGTCGCCGAGGCGCTCGAGCCCGTCGGTGTCGCCGCCATCACCGCCCACGTGGGCCTGAACCACAACGGCACCCGCCAGCACCTGGCCAAGCTGTGTGACGCCGGCCTGCTGATCGAGGAGTTCGCCGCCCCCGGTGGGCCGGGCCGCCCCGCGCTCCAGTACCGGCTGGCTCCGGAGGCATCCCGGTTCCACCCCGTCTGAGCGGGCGGGTCCTCGGGGAGCGTTGCCAGCCGGGGACGGGCGCGCGAGGATCGACCTGCTCAAAGGCTGGCACGACAGGGGGGTTTCGTGGGCTCGAAGTTGCTGGCCATGGTCGGCTTGGCCGCGGTAGGAGCCGCGCTCATCACACCGGCAGGCGGCGCGGGCGCCGCCTCCACGGCCGCCCCCCAGGTGTTCCCGTCGGTGCAGGTCACCACCGACGACGGGCCGGGACGGGCCTACAACCAGCCCCAGATGCTGATCGACCCCAAGGACCCGAACATCCTGGTGATCGCAGGCGGGAACTACAACGGGGGCAACTGCGGGGTGTGGGTCAGCCGCGACCGGGGCGCCACCTGGGCCGCGAGCAAGGCGTCGGCGCGGCCGCCGCAGTACACGACCTGCGTCCGGTCCGACCTCGGCCCGTTCCTGGGCGCCACCTTTGCCGGGGACGGATCCCTGGTGGTCGTCTCGGCGGCCGACAACCTCGGCGGCCAGCAGGACGTCAACGACCTGTACGCCGCCCACAGCACCGACCTGGGCGACACGTGGGACTTCACCATCATCCACAAGGGCGACCCGAACCACAGCTTCACCACCGACGACGGCTCCGCCAAGGTGGGGGGCGAGCACTACAGCCTGGTCACCGCCGCCGCCGACCCGACCGACCCCCGCTACGTCTACGGCGCAGCCCGGGTGGGCCAGGCCGACCGGACGCCGCCCTACGGGCTGTTCGGCAAGATCCCGCTGCGCAGCGTGGTGGCCACGTCGAGCGACGGTGGCAAGACCTGGGGACCCCCGGTCGACATCATGGCCGACGTCCCCCAGAGCCAAATCTTCGGCGCCTTCATCCCCGAGGTGACCGTCGGTCGGGACGGCGCGGTCTACGCCATCACCCGGGAGAAGGCACCTCCCGCCGACCCCGCCAAGCCCTTCGGCCCGTCGTCGCCCCCCGGGGGCCCGGGCGCCGGCGGCCGGAAGTTCGTGTCGGTGTCGACCGACCATGGCAAGACGTGGAAGACCACCATGGCCGACGACAGCGCGGTCCACTGCGGGGGCTGCGACTGGCCGCCCGCCGGCAAGGCCGATCCCAACAACGGCAACCTCTACATGGTGTTCGGCCAGAGCGGCGCCACCTCCGGCACCCCCACCAACGTCTTCTTCAAGTCCTCCACCGACGGGGGCAAGACCTGGAGCGATCTTCTCCAGCTCAACGACGACAAGGACGCCACCGTCGACCACTGGTACCCGGGGATCAGCGTGGCGCCCAACGGTCGGATCGACGTGGCCTGGATCGACTTCCGGTCGAGCCTGGCGTTCAACGCCACCACCACGCTCAAGACCGAGAACTACTGGGACCTGTACTACACGTACTCGACGGACGGCGGGAAGACCTGGGCCAAGAACATGCGCATCAGCGACCGGTCCATGGCCAAGAACGAGGGCTACACGGTCAACGACAACTACGGGCTGATGGGCCCGGCCGGGGTGGCGTCGACCGACGAGGCCGCCTACTTCTCGTGGTCGGACTCCCGCCGGGGAACGGTGCAGGCGCCGGTCGAGGACTACTACTTCACCACCGCCCGCTTCGTCGCCCCGAAGACGGCGTCGACCAGCCGAGGGGCCTCGTTCGCCGCCGGTGTCGCCACGGGCATCCTGGTCGCCGGGGTCGTCCTGCTGCTGGGCGTGCTCGCCGTGCGCTCGCGCCGGCCGGCCGCCGGCACGGGGGAGGTCGGTTAGGCGCCGGCCGCCTGCTCGGAGTCGTCGTCGCCCGGCGGGCCGGTCTCCATCCAGGACCGCAGGGCGCGGAAGCCGTCGGTTTCGCGGATGCGGTCGAAGTTGTTGTCCTGGTCGAGCAGGGCGCTGTCCCGGAAGCCGTGCTCGACGGCCCGGTCGAGCCAGGCCAGCGCCTCCTCCGTCCCCCCGGCCAGGGCCCAGCTGCAGGCCACGTTGTAGGCCACGAGGGGGTCGGGGTCCTGGAAGAACAGCAGGTCGCCCACCCGGGCCGCCTCCCGGAACCGGCCCGCGTGGTGGAGGCCGAGCTGCAGGGCGCGGTAGCCGTTGGTCTTGGGCGGCCCGGGGAGCTGGGGCAGGGTGTTGAGCTCCTCGATCAGCCGGTCGAGGAGCCCGGCGGCCATCACCACCCGGGCCGCGACCATGGCGGCCACGATGTCGTTGCACCAGACCCAGCCCGGAGCGAGGGGGCCCTCGAGCTCGCCGTTGGCCAGGGCGACCGTGCGCTGGACCAGCTGCGTGGTCCGGGACACCCCGCCCCGGAGCGTGGCCAGGGCGGCCTGGGCGTCCTCGGGGCGGTTGTCGGCCAGGCGGGCCCAGGCCAGCAGCTCGGCGGCGGTGACCTCGACCGCGAACGAGCCGGGGGGGCCGACGGCCTCGATGAGCTCGACCGCCCGGGCCGTGTCGTTGCGCAGCAGGGCACCGCGGGCCTCGTCGAGCTGCTGGAGCTGGGGCCGGTCCCGGGTGGCCCGCAGGGCGTTCAGGCTCTGGCTACCGAACGACAGGGCGATGAAGACCAGGAAGATCTGCCCGGAAAAGAGGCCCAGCAGTCCCAACCCGGCGGCGCCGGCCACGGACATGGCCCGGGCCGTGCGCATCCCGAACAGGTCGGCGGCCACGTTGCCGCCGTCGAGGGGCAGGATCGGCAGCAGGTTGAAGATGCCCCAGACGATGTTGACCCAGATCAGGTCGTCGATGGCCGCCTTGACCACGTCCGAGCTCGAATTCACGGTCTGCGACAGGGCCACGCCGACCAGGGCGGCAAGGAAGCCGGCGATGGGGCCGGCCAGGGTGACCACCAGCGACCGGCCCCGAGGCTGCACCGGGCCGACGGTCACCCCGCCGAAGCCGGTCAGGGTGATGCTGGGCTTGGCGCCGAAGGACCGGTGGGCGGTGGCGTGGCCCAGCTCGTGGAGCAGGATCGACGCCCCGCCCACCACCATGAAGACGGGGATGAGGCCGGCGTTGCGGCTGTTCAGCCAGCCGAGCAGGGCCATGACGAGGAAGAAGATGGGCTCGACCCGCACCGGTATCCCGGAGATCCGGAACTGGAGCGCCTTCATCGGTCGCAGGCTAAACCCGCGGGCCGCGCCGCCGCGGATCGGGCCGCGTTACGCGGGGGCGCCCTCCGGCGCCGGGACCAGGCCCAGCTGCTCGAGCATGGCCAGGCGGTCCATGATGCTCCAGTGCTCGAGGGCCTGGCCGTCCCTGGCCGTGCCCATGTCGATGGTCTCGAGCTGCACGGGCTTGCCGGTGGCGGGGATGCCGGGCAGGTCGCCGCGCTGCGTGCCGGTCATCCGTGACCGCCAGGCCGCCCGGTCGCCGTCCTGGACGACGTCGCTGTAGGTCGTGTGGACGTCCGGGAAAGCCTGCCGCCACATGCCGAGCATCTGCTTGAACGCCTCCAGCCCGGGGACGTCGCCGAACGGGCCGTGGTCGACGTAGTCGGGAGCGAAGACGTCGTCGAGGGCGTCCAGGTTGCCCTTGTTGATGGCCTCGTTGTAGACGGCGTCCAGGATGCGGGTGATGTCGACGGTCATTTCCGGGTCCTCCTCGTGCGGGTTGGGATTTGCAAAAGGATCGTCACTCCACGGGGCCTCCAGCGTATGAGGCGTTCCCCTCATTTTTCGAGCAGATCGTGCTGGAGGGCGAAGAGGGTGGCCGCGGCCCGGGTCGAGACGCCGACCTTCTGGTACACGTGCTCGATGTGGTTGCCCACCGTCTTCTCGGCGATCCCGAGGGCGGCCGCCACCTGCCGGTTGGTGAGGCCCTTGGCCACGCGACCCAGAACCTCGACCTCCCGGTCGGTGAGGCCCGCAGGCCAGGAGGCGCGGGCCCGGGGCGGGCGGTGGCCGGCGGCCCGCAGCACGGCGTCGACCGAATCGCCGTCGAGGCGGCCGGCCACGACGTCGTCCCGCATGGCCGCGGCGGCGGTGGCCGGGTCGGCGCCCGGCCGGTGGGGCCGGTCCTCCACCAGGCCCCGGTAGGTGTCGGCGGCGGCGAGGATGGCAGCCACGGGCAGGAGTCCCCCAGCCTCCAACCCCTTGGGGTAGCCGCTGCCGTCGGCCCGCTCGTGGTGGGCGGCGGCGACCCGGGCCAGGCCTGACAGCCCCCCGGCCCGGACCAGCACCCGCTCGGTGTAGTACGGGTGCAGCCGCACCTGCTCCCACTCGCCGTCGGTCAGCGGGCCCGCCTTCTCCCACACCGCGTTCGACACGCCCGTGCGCCCCACGTCGTGGAGCCAGCCGGCCCGGCGGGCCCGCAGGACGTCCGGCGGGGTCAGGCCGGCCCCGGCCGCGGCGTCGGCGGCGAGGTCGGCCACGGCGCGCGAGTGGCCGACGAAGAACGGCGACTTGAGGTCGGCGAAGTCGCCCACCGCCCGGGCCGCGGCGTCGATGGCCTCGTCGCCCTCCAGCCACAGCCACGGCTCCGGCTCGGCGGCCATGGCCGCAGCCCATACCGCGGCGTCGTGGGAAGGGTCGAGCACCTCGTCGGCGTGGTCGCAGAACAGCTCGACGAGGGCCGGGTCGTAGCCCTTGCCGGAGCGGCGCCGGGCCACGGCCACCGCCCCGTCCCGGCCCTGCAGCCGGTCGAAGGTCACCAGGTCGCCGCACAGGTGGACGAGGCGGACGCCCACGTGAATCTCTTCGCCGCGCCGCTCGCCCGGCCAGGCGTGGTGGCCGTCCCACCGCTCGAACATCTGGCCGAAGGCATCGCGCACGTCGTCGGGCAGGCTCAGCTCGTCGCACAGCAGCCGCCCGACCTCGCAGTGGATCCGGCTCCCCTCCCGCATCGACGAGCCCGACGTCATGAGCCGAGCGATCATCCGCAGCCGGCGCAGGGGGGCCTCGCCCTTGCCGACGTTGCGCAGCATGGCCCCCATGGCCTCCCGGTCCGATGCCGGGTCCACCGTCTCGAACCAGGCGCCCAGGGCCCGGTCGTCCCCGAGGAGGGCGGCCACGTCGGAAGCGGTCGACGTGCAGCCGATCAGCCGCAGCAGGGAGAGGTAGTAGGCGACCTGGAGGTCGCCGGGGCCGAGGCCGGCGAGGCGGCCCAGGGACACGGCGAGCAGGCTCGACCGCAGGGCCTGCTCGAGCGGGTGGCCGAGCCCGAGGTCGGTGGCCAGCGACAGGGATCCGGCCAGCTCGGCCAGTCGCAACCGGCGGGCGGCGGGCGCGTCGGCCACGTTCGGCAGCGTAGACGAGAGGCCTCGCCGCTACCGGGGCGCTACCGGGGGGCGGGCTTGTCCGTCAGCTCGTGCTCCACGTCGTGCCAGTGCAGGACGGCGTCCTCCGGCGGGTGGCGCTCCTCGTCCTCGTACCAGCGGAAGAAGATCACCGCGATGACCGCCCACAGGTAGAGCCCGCCCACGATCTTCATGATCAGCCCGGCGAACTGCTGGTCGGTGAGAGCAGAGATGCCCCACAGCCGGGGGAAGGTGGCGTAGATCTTGTAGAGCGGGTGGGAGTTGAAGGTCAGGAACGACGCCGGAACGGTGGGGACGATCGTCTGCAGGAACAGGTAGAGCATCTGCGTCGGCGGCTTGAGCCGGGGGATCTCCGGCAGCTGGCTGGCGATCGGCATCCACATGAGCACCGCCGAGGTCAGCAGCACGGCGTGGGCCAGGAAGTGGAGGGGGTGGTGGCGGACGGTGGCCTCGACCACCAGGGGCCAGTGGCTCGCCACCAGGATCACGTTGAACTGGATGAGCCCGGTCACGGGCCTGCTGAGCGAGCGGACCACGGCCAGCCGCCAGCCCGAGCCCAGCACGTTGCGCACCATCCAACCCGGGGTGCCGGCCACCAGGAGCAACGCCACCACCATGGTGAACAGCAGGTGCTGGACCATGTGGACGCTGTAGAGGTAGGCCTCGGCCAGGTCGTGGATCGGCCAGTCCGACGCCAGCCACATGACCGCCAGCCCGCCGATCAGGCAGCGGAGCTGGAACGGGCTGATGACCTGCTCGCCCGGGCGCCGGGCCTTCTCCCGCCGGATGGCGCCGGCGTAGAGCACGGCGATCCCGCCGACGATGGCCCACACGTCGAGGTGGGCGTGCCAGTGCGGGAACGGGACGGCCGTCGCCGCGAGCAAGAGGGGCCTACCTGGTCCAGACGTGGAACGTGGTCAGCACCGCGGTGAAGACGAACGTGGCCAGTCCGAGCCCGGTGACGAACAGCCGGCGGAACAGGCGGCTGTCGAAGCGGAGGTGCATGAACCACAGCACGACCATGGTGAACTTGATCAGCGAGAACACGATCAGTATGGGGGCGAGGACCCCCTTCAGCGCCTTGACGTAATAGACGGTCACCTCGGCCGCGGTGATGAAGGCCAGGATGGCGGCGATCTTGACGTACTCGAGCTCGCTCGGGTGGTCGTGGTGGGTCCCGCCCTCGGCCGGCGAGGGCTTGACGACCGGTCCGGGCTCGTGGGTGGTGGCGGCGGCGTCGGTCATCGGTTCACCATCTCCGATGGTATGCCGATGAGAAATCGATTGGAGCTGCGCTCCTCCGCTCCGCTTCGGTGCTCGCTCATGGGATCAGGTACACCAGGGTGAAGATCACGATCCAGACGATGTCGACGAAGTGCCAGTACAGGCCGACCAGCTCGACCGTCTCGGCCTTGGACTCCGGCAGCTTGCCCCGCAGCGACATGCTGTACAGCGAGAGCAGCATGAGCACGCCGATGGTCACGTGGGCCCCGTGGAACCCGGTGAGGACGAAGAAGCTGGAGCCGAACAGGTTCACCCGCAGGTTCATGCCCTCACGGACGAAGGTGGTGAACTCGTAGCACTGGCCGGCCACGAAGCTGGCCCCCAGCAGGGCGGTGGTCAGGATCCACACCCGCGTGCGGCGGTGGTCCCCCCGCTGGATGGCGGCCAGGGCCAGCACCATGGTCAGGCTGCTCATCAGCAGGACGAAGGAGCTGACCGACGTGTACGGGATGTCGAACACGTCCTTGGGCACGATCGTGCCCGGCTTGCTCTGGCCCTTGAACAGCAGGTAAGTCGAGATCAGCGCCCCGAACAGCAGGCACTCGGAGCCCAGGAAGGCCCACATCCCCACCTTCTCGTTCGACAGCCCGGTGGCGGTGGGCGGGTGGCCCGGCTCGACCTCGGAGTGGCTCCCGGACGTGGCCGTGATCGTCTCGGTCATGACGCCGGCACCGCCTCGACGTCGTGGCCCGCGGTGTCGGGGCCATGGACGGGTGTGTCCTCCGGCGCGGTGGCGGGCTCGAGGGCCCATGCGTAGATGCTGGACATGGTCCAGATGCCTCCGATGATGGCGACGGCCCACACCTTGTAGATCATCCCGTAGCAGATGATGGGCAGGCCGAGGGCCACCATGAGCGGCCAGTACGAGGGCGAGGGCATGTGGATGTGGGGCTCGTGCTCCTCCGCGCCTTCGCCGCCGTGGCCCACGTCGGCACCGAGCAGGTCGGGCCCCTCGTGGGCCTCACCGGACGGCTCCACCTCGGTACCGGCCATGACCGGCTGGGCCTCGGGCAGCTCCCGGCGCACCGCACGGCCGTGCTCGTCCTCGGTGTACTTGCGGTGCCAGAGCTCGTCGCGGCTGGTGATGAGCGGGATCTCCTTGAAGTTGTACTCGGGCGGCGGCGACGGGACCGTCCATTCCAGCGTCCGGGCGTCCCAGGGGTCGTCGCCGACCAGGGGCGAGTTCCGGCTCTTGTAGATGTTGTAGATGAACGTCAGCACCGAGGCGGCGATGACGAACGACCCGATGGTGGACACCATGTTCCACACGTCCCAGCCCCGGCCCGCGGGGTAGGTGTAGATACGCCGGGGCATGCCCTGCAGCCCGAGGATGTGGAACGGGCCGAAGGTCATGTTGAACCCGATGAGCATGAGCCAGAAGTGGACCTTGCCGATCCGGTCGTTCAGCAGCCGCCCGGTGAACTTCGGCCACCAGTAGTACGCCCCCGAGAACAGGCCGAACATGCTCCCGCCGAAGAGCACGTAGTGGAAGTGGGCGACGATGTAGTAGGTGTCCGTCTGCTGGGTGTCGGCCGGGACCACCCCGTGGGTCACGCCGGAGAGGCCGCCGATGGTGAACATGGCCACGAACCCGACGGCGAACAGGAAGGGCGTGGAGAAGGTGATCTTGCCCTTCCACATGGTGGCGATCCAGTTGAAGATCTTCACCCCGGTGGGCACGGCGATGAACATCGTCGAGGCGCTGAAGGCGGACACCGCCACCGGGCCGAGGCCGGTGGCGAACATGTGGTGGGCCCACACGCCCCAGCCCATGAAGCCGATGGCGATGCCGGAGAACACCATGACCTGGTAGCCGAACAGCGGCTTGCGGGTGAAGACCGGCAATACCTCGGACACGATGCCCATGGCCGGCAGGATGAGGATGTAGACCTCCGGATGGCCGAAGAGCCAGAAGAGGTGTTGCCAGAGCAGCGGGTCTGAGCCGGCGGCCACGTTGAAGAAGTTGGTGGAGAAGAGCCGGTCGAAGTTGAGCAGGAACAGGGCGACGGTGATGACCGGGATGGCGAAGAGCAGGAGGAACTGGGCCACCAGGCTCATCCACACGAAGATGGGCATGCGCATCAGGCTCATGCCCGGCGCCCGCATGTTGATGACGGTGACGATCAGGTTCACCGCGCCGGTGAGCGAGGCGATGCCCAGGATCTGCAGGCCGAACACCCAGTAGTCGATGTTGTGGCCGGGCATGTTCCGGCTCAGGGGCACGTAGCCGAACCAGCCGCCGTTGGGCGCGCCGCCCAGGAGGAAGCTGGAGTACATGAACAGGCCGCCGACCAGGAAGATCCAGTACCCGGCGGCGTTGAGCCGGGGGAAGGCGACGTCCCGGGCCCCGATCATGATCGGCAGCAGGTAGTTGGCCAGCCCGGCGGACAGCGGCATGATGACCAGGAAGATCATCGTCGTGCCGTGCATGGTGAAGACCTGGTTGTAGGTGTCCGCCCGCAGGAAGGTGTTGTCGGGCGATCCCAGCTGGATGCGCAGCAGGAGCGCCTCGAACCCGCCGATCATGAAGAAGATGAACGCCGTGCCCATGTACATCAGGCCGATCTTCTTGTGGTCGACCGTCGTCAGCCATCCCCAGAGGCCCTTGGTGTAGCCGGTCGGCCGCCGCAGGAACCGGGTCGGCGTGTCGAGGCGGTCGGCGGGCGCCAGGGCCTCCGGCCGGGACGGGGTGACGATTGCCATCTACGGGCCCTCCAGAGCCGTGCCCGGCTCACCAGCGAACTTCGGGTGTCGCACGCTCAATGCAAGCTGTCCAGGTAGGCGACGAGCTTGTTGATCTCGTCGGGGTTCAGTTTCGCGCCAGGGATGATCATCTTGTTCCCGGGCTTCACCGCCTGCGGGTCACCCAGCCACGTGTGCAGGTTGGCGTCGTTGTTGTCGAAAATGCTGCCGGCGAAGGACGTGCGGGTGGCGAAGTGGGTCAGGTTCGGCCCCACCTTGCCGGCCGTGAGGCCCTCGACGGTGTGGCAGCCGGCGCAGCCCCGGGAGGTGAAGATGTTCATGCCCGCCTCGGCCAGGCTCCCGGCCGGCGGGGTGACCGGCCCGGCCTTCTGCCCCGCCACCCAGGCGTCGAAGTCCACCGGGTTCATGGCGATGGCCCGGGCCCGCATGTTGGCGTGGGAGGCGCCGCAGAACTCGGTGCACTGGCCCAGGTAGGTGCCGGGCGCGTCGGCCTCGTAGTGCATGTGGTTGCTGCGGCCGGGGACGACGTCGGTCTTGCCCCCCAGCGGCGGGATCCAGAAGCTGTGGATCACGTCGTCGCTGTGGAGGGTGATCTCGACGGGACGGCCGGCCGGCATGCGCAGCTCGTTGGCCGTGGTCACGCCCAGGTCGTCGTAGTGGATCTCCCACCAGAACTGGTGGCCGGTAATGGTGATGTTGACCGCGTCGGCCGGCTTGCGGGCCAGGTCGAAGATGGTCTTGATCGTAGGGATGGCCACCAGCAGGAGGATCACCGCCGGGGCCAGGGTCCAACCCACCTCCAAGCGGCTGTTGCCATGGATCTGCTCGGGCTCCGGGGAGTCGGGCCGGGCGCGGAACCGGACCAGGCAGATGACGATCAGCCCTTCGACCAGCACGAACACCACGGCGGCTACCAGGAACACCGGGTTGATGAGGTGGTCGATCCGCCGGGCCACGTCGCCCTTGGGCTTCAGGGTGGTCTGGGGCGCGTTCTTGGCACAGGCGGCCAGGAAGAGGAACACAGTGGCGCTCAGGGCGGCCAAACGGCGGTTGCGTCGCACGGCACTTCCTACACTGTCGGGCGCGGCGCGCCGAGTCCAATCGGGGGTTCTCGAGCTAGGGGGCGGCGGCGGCGTGGTCGTGGAGCCCGGCGGCCCGGCGGCGGCCCTGGGCTCCGGTGAGGGCGAAGACCACGGAGAAAACGGCCGCCCCGACCAGCACGATCGTGGCCCCCGACGAGACGTCGAGGTGGTAGCTGAGGGTCATCCCGACGAAGCCGCACGAGGCCCCGATCAGGGTTGACAGCCACAGCATGCGGGCGAAGCTGTTGGTCAGCATGCGCGCCACCACCGCGGGAATGACCAGAGTGGCGGCGATGAGCACCACCCCCAAGACCTTCATGGTGGCCAGGATCGACACCGAGAGCAGGAGCATGAGCAGGGCGTCCATCCGGGCGGTGTTCACGCCCGAGACGTCGGCCACCTCGGGGTCGAAGGTGGTGAACAGGAGCTTGCGGTAGAAGAAGAACACGACGGCGCCGGCGGCCACGGTCACGCCGGCCACAACCCACACGTCGGCCGTCGTGACGCCCAGGACGCTGCCGAAGATGGCGGCGTCGATGCTCTTGCGCACCTGGCCGTAGAGGCCGAGCAGGGCGATCCCGAAGGCGAAGGAAGCGGTGGTGATCACCCCGATGGCCG
>DATJHJ010000007.1:0-27116 GCA_035494015.1 Acidimicrobiales bacterium
CGCTACGAGCCCTGGCCAACCGACTCGTCGGCATCCTGCACGGCTGCCTCCGGCACGGAGTCCTTTACGACGAGGAGACCGCATGGGGGCACCGCATGGAAGAAGCCGCTTGACACGTACGGCCCGTGGGATGTCTAGGTCTAGGTCGCCGGCCCTAGTGAGCCCTCGACCTCGCCCTCCCCTGGCTGCGCGCTACGGACTGGCGTTGTGGCGTCCGCTGGACGGGCGCGTTCAACAACGATCCTCCTCACGGGCATCAGTGAGCTGCGAGGGCGACGACGAGAACGACCAGGGCGGCGATGACCACGGCGGCAACGACCATCCGGCGGCGGTTGCGCTCCTGCAGCCGAGCGACCTCGACCTGGTGGCGCTTGCGGGCATCCTCGGCCTGCCGGGTCGTGCTCACGGCCTCGGCCCGGGCCAGAGCGGCGGCGGCCGCCGACGGGGTGGGAAACGAGCGGGCGGAGTTATGGCCCGGACGAGCTCGGGGACGTCCCAGCAGTGGAGCCCCGACCGGGCCCCGCCTCCTCTCGCCACGACAATGACCTCCGCTCCCCGCCCGCACAGCCGGGCCAGCGGTCGGGCCACATCGGCCGGCGCCGTCGGCCCGCTCATGGCCGCCGTCTCCTCCAGAACCTCGAAGGCGATGGGCGACGATCCCAGCACGGCCAGGATGTCGGCCCGCCCGGCCCCCTCGGAGCCGACGACCAGGCCGATATGCCGGGCCAGGGTTGGCATTCGAAGCCGGCGCTGGGCAGCCAGCTCGCCGGTTGCCCGCAGCTCGACCAACAGCTTCTCCCGGGCCACCACGGCCGCACCACGATGAATCTCAGCGTTCCGTCATCCGGATGAGCTCTCAGGTGCGTACCCCCAGGCGCTGGTCGCCGTACCCGTTCTCCGGCCCGGTCCCGCACAACAGTGCCACGGCTTACTTACGCGCCACGAGATACGCCGCACCAAGGAGAGATTCCAGTAACCCGTCACATCATCAGCGCCCATACGCTGGCTTCGAGTTCGTGTTCTTGGAACCCGACGTGCTCGCCGCCTCGCCAACGTGCTGGCAGTCGTCTCCTCTGGCCGTTCGCGGCCAGAGGAGTGGTCGACTGCTCCCCAGCCCGCCCGCGGTGCCACCTGTCGCTCCTGCCGACGCAGCCCGCTGCTTCAGCGCCCTTGCAGCCGTCCAGCCCGCCGACCTGCCCCCCGCACTGACCATGGCGATCCCCTACACGGTCCCCACCACCTTGCGCTTTCCAGGCCGCCGACCCCCCCGCAGGCTTCCATTACCCCTGCCCCGGGCGACACGCAGACCTTTCCTGATGATCATCAGCACTGGGCGTCGTCTGCTGCCGACAGGCCCCGTTCTGTCCTACCGGGGGGCCTACATCGCGGTCAACCCGTCGCGGATCGGGCCCTCCGATGCCCGGATGCGCTACGTCGTGGCCCACGAGGTCGGCCATGCCCTCGCCTTCGTCCGCACCGGGAACACGAGCAAATTCAGCGCCGACGCCTAATGTCTAGAGACCGCATTCTCCGCAGAGTGAACCGCCTGCACTTGACCTCTAGGACGATCGCCTAGTCGTCGAGAACCATTACCGACATGGAACAGACGACGCCCTGCGTGCTCGTGGATTTTTCGGCCCAGAGTGGTTGAAGCCGACACGCATGATGTACTGTCAATTTCGAGCCCCGCGTGCTGTCGGCGTGAACTTCTAGCTAACGGTTGAGACTCCCAGACCCATGGTGTATTTCCGTCGGCACGGTCGCTCAAATTCCGATCACACTACACATAGGAGCCGAACCACATGCAGAACAATGACTTCACAGTCGAAGAGCTAGACAGCCAGCACACCGCCCAGCTGCCGGGCCGTCAGCTGCTCGCCGCCGTGTCTCTGCTGGGGATCCCCCTGGTCGGCCTGGACGGCGTCAACGTGAACGTGGACACCAAGGGCCCGAACTGGCTCGGCTCGATCGGCCAGGTCTAACCACATCCGCTCTCCCCGGCGCGGCGAATCCCAAGCGCCGCGCCGGGGTTTTCATCGTCGACCACAACGCCCATGACCACCGTTCTCGCCGAACCAACGGGCTCACGCCCCCCAGACCGCACCGTCCCCCGCGTGGCGCTGGGCATCGAGCTGCTCGGCGCATACAAGGATTCGGGCTGCGTCGAGCCGCCGTGGATCATCCGTCGGGCGGACGGGCAGATGCTCGAGGTCTCCCCCCTTTTGCATCGCCTGGCCGCCAGCCTCGACGGCGAGCGGGATCTGGAGGCCGTCGCATCCCGACTGAGCCAGGAGCTGGGACGACCGATCAGCGTCGCCAGCGTCGAGTACCTCATCGACACCAAGCTGCGCCCGCTCGGGCTGGTGGCCGATTCGGCCACCGCCGACCCACTGCCTTCGAGGCAGGCGCTGCTCGGCCTCACCCTGCACGCCGGCGTCGCCCCTGCGCGCCTTGTCCGCGCCGTGACAACGGTGCTGCGTCCATTGTTCCTGCCGGCTCTCATCGTCGGGGCGTTGGCCGCCCTGGTGTTCGTGGACGTGTGGCTCGTGCTTGGCGGCGGCATTGCGCCGGGGGTCGAACGCCTCATCTCCGAGCCGGCGCTCCTCCTGCTGGCGGTGGCGCTCACCCTGATGGCCGGCGGCCTTCACGAGCTCGGCCACGCCACGGCGAGCCGCTACGGCGGGGCCGAGCCGGGCGTCATCGGCGCCGGCATCTACCTGATCTGGCCCGTCTTCTACAACGATCTGAACGACTCCCACCGCCTGGACCGACGAGGGCGTCTGCGCTGTGATCTGGGCGGGGTGTACTTCAACGTCGTCTTCATCCTGGTGCTGGCCGGCGTGTACGGGGTGACCGGCTTCGAGCCCCTCGTCGTGGTTCTCGCCGTGCAGCATCTGGCCATCCTCCAGCAGTTCCTGCCCTTCGTCCGCCTGGACGGTTACTACGTGGTGAGTGACCTGGCCGGCATCCCCGACCTCTTCGGACGCATCAGGCCCATTCTCTCCAGCCTGGTTCCGGGACGCTCGCCGGCGAAGGCCGTGACCGTGCTCAAGCCCAAGGCTCGCGCCATCGTCACCGCGTGGGTGCTGACCACCGTTCCCCTTCTGATGGCCTCCTTGCTGTTCATAGCCATCCGGCTGCCTTCGCTCGTGGCCACGACGGGCAGGTCGATCGGCGATCAATCGACTGCCCTGCTCGCCGCGCTGCGGCATGGTGCGGTGCAGGGGGCAGCGCTCAGCGGTCTACAGCTTGTGCTGCTGGCCGTCCCAGTCGTCGGCATCGCGGTGACGATGGCGCGGGCCGTGGACCGGGGCCGCCGCACCTCTGTCCATCGTCGGCTGGGAAGGCTCATTCTGAGCTTCGGGGCACCCAGAGGGTGACGAAATGCAGTCAGAAGTAGCAATCAGATCAGCGAGAACGGAGGCGGGGATGGCATCAAAGCGTCTCGAGAAATTCGCCATTCGCAAGCGGGCAGACGCCATGATCAGAGATCGCAGGAGAATCGAGCGCCTCGACGACAGGCTTCGTGGGAGCCGCCCACCAGCGGACATGGCGGAGATGCTCGATGGCGATCGTTTATCGCCAGCGGATCGGGCAAACCGGTGACAGTGTCAGATCGTTCTCGAAACGCTGCATTTTCTCGCCGGCCAACGAGGGGAGTCCAACCACAGCGTCCTCCCGTCGCCTTGTAGCCGGCCGTGCTCGATCGACAACGATGCCTGGCCGCGGTGGCGGCCTACATGGCTGAAGCGGCCCGGCGGGGAGAGCATCCCGGCCTCGTCGGATATGCGCGTGATGCCGCCCGCAGGGGATGGCCGTCGCGAACGACGGTCACCGTGCACCTAAGCGAGTCTCCGAAGAAATCTGCCATTAGCGACGGAACGCCGAACCCTTTGTTGCTCGAGGTCCAGCATCACGACCTCCCTCCGTCGTAGGCACCAGGCATAGGCGACCTTGAAGGCGGTGACGTCCCGCAAGAGAGGCAACCACACCCTTGTTTCCGGACTGCCGGGCCTGCGCGACCCGATCATCGGCATAGTCGAAGAGGCGCTGGAGCTCCGCCTCGGTGAGGGCCCGGCGCTCCGGGCGGCCTTCGCTGTCAGCCGAGTGCTGAGCGGTATGCCACTCGAAGCAGATCTGGGTCGGGTGGGTACCAAACATCTGTTCGCACACAGACGTCCAGGCGTAGCGGGGGTCGCTGGCGAACTCGAGAAAGAGCCGGATGGCGCACTGGTAGCCCCGGACTGTCGAAAGGGCTGCGGGGGAGTCGCCGCCGCGCAGCTCCGAGGTGAAGGACTCCAGGTCCTGGGGTGTCCACGACCACGGGTACTCGGCTGAGAACCGTTGAAGGCGGCGGATCAGCGCGAGTCGGTCCTCGATCGTTTCACGACGCAGGTTCCGACTGAGCTGCTGGTCCCGCACCCGGCCAGCATCTCGTCGAAGACCTGATCCTCGGGCCTGAGCAGCGGCACTGCACGCTCGGTCAGTAACGCCGGTGCGCCGCCGGGGACCCTCCATGATCCACCCACAGTCCCTCCGGTGCGGCTGAAGCTGGCGCACGAACCTTCCATCGGATGCAAGGCCACGTGCAAACGGGCAGGTCAGCGCGCTCGGACGATCGGCCGGCGCGGACCCTCTTCGACTCCACTGCGCTGCACCTGATCGGAAGACTCCCTGGTCGGAGCCCACCGCGCGAGCACAAATGAGTACTTGCAACTGGTGCAATCCATGTAGGTTGACCGCCCATAATGCTCGTTATGTCAGGTCGCTGAGAGCATCGTCGATGGCGCTTATGTCAGGTCGCTACAGGCCCAGGATGAGAGCGAGAGCATCATCGATGGCCCGCAGCTCCCTTTCGTCGAGCCGGCCGGCAGCGCGACCAAGTCGCTGGGGGTCCACCACGGTCGTCTGCTCAACGATGACCCGGGTCTCGCGCCCGTCGAGGGTGATCGTGGGCCTGAAGCTCGCCGGGAGGGCGCCGGTGGAGGTCGGCACGACGAGTGTCGTCGAAAGGTTCAGGAACTCATCGGCCTGCACGACGACTGCGTAACGGGCTCCGCGCTGCTCGTGTCCTCGGGCACGCAGATGGAAAACCTCACCCCGTACCATCTCAGTCCACGAGCCCAGGCGCGAGGTCGGCCATCTGCTCGCGGATGATTCGCATCTCCTCACGGTCGCCCTCGTCGGCCCCGACGCGCCGTACTTCCTCGCGAAGAGCAGAGCGGGTTCGCCGGCGTGCGGCCGCCTCGCGAAGAGCGGTGCGCACGGCCTCGGAGTCGCTCATTCCGCCGGCGCGCACGACGTCGAGCGCGGCGGCTGATGCGTCATCGAGGCGCACGTGCAGTGATCGGGCCACGCCGCGCAACGTAGCACGAATCATGCTACGGCTGCGCTGTTCACGCCTCAGCCTCACTGCCAACGCCAACCGAATCCGCGCCGGCCCGGAGCCGGCCTTCGAACGCCGGAGGACGGTCAGGCGGTCAGTGACGCCTGGTCAAGCTCGATCCCGACGACCCGGGCCACCCTCGAGAGGTCAGCGTCTTGGGAAAGGATCGTCGCTTCATGGCGACGGGCCACAGAGGCGATGAGGCAGTCGACCATTCCCCGTGGCGTGACCCCCGCCCGCCGGCATCGACGGTAGATGCGGGCAGCAGCGTCGAAGTCGGCTGCCGTGTCGAGCGCGAGGAGATCGAAGCGCAGGAGGAGCCGACGCAGGGCTCGTTCGCGGTGATCGTCACGAGCGCCGGCCAAGACCTCCATGAGGACCGGCTCGGTGACCGCCAGCGGCCCCTCAGCGCGGATCAGCTCCGTCAGCCGTTGGTCGACGGTACTGCCCGTCGCCCGGTCGTATTCGACCCAAGCCGATGTGTCGGCGAGGATCACTCGCCAGGCGGCGTGTCGTCCGGCGGCACCTCGCCGATGGCCTTCACGCCGCGCATGGCCAAGGCCTCGTCCCGGGTCATTGGCTGACCGGCAAGATGGCGCAGGGCAAGATCGACGGCCTCGGTCTTGGTGTGGACGCCGTAGCGGTCCATGATCGTGCGGACGTAGCCGTCGTCGATCTCGATGTTGGTGCGCGCCCTGCTCATACACGCAGAGTACACCGAGCGTGTACGATACGTGTAACTCGACGGGCACGTGGTTCGGGCAGGCGATGCCAGCCCGCACCATCCACTTGCTACGTTGCCCGGCGTGGCCGGCACGAAGCGAGACCGTCAGCGGACGCAGCGGGACGCCCGCCGGGCGCGCGAGGCGGCCCTGGCCCGGGCTCGGGCCCGCCGGCAGCGCAACATTCGGGTTGGTGTGGTCGTGGTCGCGCTGGCCGCGGTGGCCATCTTCGTCGCCACCCGCAGCGGCGGGTCGTCCAAGGTGGCCACGTCGTCGTCGACCACTGTGGCCGGCACCGCTGCAGGGTCGGCCGCGGGCAAGCCATGCGTCCCGGTGGCCGATCCCCTACCCGCCGGCGCCCCGAGCGTGCCCGTGCAGGTCGGGCCGCCGCCCACCCAGCTGGTCAGCCAGGATCTGAAGGTGGGCACAGGCGCCACCGTCGGGGCCAACGACACGGTGACGGTCAACTACATCGGGGTGTCCTGCTCGACGGGGAAGATCTTCGACTCGTCGTACTCGCGCAACCAGCCCGCCACCTTCCCGTTGAGCGGGGTCATCAAGGGGTGGACGGTCGGCATCCCGAACATGAAGGTCGGCGGCCAGCGCCTCCTCGGCATCCCGCCGGACCAGGGCTACGGGGCCGACGGTTCGCCGCCGGACATCGCTCCCGATGAGACGCTTTGGTTCGTCGTCGAGGTGCTCGACACCAAGCCGTCGTAGCTCCCTAGGCCGCGGACGAGGCCCGGGCGTCGGCCGCCGCCTCGACGAAGGCGGCGCAGAAGGCGTCCAGGTCGTCGGGCTTGCGGCTGGTGATCAGGTTGCCGTCGACCACCACCTGCTCGTCGACCCAGTTCCCGCCCGCGTTGCGGATGTCGGTCTGCAGGCTCGGCCACGACGTGATCCGCCGGCCGCGCACGACCCCGGCCTCGACCAGCGTCCACGGGGCGTGGCAGATCACCGCGGTCGGCCGGCCGGACTCGACGAAGTCGCGTACCCAGGCGACGGCGGTGGCGTCCGTGCGCAGCCGGTCCGGGTTGGCCACACCGCCGGGCAGGACGATGGCATCGAAGTCCTCCGGGCTGACGTCGGCGAAGGTGGCGTCGACCGGGAACTCGTCACCCTTGTCCAGGTGGTTCATGGCCTGGGCCGAACCCGCCTCCGGGGCGATCAGTACGGGCGTGCCCCCGGCTTCCACCACCGCGTCCCACGGGCGGGTGAGCTCGATCTGCTCGATCCCCTCGTTGGCGACGACGAACGCGATCTTCTTGTTGGCCAGCTGCTGGGACATGGCGCGCCTCCGGAATGGTTGCTCGACGGAATGGCGCGCGCCTACCCCGTGCCTCGGGGGGCAAACCGGGCGCCTTGCTAGCCCAGGTTCTCCACGTCCCTCGGGGCGCAGGCCAGGGTCGGGGAGGCGGTGACCGGGTCGCAACGGGCCGGCGTGCCGGGTGGGGGCACGACGTACCCCGAGGGAGCGGGCACCGGATAGTCGGTGCTCACCAGCTGGGCGCCGGAGGCCAGGGCCGCCGTGGCTCGCGAGGCATCGTTGGCCCGGGCCTCGACGCCGCTGTCGTCGGCTCGGGTCCTGACGATGAAGCCAGCCCCGAGAAGCTCGGCGATGCGAGCGGAGCCCGCACGAGCATCGGGGACACTGGCGAAGGCGCCCAGTGGGCTCGAGGGCTCGGCGTACACGAACATGCTCCGGCCCCGCAGCGAGGTCTCGTTGGAGGTGTAGATCAGCCGGGTCAGCGCCTCGTCGGTGTACACGACCACGACCTTGTTCCGGGTCGAACCCAGCAGTGGCCAACCCCGGTCCTGCACGGCCTGGCGCAACGTCGGCGAGTCCCCTTGGACGTCGTCGGGCGTCACCAACTGGTCGGGGCGAAAGACGCTGCGAACCTCGGCGTCGACGGCCATCGCGTCCACCAAGGCCCCGATCTCGTGCTTGGGCTCGATGAGGACGAACACCGGGAGGTGGCCGCGATGGCTGTCGGACCAGTCCCGAACCTCCCGCAGGCACTGGACGAGGGTGGGGCAGGTCGTCCCTTCGTCACCCTGGAGGTGGTACACGGGCAGCGGGCCGCCCGCAGAGGCGTGCACGTCCAGCTCGATCTGGCGGACCGATTGGCGATCGAGCTGCACGGACAAAGGCGACTGGGAGACGTCGCGGTCGGGCGTCAAGTTCGGCCCGGCCGGCGGGGCCAGGTGATAGCTGTTGTGCGTCCCCAGCACCTGGATCTGGTTCAGCCGCAGGGTCTGGTCGAGGGGGTAGGCGGGCGCGGGCCGGGCAGGATTGCCCGCTCCCCCACATCCGGCCAGCTGGCAGAGGGCGAGAGCGAGTGCGACGGCCATCGCCCGCTTCACGGGACCCCAGGGTAGGTTCCGCGCCACCGGTGCGAGGTGGCGGCGTCGTGCTCATGCCGCGACAATGCTTAGCTACGCTAATTAGCGTGGTAAAGTAATTGGCGATGACCCGCCAGACCGGCACCGCGTCCGCCCCCATTGCCCACGATTCGTCGGAGATGGCTGGCCGGCTGCGGCTGAGCGTGACCCGGCTGGCCCGCCGCCTGCGTCAGGAGGCCGATGCCGGGCTGACCCCCAGCCAGCTTTCGGCCCTGGCCGTGATCGCCAACCACGGCCCCCTCTCCCTCGGCGCCCTGGCCGAGCACGAGCGCCTGGCCCCGCCGTCGATCACCCGGCTGGTCAAGAAGCTGGCCCAGGACGGCCTGGTCGTGCGCACCATAGATCCGGTCGACCGCCGGATCGCCACGGTGATGACGTCGGACCGGGGGGCGGAGCTGATCGCCGAGTCGCGGCGGCGCAAGACGGCCTGGCTGGTGGGTGGCATCGATCGTCTGGGCCCCGACGACCGGCGGCGGCTGGCCGACGCCCTGGACGTGCTGGATCACCTGGCCGGCGAGGAGCGCCCGTGAAGGCCCTGCGGCGGGGGGCGGGCGAGACGTTCCGCTCCTTGCACACCCGCAACTTCCGGCTCTTCTTCAGCGGCCAGCTCATCTCCCAGGTCGGCAATTGGCTGACCCTCATCGCCCAGACGCTGCTGGTGCTCAAGCTCACCGACAGCGGCATCGCCCTCGGCGGGCTGGCCGCGGCCCAGTTCGGGCCGGTGCTGGTGCTCGGGCCGTTCGCCGGCCTGGTGGCCGACCGGTCGGACAAGCGGCGGCTGCTCCTCGTCGTGCAGAGCCTGGCCATGGCCCAGTCGTTCTGCCTGGCCGCCCTGGCCTTCAGCGGGCACGCTTCGGTGCTCGCCGTCTACGCCGTGGCCCTGCTGGGCGGGCTGACGATCGCCTTCGACAACCCGGCCCGCCGGTCCTTCGTGGTCGAAATGGTGCCCGAGGAGGACATCAACAACGCCGTCAGCCTGAACAGCGCACTGATGACCGGTTCCCGGGTGATCGGCCCCGCGCTGGCCGGCCTCCTGGTCACCACCGTCGGCTTCGGCTGGTGCTTCCTGCTCGACGGCGTCTCCTACCTGGCCGTGCTCGCCGGCCTGTGGCTGATGGACCCCACCCAGCTCCGCCAGGCGCCGGTGGCCCGCCGGGGCCGCGGGCAGGTGCGGGAGGGGCTGCGGTATGCCCGCAGCGTCCCCGAGCTGTGGGTTCCCCTGGTGATGATGGCCGTGGTGGGCACCCTGGCCTTCAACTTCCAGACCGTGATCCCCCTGTTCACCCGTCGCGATCTGGCCGGGAGCGACGTGACCTTCACCCTCCTCATGTCGACGGTCAGCCTGGGGTCGCTGGTCGGGGCGCTGGCCACGGCCCGGCGGAAGCGGATCAGCGTGTCGACGGTGAGTGTCAGCGCGGTGGGGTTCGGCCTGGCCATGGCCCTGCTGGCGATCGCTCCCAACCAGCCCTCCGCCTTCGCCATCGGGCTGCTCGTCGGGCTGGCCAGCATCGCCTTCATGACCGCGTCGACCGCCATCGTGCAGATCAACGCCGCCCCGTCCATGCGGGGCCGGGTCCTCGCCCTCCAGGCCATGGTCTTCCTCGGCAGCACGCCCATCGGCGGGCCCATCGTGGGCACCATCGCCCAGCGCTTCGGGGCCCGCTACAGCATCGTCATCGGCGCCCTCGCCGCCCTCGGCGCCGGTGCCTACGGGATGGCGCGGGTGCGGGCGGCGCGAGGCGCGGGCGACCACGAGCTGGACGACGAGCTGGCCACGCTCGCCGAGGAGCCCGCGCTGCTCGACCCCCTGATCACGCCGCGGGCGTCGTAGCCTGGTCCTCGTCCTCGACGACCGGCTCGCCGACGACCTGGGCGCAGACCCGGCGGGGCGGGCGGGCGCCGCATCCGTAGCAGCGGAACGACGCCACGTTGTGGTAGGCGCAGTCGCACGACCAGAGCTCCTCGAGCCAGCGAGCCAGCTGCTCGAGCCGGCGCTGCCGGCGTCGGGAGCCCTTGTGCTTCATGGCTACCGGGTCGGCGGCGGGTCGCAATTGCTTGAGGCGACCCGCCGATAACGGGCCGAACGACCTATCCGATGGGCGCGGCCGTGGGCCGGGGCGCGGCCGCTGCGGACTCCCGCGCCGCCGCCTCCTCGGTCTTGCGGCTGAACACCGACACCACCACCCCGGCGGCGACCAGGGCCATGACCAGGGCCACCCGGCTGGCGACGTTGAAGGAGTGGGTGTACGCCGCCCCCGCCCGCCGCGCCAGCTCGGCCGCGTCGGGCAGGCCGCTGCCGGCCAATCCGGTGGCCGCGCCCACGGACTCCCCCGCCGCCTTGCGGACCGGCGGGGGCAGGTTGAGGGCGCCGAGGTTGACCGACGAGCGGTAGACCGCGTTGCTGATGCTGCCGAGCACGGCGATGCCGAGGGCCCCGCCCACCTCCCGGGTGGTGTCGTTGATCGCCGAGCCGACGCCGGCCTTGTAGGACGGCACGGCGCTCATGATGCTCCCCGTGGCCGGGGCCGCGGTCAGGCTCATCCCCGCCCCGAGCAGGACGAGGGCGACGGCGATGACCAGGTACGGCGTGTCGGGGTCGATCACGGTCAGCACGCCGAAGCCGGCGGCGATGAACAGGAACCCGATGGCGATCACCGGCCCGGTGCCGATGCGCTCCCCTAGGGCCGCGCTGCGGGGGGCGACGGCCACCAGGGTGACGGCCAGCGGCAGGGTGGCCAGGCCGGCGCTGAGGGGCGAGTAGGCCCGGACGAACTGCAGGTACAGGGTGAACAGGAAGAACAGCCCGAACATCACGAAGAAGTTGCTGGTCACCACCCCGGCACCGACGCTCAGGCGCCGGTCCTTGAACAGCCACAGCGGCAGCATGGGATGGGTGCTGCGCCGCTCCCAGGACACGAAGGCGACCAGGCCGACGGCGGCCACGACGAACGCGGCCAGGATGCTGGAGCTGGTCCAGCCCTTGTCCGGGCCCTCGATGATCCCGTAGATCAGCGCGGCCAGGGTGACGAGCGACAGCAGGGCGCCGCCGGGGTCCAGCGGCGTGGCGTTGGGGTCCTTGGACGTCGGCGAGAACACGAGCACCGCGGTGAACACGACGAGCACGATGGGGATGTTCACGAGCAGGGCCGAACCCCACCAGAACCGCTCCAGCAGGCCGCCGGAGACGATCGGGCCGATGGCGCCGCCCGCCCCGGCGAACCCGGCCCAGACCGCAATGGCCTTGCGCCGCTCGTGGGGCGGGAAGATGGTGGTGATCAGCGACAGCGTGGCCGGCATCACGAAGGCGGCGCCGATCCCGTTCACGATGCGGCCGGCGACGACCTGGCCGGCCCCCGTGGCGATGCCCCCGATGACCGACCCGACGGCGAAGACGGCCAGGCCGAGGAGCAGGGCCCGCTTGCGGCCGAAGCGGTCCCCCAAGGCCCCGGCGGGCAGCAGCAGGGCGGAGAAGACGAGCGAGTAGGCGTCGACGATCCACTGGAGCTCGGTCGAGCTGGCCTTGAGCGACCGCTGCAGGCTGGGCAGGGCCACGTTCAGGCCGGACACCGACATGACCACCATGACCAGCGACAGGCACATGATCCCGAGGAGGAACCATCGCCGGCCTTGGATCACCGGGTCCTCGTGCAGCGGCACTTCCGGGTCGGCGGCGTTCGTCACCACGTCGTCAGGCATCAAGGCTCCCTTCGTCCCCTGTCCCGGCTCGCCGTACAAGGTACGCCACCAGGGTTCCCAAACGGCCCGGGTTAGGGTCGACCCATGGCCAACGCCGCCCAGTTCATCTTCACCATGCGGAAGGTCAGCCGCTTCCACCCTCCCGACAAGGAAGTGGTGAAGGACATGACCCTGGCCTTCTACCCGGGGGCCAAGATCGGGGTCATCGGGCCCAACGGGTCGGGGAAGTCCTCCCTGCTGCGGATCATGGCCGGGGTGGACGACGGGTACACCGGTGAGGCCCGCCTCTCCCCCGGCTTCACCGTCGGCCTGCTGGAGCAGGAGCCCCACCTGGACCCGGCCAAGGACGTGAAGGCCAACGTGATGGACGGGGTGGGCGCGGTGGCCGACCTCCTCCGGCAGTACGACGAGGTCCTGGCCCGCTACGCCGACCCGGACGCCGACTTCGACAAGATCGGCGAGGAGCAGGCCCGGCTCGAAGCCGAGATCGACGCCAAGGGGGCGAACGACCTGGAGCGCCAGATCGAGATCGCCATGGACGCCCTACGCCTGCCCCCGGGCGAGGCCCAGGTCGACACCCTGTCGGGGGGCGAGCGCCGCCGAGTCGCCCTGTGCCGCCTCCTGCTGTCCAAGCCCGACCTGCTGCTGCTCGACGAGCCCACCAACCACCTGGACGCCGAGTCGGTGGCCTGGCTGGAGCGGGCCCTGCAGGACTACCCGGGCACCGTCGTCGCCATCACCCACGACCGGTACTTCCTCGACAACGTGGCCCGCTGGATCCTTGAGCTGGCCAACGGGCGGGGCACCCCGTTCGAGGGCAACTACACGGGCTGGCTTGAGCAGAAGCAGGAGCGCCTGCGGCTGGAGCAGAAGGCCGACAGCGCCCGGGCCAAGACCCTGGAGCGGGAGCTGGAGTGGGTGCGGGCCGGGGCCAAGGCCCGCCACGCCAAGTCCAAGGCCCGCATCGACGCCTACGACAAGCTCTACGCCGAGGCCCGGGAGGCCGAGGCCGGGGCCAAACGGCTGGAGATCGCCATCCCGCCCGGCGAGCGGCTGGGCGACCTGGTCATCGAGGTCGAGGGGCTGACCAAGGCGTACGACGACAAGCTGCTGATCGAGGATCTGTCCTTCTCGCTGCCCCCGGCCGGGATCGTGGGCGTCATCGGCCCCAACGGGGCGGGCAAGACCACGCTGTTCAAGGTCATCACTGGCCAGGAGAAGCCGGACCGCGGGTCGGTGAAGATCGGCTCGACGGTCGAGCTGGCCTACGTCGACCAGAGCCGCGACGCCCTGGACGACTCGAAGACGATCTTCGAGGAGATCACCGGCGGCCAGGAGCTGTTCAAGATCGGCAACCGGGAGGTCAACGGGCGGGCCTACGTGGCCTCGTTCAACTTCACCGGCTCCGATCAGCAAAAGCCGGTGGGCAAGGCGTCGGGCGGCGAGCGCAACCGGGTCCACCTGGCCAAGATGCTGCGCCGCGGCGGCAACGTGCTGCTCCTCGACGAGCCGTCCAACGACCTCGACGTCGACACCCTGCGGGCCCTGGAGGACGGGCTGGAGGCGTTCCCGGGCTGCGCCGTGGTCATCAGCCACGACCGGTGGTTCCTCGACCGCATCTGCACCCACGTCCTGGCCTTCGAGGGCGACAGCCAGGTCCGCTGGTTCGAGGGCAACTTCGCCGACTACGAGGTTTGGCGCCACAAGGAGCTGGGGGCGGCGGCCGACCAGCCGCACCGGATCAAGTACAAGCCGCTGGTCCGGTAGCTGGGGTCATAGCGAGCGCGCCCTCTGGGTACAGGTCGCGGGACCGACCGACTCTCAGGAGGACCGAACCCTTGGACGCTTTGGACCTGCTCACCGCCGACCACAACCGGGTGCGGGGGCTCTTCGCCCGTTTCCAGTCCGCCGAGGAGAGCGAGGAGACGGCGGAGATGACGGCCCTGGCCGAGAAGATCGTCACCGAGCTCACCGTCCACACGGAGATCGAGGAGCAGATCTTCTACCCCGCCGTGGACGCAAACGAGGAGCTGCACGACACGGTCAGCGAGGGCATGGAGGAGCACCACGTGGCCAAGGTGCTCATCGAGGAGGTGGCCGGGCTGTCGCCCGAGGACGACGCCTGGGCGGCCAAGATCAAGGTTCTCATCGAGAGCGTGGAGCACCACGCCACCGAAGAGGAAGAGGAGATGTTCCCGCAGGTCCGCAAGGCCTTCGACCGCGCCGCCCTCGAGGATCTGGGCCAGCAGCTCGAGGCGCTCAAGGCCTCCCTCGGTGCCCCGACCGTCGCCGACAAGGAGCACCTCTCGCTCGAGGAGCTCAAGGCGCTGGCCACCGAGCAGGAGATCCCCGGCCGTTCCTCCATGAACCGCGACGAGCTGGTGGCGACGGTAGCCCCCGCCTGAGCCGCTCGTCCCCCGGTTTTGGCTGCAGTTGACCGCCACATGGCGGGTAACTGCAGCCAAAACGGTTGGGGGGCGGGTCAGGCCAGGGCGGCGGCGACCTCGTCGCGGGTGAGGCGGACGTTGTAGACCGGCGTGCCGGGCTGGATGCGGCGGCTGTCGGCCAGCGATCCGGTGTCGACGGTGTCGAAGCCGATGTCGTCGAGGAGGCCGGCGACCACCCGCTTGGCCTCCTCGTCGTCCCCGGCGATGGGGATGGCCCGGCGCCCCGGGGTGCCGGGCGGGGTGCCGTGCTCGGTCAGGTGGACGAAGTAGATGGTGTTGACCGCCTTGACCAGCCGGGCGCCGGGGAGGGCGGCCGCCACCAGCTGGCTCGAGCTGGTGGAGTCGTCGTCGAGCTCCGGGAAGTGGTTGTCCGGGCTCGGGTAGTAGTTCATGGCGTCGACCACGATCTTGCCGGCCAGCTCGGCCGCGGGCAGGTCACGGTGGCGGCCGAAGGGGACGGCGACGAAGACGACCTCTCCGGCCCGCGCCGCGTCGGCCGCCGTCGCCGCCGTGGCCCGGTCGCCGATCTCGGCCACCAGCCCGGCCACCGCGTCGGCGCCACGGGAGTTGCCAATGACGACGTCGTGGCCGGCGGCGGCGAACAGCCGGGCCAGGGTGGCGCCGATCTTGCCCGCTCCGATGATCCCGATGCGCATGGCAGCATCCTCCCATGCTGCTGGCCGACCTGGTCGAGGCGTCGTCGAAGGTCGGGGCCACCCGGGCGCGCACGACCAAGGTGGCGGTGCTGGCCGAGGTGCTCGGGCGGGCGGGAGCGGACGAGGTCGGGCCGGCGGCGGCCTTCCTCTCCGGCCAGCTCCGCCAGGGCCGGGTGGGGGTCGGCTGGGGGCTGCTGTCGGCGGTGGACGTGGCCCCCGCGGCTGGACCGACCATCACCGTGGGCGAGGTCGACCGGGCGGTGGGCGCCCTGGCCGTGCTGACCGGGGCGGGGTCGACCACGGCGAGGGTCGCCCTGCTGACCGACCTCTTCGGGCGGGCCACCGAGGCCGAGGCCGACTTCCTGCGCCGGCTGCTGCTGGGCGACCTGCGCCAGGGCGCCCTGGCCGCCCTGGTGGGCGACGCCCTGGCCGCGGCCACCGGGATCAAGATCGACGTGGTGCGCCGGGCGGTGATGCTCGACGGCGACCTGTCGCGGGTGGCGGTGGTGGCGGTGACCGAGGGCGAGGACGGGCTGTGCGCCATCGGGCTGCAGCTCTTCCGCCCCGTCCTGCCCATGCTGGCCGCCACCGCCACCGACGTACGCGCCGCGGTTGACGGGTGCGGGCTGGTGTCGGTCGAGTGGAAGCTCGACGGGGCCCGGGTCCAGGTCCACCGCGACGGCGACGAGGTTCGCGTCTTCACCCGGAACCTGAACGACGTGACCGACCGGCTGCCGGGCGTGGTCGAGGTGGCCCGCCGCCTCGCCGCCCACCAGGCCGTCCTCGACGGCGAGGTCATCGGCGTGGGCCTCGACGAGCGGCCGGACCTGTTCCAGGACACCATGAGCCGGTTCGGCCGCCACGACGGCGCCGGCGCGTCGCTCGGCGTGTGGTTCTTCGACCTCCTCCACCTCGACGGCCGGGACCTCCTCGACGAGCCGCTGACCATTCGGGCCGCGCTGCTGGACCGGGTGGCCGGGCCGTTCCGGGTGCCGTCGGTGCTGACCGACGACCCGGACGCCGCATCCGCCTTCCTCGACCGGGCCCTGGCCGCCGGGCACGAGGGCGTGATGGTCAAGGACGCCGGGTCGGTCTACGAGGCCGGCCGGCGGGGGTCGGCGTGGCGCAAGGTCAAGCCGGTGCGCACGCTGGATCTCGTGGTCCTGGCCGCCGAGTGGGGCCACGGCCGGCGCCGGGGGTGGCTGTCGAACCTGCACCTGGGCGCCCGGGCGAGCGGCTCCGAGAGCGGCTTCGTCATGGTGGGCAAGACGTTCAAGGGGCTGACCGACGAGGTGCTCGGGTGGCAGACCGGGCGGCTACTGGAGCTGGAGACGGGCCGGGACGGGATCGTCGTCCACGTCCGGCCCGAGCTGGTGGTGGAGGTCGCCCTGGACGGGGTCCTGGCGTCGGACCGCTACCCGGGCGGCGTGTCCATGCGCTTCGCCCGGGTGCGCCGCTACCGGCCGGACAAGTCGCCGGCCGAGGCCGACACCATCGAGGCCGTCCAGGCGCTGCGGGTCAGGCAGGCGTCGGGCTGAAGGACACCGTCACACTGGTGAAGCCGAGCGAGCGGAGCATGCCCTGGAGCATGGAGCGGGTGTTGTCCTCGGCCCGCTTGCGCAGGTCGCTCTGGTCGGCGGCCTGCTGCATCTTGGCCTGGGCGGCCACGTAGAGGGGCTGCTCGCTGGTGGGCGAGTCCGAGAAGACCGAGCCGATGCGGTCGAGTAGCCCCCGGTCCCGGCTGGCCACCCGGCTCTGCTCCGGGTCGACGGTCGGCGGGGAGACGGTGGGCTCGGGCAGGACGATGGTGGCCGTGCGCCGGTCCTCCGACACCGTGATCGACCGCTCGTCGAGCTGGGAGAAGTCGACCGAGGCGTCGACGGAACCGGCGGCCACGAAGACGGTCCGCTCGCCCTTGATGATGGAGGGCAGGAACTTGGCGTCCTTCTCCGTGTCCACGATCACCTGGAAGTTGGCCGTGGCCGCCTGGTAGCGGCTCAGATCCTCGAGGGACTTGAGCAGGGCCGGCTGGGTGCGGTCCACCGTCTTGGTGCTGAACGGGTTGGGCAACGACGGCAGCAACCGCCCGAGACCCAGGCTGCCGGCCCCGGCGATGAGGGCCATCACCACCAGGGCGCCGACAATGGCCGTGCCCACCCGTGAGCGCTGGCGCACCACGACGGTCTGCTCCCTGCGTCCGATCATTCCGTCCCGTGCCCTCTCTCGATCTCTCCGACCGTCACCAGTGTCCCACTCCTCGCGGCCGTCGGGAACCCGGCAGATCCGGTTAACCGCCCCGGCCGATGGCGACCAAGAAGTCGATCTCGAGCGACACCGGTCCATCGATGGCGAGGGAGTGCGAGACCTCGGGCGGCAACCACCGGGCGTCCCCGGCCTCCAGCCGCTCGGTGATCGGTGGCTCTACCGCCATGGTGAAGTGGACGGCGCCGCCAGTGACTCGCAGCCTCCCCCACGTCCCGGCCGCCGTGCGGTGGGCCCGGCGCAGCCCCGGGGGGAGGGACTCGGCATCGAAGGGCCCGGCGGTACGGGCCGCGACCAGATCGCCGGGCGGTTCGGCCCGGTCGCACAGGGGGCAGTCCAACTCGGCGCCGATTCGCTCATCGCGCCCGGCCTGCTGCAGCACCCAGGGTCGGTTCTGGAAGGGTGGCCGGTGCCGCACGTGCTGGCCATGCAGGCAGGACAGCTCGGCGACCCAATCGCCGGCGTCATCGACGTGGAACCCCGTGATGGTCCGTCGCATCTTCCCGGTTGGCACTCTTCCATTGTTGGACCTCGGCGTCACGGGCCAGAATGCAGGCGGCCACCATGACGACGAGCGCGAAGCCTAACGGTGCCGACGGAGGTCGCGGTAAGAGGCCGGCCGGCCCGGGCGGCACCGGCGATGGGATCTCCCCGGACGTCGTCCGCAGCCAGTTCTACGACCTGCTCCCCGGCGAGGACGTCATCACCCCCGCGTTCACCGGTTCGCTGCCGCAGGCCGGCGGCATCGCCCCGCGCCTGCGCATCGGGCGCAGCCGCTGGTTCAACCTGCTGTGGATGCTCCCGATCGGGCTCGTGCTGCTCATCGCCGCCGTGGCCGTGGCACAGGGGCTGCGGAACGTGCCGTCCGTGCAGCGCTTCATCGCCGCCCATCCGGGGACCGTGGAGCCGGTCGGGAACGGGCCGAGCGGGTTCCCGGGATGGATGCGCTGGCAGCACCTCTTCAACCTGTTCCTGATGATCTTCATCATCCGCTCGGGGATCCAGATCTTCTCGGACCACCCGCGCCTGTATTGGACCCGCCACTGCACCCCGGGCCACGACTGGTTCCGGGCCCAGCGACCGGTCCCGGACGACCCGCTGTGGACGGCGAAGCAGGACTCGATCTCGCTGCCGGCCCAGGTCGGCCTGCCCGGGTTGCGCCATTCCATCGGCCTGGCCCGCTGGTGGCACCTCGGCGCCGACATGTTGTGGCTGGCCAACGGGGCCGTGTTCTACGTGCTGCTGTTCGCCACCGGCCAATGGCGCCACGTCGTGCCCACGACCTGGCAAGTGTTCCCGAACGCGGCGTCGGTGGCCATCCAGTACCTCTCGCTCAACTGGCCCACGGAGTCCGGTTGGGCCGCCTACAACGGGCTGCAGTTGATCGCCTACTTCGTCACCGTGTTCGTCGCCGCCCCGCTCGCCCTGCTGACCGGGCTCGGCATGTCGCCCGCCCTCTCGACCCGGTTCACGCGAGTCAGCCGCGCCTTCAGCATCCAGGTGGCCCGCTCGGTCCACTTCCTGGTCCTGGTGTGGTTCCTCATGTTCATCGTCGTGCACGTCACCCTGGTGATGACGACCGGCGCCCTGGTCAACCTCAACCACATCTACGCCGGCCGCAACGACCACAGCTGGGTGGGCTTCGCCCTGTTCGCGCTGTCGATGGTCGCCGTGACCGTCGGGTGGGTGGCGGCCACCCCGTTCACGATCTCCCACCCCCGGGTCGTGCAGCGCGTGGGCCAGGCGTTGATCGGCCCCCTCCAGCGCCTGTTCGAGCACGTCGACCCCAAGCCGGGCGAGTACACCGAGGCCGACATCTCGCCGTACTTCTGGCATAACGGCCACTACCCCGACTCCGACCGGTACAAGGCGCTGTTCGACTCCGGCTTCGCCGACTGGCGGCTCCGAGTTCACGGCCTGGTCCAGAACCCGGTCGAGCTCAGCCTGGACGACCTCCGGTCGCTGCCCTACCACGAACAGATCACGCAGCACTTCTGCATCCAAGGATGGTCGGGGGTCGCCAAGTGGGGCGGGGTGCGCATGTCGAGCATCCTGGGGCTGGTCGAACCACTCCCCCAGGTCAAGTGGGTCGTCTTCTACTCCCTGGGCGACGGGGCCAACAAGGGCACCTACTACGACGCCCACCCCATCGAGCACATGGCCCACCAACTCACGATGCTGGCCTACGACATGAACGGGGAGCCCCTCAGCTACGGGCACGGCGCGCCGCTGCGCTTGCGGAACGAGATCGAGCTCGGGTTCAAGCAGGTGAAGTGGCTGCAGGGCATCGAGTTCGTGGAGCACTTCGCCGAGGTGAGCGGCGGCCACGGCGGCTACAACGAGGACCACGAGTTCTTCGGCTACCGCCAGTCCATCTGATCGGGTCCCCGGTTCAGGCGGGCTGGAAGCGGACCTGGCGGGCGACGGGGTCGGCCTCGACCAGGCGGACGCGGACGGGCTGGCCGAGCGGCAGGCCCGGCGAATCGCACCGGGCCCGCACCGCTGGATCCCGGAGCTGGACGACCCCGTGGCGCTCGCCGCTCTCGACGACGACCGCGTCGAACACCTCGCCCACCCGGGGGGCGAGGACGACGGCCTCGGCCAGGTCGACGACGGCGCGCTCGAGGGCGGCGGCGCGCTGGTTGGCCGACGCCATCTCGGCCGGGAGGGCCGGGAGGGCGGCGCGGGCCCACTGTGGGACGGCGGCGCCGGCGGCCAGGGCCAGGCAGATCTCGCCCACGTAGCGGTCGGCCAGGCGCCGCAGCGGCGCCGTGCAGTGGGCGTAGGGGGCGGCCACCGCGCTGTGGACCGGGTGCTCGGGCACGTCGCCGTCGAACGCGGTGTAGGCCGCACCGCGCAGCAGTCGGCCGGCGAAGGTGAGCAGGGCCGCCGCCTCCGGGACTTCGGGGTCGAGGGCGGAGATGACGGCCGCGTAGGGCGCCTGCTGCGGCCATGGGAGGCCGAGGGCGAGGGCGCTGCGGCGGACGGAGGCCACCTCGGCGGGGTCGGGCGCCGGGAGGGTGCGCAGCAGGCCGACGCGGCCGGCCGTCATCAGGCCGGCCGCGGCCACGCCGGTCAGCAGGCTGATCTCGGCGTTCCAGCCCTCGGTCGGCAGCGGGGCGCGGAACACCAGCCGCGGCGGCCCGCCCGCCGGGTCGACCTCCACCTCCTGCTCGGGGGTGGGCAGGTGGACGGCACCGCGCGCCGCGGCCCGCTCCTGGCGCAGCCGGCCCACCTCCCGGAGCAGGACGAGGTCGTCGGTGGCGCGATCGCCGTCCAGCAGGGCCTGGACCTCCGGGTACGAATACTGGCGGCGGGAGCGGACCCGGGCCCGGCGGACGTCGGTGGCGACGAGCTCACCGGTGGCGTCCACGTCGAGGGTCCACAGGAGCGCGGGCCGGAGCCGGTCGGGCAGGAGGCTGGCCGCCCCCGTGCTCAGGACGTCGGGATGAACGCCGACGTTGCGGTCGGGCCCGTAGAGGGTCACGCCCCGGCGATGGGCCTCGGCGTCGAGGGGGCCAGCGGGGGCGACGAAGGCGGCCACGTCGGCGATGGCGTAATGGACCCGGTAGCCCGCACCGCGGCCGGCGCGACGCTCGATGGCGACCGCCTGGTCGAGGTCCCGGCTGCCTTTGGGATCGATGGTCACCAGCGGGATGTCGGTCCGGTCGAGGTCGGGCAGGCGCGGGGCGGCGGCGCTGGCCGCGGCCTCCGCCTGGGCCTCGGGGGTGAAGGCGTCGGGCACGCCCAGCTCGCGGCGCAGGTCTTCCCAGACGGGCGCCGCTTGGGCGACGACCGGGTCGGGCAGGGAGAAGCGGGCGGCGGGCACCGGCGGTCGGTCGGTCGCCTCAGCGCTCGAGCCAGGCCACCGCTTCGACCTCGACCAGCATGGCGGGGTCGATGAGGGCGGCCACGCCGAGCATGGCGGTCACGGGGCGGATGTCGCCGAACAGCTCGCGGTGGGCCCGGCCGACTTCCTTCCAGCGGGCGATGTCGGTGACGAACATACGGGTCTGGACCACGTCGGCCAGGGTGGCTCCCGCCGATGCCAGGGCCGCCTCCACGTTGCGGAAGGCCTGGACGGTCTGGGCGTAGGCGTCGCCCTCCCCCACCACTCGACCTTCGACCGTGCCCGTCGTCCCGGCCACCAGGACCCACGGCCCGGCCACCACTGCCCGGCTGTAGCCGATGACCGGCTCGTAGGGGCTGCCCGAGGCCAGCCGTCGCACGCTCGCATCCATCACCGGACTATGCCAGTCACAATGGCGGGCATGGACTTCGACCAGGGGGACTGGCGTTCGTGAAGCCCCAGCGCGTGCTGGCCCTCCTCGTGGCCCTGTTCGCTCTCGCCGGTTGCAGCAGTGGTACGCCGAAGACCGCTCCCGCGCCGGCCACCGCCCCTACCACCGTCGTCGGGCCCCTGGTCGGGACGTTCCCCGTCGGTCAGAAAGCCACCTTGCCCGACGGCGACACGGTCCAGGTCTACGCCTATTCGGCCAACGTCACCCCCTCGAACCAGTTCAGCAAGCCCCGGCCGGGCGCCGCGTTCGCCACCGTCGACGCCGAGGCGTGCTCGGGCCCGTCGCCCACACCGGGCGGCTTGCTCAACCCGTTCTTCTTCCACCTGGAGGTGCCGGGGTCGGAGACCATCCCGGCCGGCATCCCCGTCAAGGACCCGGCCCTCAATGTGGCCGGCCTGGCCCCCGGGGCGTGCAGCCGGGGCTTCGTCACCTTCGAGGTCCCCACCGACAAGACCCCGTCGACGGTGGTCTACGGGATACCGGCCGGGTCCGTCCGCTGGTCCATCCCGTAGCGCGTTCGGCTGGCGTACGCTCGGCCCATGGCCGAGAAGTCGATCCCCAGCGGTAACAACAAGAAGCAGGGCAAGAGCCTGCAGGAGAAGCGGTCGGCCAAGAAGGCGAAGAAGGCCGAGAAGTCCAAGCGGGGGTCGAGCTCCTAGCCCGTCCCCTCCAGCCGGCGGTGCACGGACACCGCGTAGCCGCCGCCGGTGAACGGCGCGCCCTCCCAGGTAGCCGACCGCTCGGCCAGGGCCAGGCCGGCGGCGGCGGCGTGGCGGTCGTACGTCGCCAGGTCCAGCCGCCCGGGCTCCAGGGAGAAGCCGGCCACCAGGTGGCCGCCCGGCACGAGGTGGCGGGCCAGGTTGGACACCACCGCGGCTTCGGTCCCCGGGGCCAGGAAGATCATCACGTTGCCGGCGAGCACGACGGCGTCGAAGGTGCGCCCCAGGTCGACCTCGGCCAGGTCGCCCTGCACCCAGGGCAGGTCGGGCGCCTTGGCCCGGGCCACGTCCAGCATCGAGGGGTCCAGGTCGACACCGACCACGTCCAGCCCCCGCCGGGCCAGCTCGATGGCCACCCGGCCCGTGCCGCAGCCGGCGTCCAGCACCGAGCGCGGCCCGAGCCGCTCGACCAGGTCGGCCTCCCCGTGGACGCTGCGCCCGGCCGCGGCCAGCTCCTCCCACCGCTGGTCGTAGGTCCGGCTCCGGCCCCCCGCCTCGGCCAGCCACCGGTTGCCTGCGTCGGCGGCCACGGCAGCGAGTGTACGGGCGACCGAACCGGCGGCACTCGTCGCGTCACGAGGCGGGCGCTGGGTCCCGGCCCCCCGCCGGGAGGGTGACGGTCACGGCCGCTCCGCCGCCTGCGCGGTTCTCGGCCCGGATGGTGCCGCCGTGGGCGGCGATCAGATCCCGGGCGATGGCCAGGCCCAGCCCGCTGCCCCGGGCGTCGGCGGGCAGGGCGCCCCGGTCGAAGAGGTGGTCGAGGCGCTCGGGGGGGAAGCCGGGCCCGGTGTCGGTGACCGTGATCCGGACCTCCCCGCGACCGGCCTCCACCCCGACGGTCACCGTCCCACCGGCCGGCGTGTGACGGACGGCGTTGGACAGCAGGTTGGCGAGGACCTGGCGGATGCGGGTGGGGTCGACGTCCAGCTCGGGCACCTCCCCGTCGACCACGGCAGCCACGGTCACGCCCCGGCGCTCGGCCAAGGGCCGATGGCCGGCGACCGCGTCCTCGACCAGGGCGACGGGCGATGCCGGCTCCCGGTGCAGGGTCAGGCGGCCGGCGTCGGCCAGGGCCAGGGTGTGCAGGTCGTCGATCAGCCGGCCCAGGGTCTGCGTCTCCTCCAGGAGGGAGGCCAGGTGGCGGTCGTCGCGAGGGTGGATCCCGTCGACCTGGGCCTCGATCCCGCTCTGCAGCACGGCCAGGGGGGTGCGCAGCTCGTGGGTCACGTCGGCCAGGAAGCGTCGACGCTGCTCCTCGGTGGCGGCCAGGCGGGCGGCCATGTCGTTGAAGGTGCGGGTCAGGGTGCGCAGCTCACGGGGGCCGTTGGGCTCGACGCTCACCCCGTAGTCGCCGCCGGCCAGGCGGTGGGCGGCTCCGAGCAGGTCGGCCACCGGCCGGCTGATGCGCCGGTAGGCCAGAAAGGTGGCCGCCCCGCCGATCACCACCACGAACCACAGGAAACCGATGGCGCCCCAACCGGCGTGCCCGCCCTCGGGGCCGGGGCCCGGCCCGGTCTGACCGCCGCCCCAACCCCAGCCCCGCCACGAGCCCCGGGCGCTCACACCGACGGCGAACCCCACGCCGACGAGCAGCGCCAGCGCGGCGACGGTGAACAGGAACAGGCGGCGCCGGAACCGCCGGGGGGCGACGGGCCACGGGCCGGCGCCCGCGGGCGGCCACGTCTCCCCCTCCGGCCACCACGGTGGGACCCGGCGGCCGCCCCTCATGGCTCGGCGAACCGGTACCCGACCCCGTGCACGGTCAGCAGGTACCGGGGCCGGTGGGGGTCGGGCTCGAGCTTGCGACGGATGTTCTTGACGTGGGCGTCGATGGCCCGGTCGTACGACTCCACGGCGACGCCGTGGACCACGTCGAGCAGCTGGGCCCGGGTGAAGACCCGTCCGGGCTGGGCGGCCAGGTGGGCGACCAGGTCGAACTCCGTGGCCGTGAGCTCGACCGCCTGGCCGTCCACCGTCACCCGCCGGCGACCGGGGTCGACCTCCACGTCGCCCACCCGGGCCACCCCTGCGCCGCCCGCGCCGCCCCCCGCCGCGCTGCGGCGGAGGACGGCCCGGACGCGGGCCACCAGCTCGCGGGGGCTGAACGGCTTGACCAGGTAGTCGTCGGCGCCCAGCTCGAGGCCGAGGATACGGTCGACCTCGGCCCCGCGGGCGGTGAGCATGATGATGGGGACCGGCCCCCGCCGCTGCAGCTCCCGGGCCACGTCCAGCCCGTCGATGCCGGGCAGGCCGAGGTCGAGCACGACCAGATCCGGTGGCTCGGCCCGGGCCCGGGCCAACGCCGAGGCCCCGTCGATGGCGGTGGCCACGGAGAAGCCGGCGTCGGCCAGGTAGTCCCGGACCACCTCGAGGATCTTGGGCTCGTCCTCGACGACGAGGACCGTGCGGGTCACGGTCCCCATCCTCGCCGCCCCGGCGCGTTCAGGCCTCCCCCGCCTCGCCGGGGCCCGGTGCCGCGACCGGACTGGTTCCCTGCTCGTGGGCCCGGCGGTGCCGCTCCTCGAAGCTGCCCGCCTCGCCGGCACCTGGCCCGGGGCCGCACGGCCCGTAGCCGCCGCCCCCGTACCAGCCCCGCCGGCCCCGGAAGGCCAGGAACACCAGGAAGATGAGCAGCAGCGGGAACAGGAAGAAGCCGAAGCCGAACCCGCCGTGGCCGTAGCCCCAGCCGTCGCCGACCACCCGCACCACCTCGCCGTTGCCCACCGTCCGGGTCACCACCTCGTGGCGCTGCCCGATCTCGTAGGCCGTGCTGGCCACGCCCAGCAGCAGGAAGGCGGCTACCACCCCGGCGATCACGCCGGTCCACGCTCGTCGATTCATGTCTGTCTCCTCTCGTCGACGTTCCGGCCCAGGTTCGGCCGCGAATGTGAACGGGTGATGGAGACGGTGCGGATGTTCCGCGGGCCTCAGCCGGCGAGGGTCAGGATCTCGGCCCCGGCGTCGTTGACCAGGAGGGTGTGCTCGAACTGGGCCGTGCGGCGGCGGTCGGCGGTCACCGCCGTCCAGCCGTCGTCCCACATGACGTGGCGCCACGTGCCCAGGGTGATCATGGGCTCGATGGTGAAGGTCATGCCCGGCTGGATGACGGTGGTGGCCGAGCCGTCGTAGTGGTGGGGGACCTGCGGGGGGCCATGGAACTGGCGGGCCACGCCGTGGCCGACGAAGGCCCGGACGACGCCGTACCCGCCGGCGTGGGCGTGGGCCTCGATGGCGGCGCCGACGTCGGAGATGGGGCGGCCGGGCCGGACGGCCTCGATCCCGCGCAGGAGGCACTCGTGGGTCACGGCGACCAAGCGGCGAGACTCCTCGTCCACGTCGCCGACCAGGAAGGTGGCGTTGGTGTCGCCGTGGACGCCGTCCATATAGATAGTCACGTCCAGGTTGACGATGTCGCCGTCGACCAGAGCCCGGTCGTCCGGGATGCCGTGGCAGATGACCTCGTTGACCGATGTGCACAAGGACTTCGGAAACCCGTGGTAGTTGAGCGGGCTGGGGTAGCCGCCGCGCCTGATGCACTCCTCGTGGGCCAGGGCGTCGAGCTGGTCGGTGGTGACCCCGGGGGCCACGGCGGCCCCCACGACCCGGAGCACCTCGGCCGCGGCCCGGCTGGCCACCCGCACCCGCTCGATGACCTCGGGCGGGCGGACGAGCGGCTCGCGCCAGGAGCTGGGCTCGCCGGAATCGGCGTAGTCGGGCCGGGCGATCCCCTCGGGAACGGTGCGGGCCGGGCTCAGGCGACCAGCGCGAACCGGCGTCTGCGACAGCTTGTGGCAGCGCTTGTACTTGCGCCCGCTGCCGCACCAACAGGCGTCGTTCGACCGCAGGTTGACCGGGGAGACGCCAATGGACACGCCGTCCATTGTAGGGGTGGCCGCCCCGGTTTCCCCCGCTACGCTCCGCCCATGCCGACCCTCGTCCCCGGTCCCGTACGGGTCGAGGCGGCGGGGAACAAGCCCAAGCTGATCGACGAGTACGTCGGGCGGCTGGCCACAGCCAGCGCGGCGGTGAGCGTGGCCCACATGCGCAGCCCGGGCGGGTGGGTCGAGCCGGGCCAGACTCCCGAGTTCGACGAGTTCACGGTGGTCCTGGCCGGGCGCCTGCGCCTGACCAGCGACGACGGGGGCGAGCTGGACGTCGTCGGCGGCCAGGCCGTGGTCGTCCCCGCCGGGGAATGGGTCCAATACTCGACCCCCGACCCCGACGGCGCCGAATACATCGCCGTATGCCTCCCCGCCTTCGCCCCCGAGCTGGCCCATCGGGATCCGGCCTGACCCGCTCGGCCCGCACCCTGGCCGGGTTCATGGTCGCCGCCGGGCTGCTCCACTTCGTGATCCCCCGGTCCTACGCCCGCATCGTGCCTCCCGTCCTGGGTCACGCTCGCGGCTTCGTGGCGGTCACCGGGGCGGCGGAGTTGGTCGCCGGCGCCCTGCTGGCCGTTCCCCGGACCCGGCGGGCGGGGGCATGGCTGACCTTCGGCCTCCTGGTCGGCGTGTGGCCGGCCAA
>DATJHJ010000008.1:0-6206 GCA_035494015.1 Acidimicrobiales bacterium
GAGTCGCACACTGATCTCCACTGGTGGTTGGGCCTGAGCGAACGCCCTCGCAGTCTCGCGTGTGGTTCAGTCGCATCGAGGCGATCACGTCGTCTGTGCGAATCCGCCCCGGAACGGCACGTACATCGCGCTCCATAACACCGCTGGCATCTTGCGGGAGGGGTGTCGGACACGTTTGGGTGGGGTATCTCTGGACCACCGCAGGCGCCAGTGACCGGGACGCTTGTTCGTATTCGACGCGGCCTGCTGGTTCGCCGTCTACCTCTCGGTTGGATGGATGGTCCGCGACTGTCCTGGCTCCCCCCGCAGTACGCGAATCGCGATCTGACCTTTGGCCAAGGAGGCCTCGACGTCGCTGCCGTAGCCGGCCGGGAGGTCGATCTCGCGCTCGTAGCCGCCATAGTCCCACTCGTGCACCATGTAGTCCCTGGGAGCGGCACTGCGTAGATGCGCCCAAAAGCGCAACGTTCGCGGTCGAAGCTCGATCGTCACGTCCTCTGCGCTCACGGCGGGCATGGGGGCGACGATGACCAGCGCGGCCGAGGTCTCGTACACGTTCACCGGGACGGCCTGAGGGCGCATCTGTGCCTCGGTCGTGGCCGTCGCCTCCGTAACGTCCTTGTGCGTCGGTTGGTCGCTTGTCATTGCCTGAAACCTACCGAACCACCGCGTTGACTCGCCACGGCGGTGCACATGCGGCAGTTCGGTGTCGTGGGCTGCCGGCTCTGCCGCCCCTCGGGACACCGTGGCGGTCCGAGCGACTTCGGCGCGACTCGAGCGGCGGGGGACTGTGACGAACCTGTTGCACGGCTGAGAACGAGCCGTCACACGGCGAGCGGAGGATGGGGGCCACTTACCCGTTCACCGGTGGAGGTGGCTCGCATGGCCTCGTTCTCGAAACACCGTCGACCCTTGGTGGTCCTGGCCGGCCTGGTGGTGATGGGTGGCACCGTCCTGGGTGCGGGCGGGGTGGCGGCTGGGGCAGCCATCGGATCGGCGACCGCGCCCTTCTGCGGGATCACGTGGGGCAGCCTCGACAAATCCGCCGGCGTGTACCCGGCCCCGGTGTCGTTGCTGAGTACCCGTACGGGCCAGCACGACTGCTGGGACCGCCTCGTCTTCGAGTTCGACGGGCCCGCGGACGGCTTCCGGATCGGGTACCGGTCCGAGGTCTACACCGAGGGCAAGGGCGACCCGTTGTCGGGGCAGACCGCGGGAGGTGCGCTCATCGGGGTCCAACTGCTCGAACCCGCATACGACCCGTCCACGGGCACCAGCAGCTACCCCCATGCCGTGGGTGAACACGTGGCCAACGTCGCCGGGTACCGGACGCTCCGCGACGTCGCCTTCGGGGGGAGCTTCGAGGGGTATACGACGTTCGCCGTCGGCGTCCGGGCTCGTCTGCCCTTCAGGGTCTTCGTACTCCCAGGCCCGGGCTCGCACAGCCGGATCGTCCTGGACGTCGCCCATCGCTGGTAGCGCTCGTCAGGGAAGATCAGGGCGCTTCGTTCGGGGGAAGGAATTCGGGGTGGTGGATCCGGTACGAATCGCGGTCGTCGGCGGGGGGTACGGGGCCAAGGTCGCGCTGCCCGCGTACCAGGAACTGGAGGAGTTCGAGCCGGTGGCGGTGTGGTCGCGCCGGCCTGAGCGGGCCCGCGAGGTGGCCGAGCAGGCCGGGGTGGAGCTCGGGACCTCGGACTTCGAGGAGCTCCTCGCCGTACCCGGCCTCGAAGCGGTGCACGTGGCCACGCCCGTCGTCACCCACCTGTCGTTCGCCACGGCGGCGGCCCGCCGCGGCCTGCACGTCCTGTGCGAGAAGCCGCTCGGCGACACCCTCGTCGAAGCCCGCCGGATCGTGGCCGCCATACGGGAGGCTGGCGTGGTCGGGGTCGTGGGCTACGAGCTTCGCCTCAAGGAGACCCGGCAGCGCCTGATCGACCGGGCCCGTGAGGTTCTCGGCCATCCTCGGATGGTGGCGGTGTCCCTGGTGCAGGCGGACCACGCCGACCCGTACTCCCGGCCCTATACCTGGGTCCACGACGCCACCATGGGAGGCGGCCGCCTGCAGGGCTACGGCGTCCACGACCTCGACATGCTGCTCGAGATCCTTCCCGACGTGGAGGCCGTCGCCGCCGCCACCGAGGTGGGCGTCACCATGCGCACGACGGGAGGCGACGAGCTGCGGCCGGTCACGGCCGAGGATGCCTACGCCATCCTGCTCCGCTTCCGGGGCGGCGGCCTCGGCGTGGTCACCCTGGTGGCCACCGCCCGCCACCCCCGGGGCGACCTGGTCGAGCTCCACGGCGAGGGGGGCACCGTCCGCCTCGACGCCGAGGAGCGGGTGTGGTGGGGGCGGGCGGGTGAGGATCTGCAGTGCGAGGGCCCGTTCGACAGCAGCTCGTCGGAGGCGTTCAAGCGCCTGGCCTGCATGTTCTGGGCGGCCATCCGCGAGGGCAAGCCACCCGCGCCGTCGCTCGAGGAAGGGCTCCGGGTGCAGGCCGTGTTCGACGCCGTCCGGGTCGCCGACGTCGAGCGCCGATGGGTGCGGCCCGAGCCCGCCACCGTCTGGCCGTGACCGGTGCGCTACGTCCTCGCCAACTGGAAGATGTACCCCACCGTCGACCAGGCGCGGCAGCTGTTCGTCGCCATCCAGGACGGGTTGCGCGATCGAGCTGACGCCGGCGCGGTGCTCCCGCGGCCCATCGTCTGCCCGCCCTTCGTGGCCCTCGCCCCGCTCCGTGCCGTCGCCGACGACCGGCTGGCGCGGCTGGGAGCCCAGAACTGCCACTGGCAGCAGGAGGGGGCCTACACCGGCGAGGTGTCGCCGAGGATGCTGCGCGGTCTCGCCGAGTACGTCATGGTCGGGCACAGCGAGCGGCGGGCGGCGGGCGAGACCGACGACCAGGTCGCCGGCAAGGTGGCCGCGGTGGCCCACGCCGGGTTGGTGCCCATCCTGTTCGTGGGCGAGGACCGCCCCTCCGACGACGCCTGGGCCTGCACCGCGGCGCGGCTGCGCCACGGGCTGTCGCAGGTCGACGTCGGCCGCCAGCGGATCCTGGTCGTGTACGAGCCGGCGTGGGCCATCGGCGCCGAGCACGCAGCCGGGGCAGGGCAGGTGGGCGGGGTGGTCGAGCAGGTCAAGGCCCTGCTCCGCGACCGGGGGGCGACGGGCCCGGAGGTGCTCTACGGAGGCACCGTGAACGAGGGCAACATCGAGGCGTTCGCCGCCCTCGACGTGCTCGACGGCGTCGGTGCCACCCGGGCCAGCTTGGACGCCGGGCGGTTCCTCGGTCTGGTCGACCGTCTCGCCGGGCTCGCCCGCCGCTGATCGGCAGTCTCAGCCGCCGCCCGCCGCCGGGGCGCGGTGGTCCAGCCAGCGGCTGAGGCCGGCGGCGTTGCTGTGGACGCCATTGAGGGCGGCCATGGTCTCGGTGGGGTCGGCGCCGAAGGCGGCGGCCAGGGCGGCGGCCACGTCGTCACCCCGGTGCCACGCCGCTTCGGCCACCCCGGCCCACTCCCGCAGGACGTCCTCGGCGTCGGCCAGCACGTCCTGGGGGTCGTCGTCGAGGATCCCGAAGTGGGCCAGGGCCAGCTGCGACGGGCGGCGGGCCGCGAACAGGCGGAGCGAGCGCACGGCCAGGTCGAGGTCGAAGTCGGGCGGCGGGGTGGCCGGGCGGAGGACGCCGACGTCGGGGAGGCGGACGCCGGCGGCGTCGCCGGCGAAGAGGACGCCCGAGTCGGTGTCGTGGAGCGCCAGGTGGTGGCGGGCGTGGCCCGGTGAATGGACGGCCACCAGGGCGTGCCCGGGCCCGACGGCGATCTCGTCGCCGTCCTCCAGGACGTGGACCCGCTCGGCCGGCGTGGGGTCGAGCCGGCCGTAGACCCGGTCGAGGGCGTCGCCGTAGACCCGGGCCGCGGAGGCCACGAGACGCGACGGGTCGACCAGGTGGCGGGCTCCCTCGGGGTGGACGTGGACAGTGGCGTTCGGGAAGGCCCGGGCCAGGTCGCCCACGCCGCCGGCGTGGTCGAGGTGGATGTGGGTGACGACGATCCCGGCCAGATCGTGCGGCCCGACCCCGAGGGCGGCCAGGGCGTCGAGCACGACGGGGACCGATGTCTGGCTCCCCGTCTCGACCAGGACGGGCTGGGGCCCGTCGATCAGCCAGCCCGCGGTGACCCGTTCCCAGCCGCCGAGGAGGGTGTCGATCTGCTTCAGCCGGCCAGCTCCGGCATGACCACCCGGGCGAACTCCTCGACGCGGGCCATGCCCTCGGACGGCCAGCTGGCGATGAGGTGGGTGAACCCGGCGTCCCGCAGCCGCCCGGCCTCCCGGCGGACCTGGTCCCAGGGCTCGGAGATCGACAGGTTGGTCGAGCGGCCGATCGTGGCGGGATCCCGCCCGGCGGCCTCGGCGGCCCGGTCGATCACGGCCGACTTGCGGGTGAGGTCGGACGTCGACCCGAACCCGTGCCACACGTCGGCGTGGCGGGCGGCCAGGGGGAGCATGACCTTCTCGCCGGTGGCCCCGATCCAGATCGGCGGGTAGGGCTGCTGGACGGGGCGGGGGCGGTAGAAGGCCTTGCGCAACCGGTAGTGGCGGCCGGTGAAGTCGAAGTCGTCCGAGCCGAGCAACCCCTTGATGATCTGCACGGTCTCGTCGAGGCGCTCGATCCGCTCGGCGGTGGGCGGGAAGTCGAACCCCAGCCGGCGGTGCTCCTCCTCGTGCCAGGCCGCACCCAAGCCGACGTTGACCCGGCCGTGCGAGACGTGGTCGACGGTCACCACCTCGGTGGCCAGCAGCGACGGGTGCCGGTAGGTCACGCCGGTGACCAGCGCGCCCAGGCGGATCCGTGCGGTGACCGCGCCCAGGGCGGCCAGCAGGGTCCACGCCTCCAGGCACGGGCCCTTCCGGTCCCCGTACAGGGCGGTGAAGTGGTCGAAGACCCACGCCGACTCGAACCCGGCCTCGTCGGCCCACACCACCCGCCGCCGCAGCTCGGGCCAGTCCAGTTGGTGCTGCGAGACGTCGATCCCGATCTTCATCCGGCCACGCTACCGACCCGTTCCCGAGCACCCAGCCCTCAGTACACCGCAACTCCCGACCTGATGACATCTCTCGCCCACCTCTGAATGGAGGCTTGCTCGGCGTAGTTCACGCTCGTCGTCCGTGCATACGCCCGGGTGGCGCGACCGAACCCGCTTATCCGCCAGTCCTCCAACAAGGAATTAGAAGATGCCCTCGACGATCTTCTGAAGCTCGGGCAGCGGCCGACGTTGGCCGTTCGGGAGGCGCCCAGCGCTCAGGGCCTCATGCCAGCGACGTACCCGGTCATGCAGATCTGCGTCATTGCGCAGCCGCTCTCGCATCTCATCGAGCCGCTGTCCGACAGGATCGACGGCTTCGCTCACTCGCTCGTCCTCCCAGTCGGCCGTCATGGTCGGCTACCGCCCTTGTTTTAACATAGAAGGGCAGTCAACACAACCCTTTTATGCCCAATGCCATGAAATTCGAGAAGGGACTGGCCGGCGTCCGGTCAGTCGGTCTTGCTGAAGCGCTGGACGGCGATGGCGAAGGTGATCAGGCCCAGGACGGTCAGGATCACCAGCTGCAGGAGGACGGGGACGTTCCAGCCCGCCCAGGTGAAGCCGGGGTCGACGGCGCTTCGGGCCGCCGGCGACAGGTTCAGGTGCGAGAACAGGATGTGGCGCATCGGGTAGACCGAGTACGTCACCGGGTTGATCTTGGTGGCGAACGACAGCCAGGCCGGCAGCCCGGAGGTGGGGTAGAGCGCCCCGGACAGGAACATCATCGGGGTGATCACCATCTGGATGACCGGCATGACGGACTGGATATTGGCCACCCGGGCCCCCAGCAGGAGGCCGAAGGCGGTGATCGACAGGGAGGCCAGGAACAGCACGGCCAGCAGCTCGATCATCAGGATCGGGTCGTAGGGCACGCCGGCCAGCCCGGCCAGGGCCAGGATGACCAGGGCCTGGACGGTGGCGACGATGGCGCCGCCCAGGCACTTGCCGGCCAGGATCGACGTCCGCCGGATCGGGGCGACCAGCATCTCCCGCAGGAAGCCGAACTCCCGGTCCCACACCACCGACACGCCGGAGAACACGGCCGTGAACATGACCGAGGTGGCCAGCACGCCCGGGAACAGGAAGGTGCGGAAGTCGACGTTGCCGGGGCCGACGGACAC
>DATJHJ010000009.1:0-69297 GCA_035494015.1 Acidimicrobiales bacterium
GCGGCGGCAGGTACAGCTGGGCAAAGTCTGCCCGCGAGAACCCGGCGTTGCGGTCCGGGGACCACTGCATCGGCGTGCGCACAGCGTCGCGGTCGCCGAGGTAGATGTTGTCCCCCATCATCATCTCGTCGCCGTAGTACAGGACGGGGCTGCCGGGCAGGCTGAACAGCAGGGCGTGCAGGAGCTCGGCGACGGCGCGGTTGTTGTCGACGAGCGGGGCCAGGCGCCGGCCGATGCCGATGTTGCGCTTCATGCGCGGGTCCTTGGCGTACTCGTTGTACATGTAGTCGCGCTCGTCATCGGTGACCATCTCGAGGGTCAGCTCGTCGTGGTTGCGCAGGAAGATGCCCCACTGGCAGCCCTCGGGGATGGCCGGCGTCTGGGCCAGGATCTCGGTGATCGGGTACCGCTGCTCCCGGCGCACGGCCATGAACATGCGGGGCATGAGCGGGAAGTGGAAGCACATGTGGCACTCGTCGCCGTCGCCGTAGTAGTCGACGACGTCGGCCGGCCACTGGTTGGCCTCGGCCAGCATGACCGTGCCCGGGTGCGACGAGTCGATCTCCTTGCGCAGGCGCTTCAGGAACTCGTGGGTCTCGGGGAGGTTCTCGCCGTTGGTGCCGTCCCGCTCGTACAGGTAGGGCACCGCGTCGAGGCGGAACCCGTCGAGGCCGAGGTCGAGCCAGAACCGGACCACGTCGAGCATGGCGTTCTGGACCTCGGGGTTGTCGTAGTTGAGGTCGGGCTGGTGGCTGAAGAAGCGGTGCCAGAAGTACTGCTGGCGGACGGGATCCCACGACCAGTTCGACCGCTCGGTGTCGACGAAGATGATCCGGGCGTCCGGGTAGCGCTGGTCGTCGTCGTTCCACACGTACCAGTCGGCCTTGGGGTTCGTCTTGTCCTGGCGGGATTCCTGGAACCAGGGGTGCTGGTCGCTGGTGTGGTTCATGACCAGGTCGGCGATGAGTCGCAGGCCGCGGCGGTGGCACTCCTCGACCAGCTCGACCACGTCGGCCAGGTCCCCGTACTCGGGGAGGATCGAGAAGAAGTCGCTGATGTCGTAGCCGCCGTCGCGCAGGGGCGACTGGAAGAAGGGCAGCAACCAGATGCAGTCGGCCCCCAGCCACTGGATGTGGTCGAGCCGCTCGGTCAGGCCCCGTATGTCGCCCGTCCCGTCCCCGTTGGCGTCGTAGAACCCCCGGACGAGCACCTCGTAGAAGACCGCCTTTTGATACCACCTCTCATCTGTATTTCCGCTCCGGGCACCCGGGTCCTTCGGACCACGCCCCTCGCTGCCGGCGGGGGCCCCTGCCCCGCCGGCGTGCCGGATGTCCTGCTGGCTCATACGGGCGTGAGGTGGAGGACGTGGCCGGGCTGGACGGCGGGGTCGAGGCGGACGTACTGGGACGGGCCGAACCAGATCCAGGTGGCGCCGGTCAGCTCGTCGTGGGCCTGGAACGGGACGTCGGGCGGCAGGTCGAGGGCCTCCATGTCGAGATAGATGGTGTCCTCGTGGACGGCGTACGGGTCGAGGTTGGCGATCATGAGCACCCGGTCGTCACCGGTCACTTTCGACCACACCAGGATCTGGTCGTAGTTGGACGTGTGGAAGGCCACGTTGCGCAGCTGGGCAAAGGCGGGGTGGCGGCGGCGGACGTCGTTGAGGCGGGTGACGAAGGGGGCCAGCGAGTCGGTGCGCTGCCAGTCCCGGTGCTTGACCTCGTACTTCTCGGAGTTCAAGTACTCCTCGTTGGCCGGCGACGCCGGCTGGTTCTCGTACAGCTCGTAGCCGCTGTACATCCCATAGGTGGGGACCATGGTGGCGGCCAGCATGAGCCGGAGCCGGAAGGCCGAGGGCGGCCCGTTGCGCAGCGGGCCCGACAGGATGTCGGGCGTGTTCGGCCAGAAGCTCGGGCGCATGTAGTCAGCCGTCGGGCCCTCGGTCAGCTCCTCCAGGTACTCGCGGAGCTCGTCCCGGCCGTTGCGCCAGGTGAAGTACGTGTAGCTCTGGCTGAACCCCACCTCGGCCAGCTTGGCCATCATCTTGGGCCGGGTGAAGGCCTCGGCCAGGAAGAGGGTCTCGGGGTGGTCCCGCTGGATCGCGGGGATCAGCCACTCCCAAAAGGCCAGCGGCTTGGTGTGGGGGTTGTCGACCCGGAAGATCCTGATCCCATGCCCGATCCAGTGGTCGAGGATGTCCTTGCACGCCTGCCACAACGCGGCGCGGTCGGCGTCCTTCGCCGGCCAGAAGTTGATCGGGTAGATGTCCTGGTACTTCTTGGGCGGGTTCTCGGCGTACTTGATGGTCCCGTCCGGGCGCTGGTGGAACCACTCCGGGTGCTCGGAGACCCAGGGGTGGTCGGGCGAGCACTGCAGGGCGTAGTCGAGGGCGACCTCCAACCCGAGCTTGTCGGCCGCGGCCACGAAGAAGTCGAAGTCCTCGACCGTCCCCAGGCTGGGCTCGACCGCGGTGTGGCCGCCCAGCTCGTTGCCGATGGCCCACGGGCTGCCGGGGTCGGTGGCCGACGCGTGCAGGGTGTTGTTCGGGCCCTTGCGGTGCGACCGGCCGATGGGGTGGATGGGCGGCAGGTAGACCACGTCGAACCCCATGGCGGCCACGTCGGGGAGCCGGGCCTGGGCGGCCCGGCGGAAGCCGCCCTCGGAGCGGGGGAAGAGCTCGTACCAAGCCCCCACCTGGGCCCGCTCACGGTCGACCCACAGCGGCAGGGTTTCCGAGCGGGTGAGGTCGGCGGGCTTCTTGCCCTTCCGCTGCGCGGCCTGCTCGAGCTCGACCTCCTGGCGCTCGACGTCGACCGGTTCGCCCGCCGCCTCCTTGACCTCGATGTCATGGGCCAGGGTGGCCAGCCGGTCCGTCCACGCCTCGATGGCGAACTCGTGCATCCCCAGGGCGCTGGGCTCGACCAGCGCCTCCCAGCGGTCGTTCACGACCGGCTCCATGGCCACGTCGCGCCACTTGGCGTCCCCCACCGGGCGCCACTGCACCTTGGCGGCCAGGATGTCGTGGCCGTCCCGGAAGATGTCGGCGGAAATCCGCAAGGGCTCGCCGATCACCCCCTTGCCCGGGTGCCCCCCTGGCGTGCGCGGGCGCGGGTCATCGATGACGATCCGACCGATCACGCCGAAGGTGTACCCGGCTTTGGCCCGTCTGTCACACCCGGTTCGCCCCGAAGGGGGCTCCCGGCGGGCGCGAGTACCGTTTCGACCCGATGAGGGCCTTGCGCAGCTTCACCGTCCAACCCCGACTACCGGGGCGGCTGGCATCGCTGCATGCCCTGGCCATGAACCTGCGGTGGTCCTGGGACGACCGCACCCAGGACCTGTTCCGCTGGGTCGACCCCGACGCCTGGGACGCCAGCGGGCACGACCCCATCCGCCTGCTGGCCCTGGTGGACCGGCGCCGGCTCGACGCCCTGGCCGCCGACCGGGCCTTCCTCTCGTTCATGTCCGAGGTCCACGACGACCTGCGCCGGGACCTGGAGGCCGACCGCTGGTTCCAGGGCCGGCAGAGCCCGGGCGGCTCGCCGAACGGCGAGACGACGCCCCTGCGCTCGGTGGCCTACTTCTCCCCCGAGTTCGGGATCGCCGAGGCCCTGCCCCAGTACTCGGGGGGCCTGGGCGTCCTGGCCGGCGACCACCTCAAGGCCGCGAGCGGGCTGGGCGTCCCCCTCATCGGTGTCGGCCTCTTCTACCACCAGGGCTACTTCCGCCAGGAGCTGAACCCCGACGGCTGGCAGAAGGAGCGCTACGTCGACCTCGACCCCCACGTCATGGCCCTCAGCTCCATCGAGGGCGAGCGGGTGGAGGTCGACCTGGCCGGCAAGCCGCTGCTGGCCCGCATCTGGAAGGCCCAGGTCGGCCGGGTGCCCCTCTACATGCTGGACACCGACGTCGAGGAGAACGACGACGACTGCCGCAGCGTCACCGACCGGCTCTACGGCGGCGACAGCGAGCACCGGCTGCGCCAGGAGATCCTCCTGGGCGTCGGCGGCGTGAAGGCCCTGGAGCAGCTCGGGCACGAGCCCCAGGTGTTCCACACCAACGAGGGCCATGCCGGTTTCCTGGGCTTGGAGCGGGTGCGGCGGGCCATCATCGACGACAAGCTGACTTTCGACGAGGCCATCGAGGCGGTCCGGGCCGGGACCGTGTTCACCACCCATACCCCCGTCCCCGCGGGCATGGACCGCTTCCCCCGCGGCCTCATGGAGCACTACTTCAAGGGGTGGGCCGACGAGTGCGAGGTCGACTTCGACCGGGTGATGGGCCTCGGCCAGCTGCCCGGCGAGCCCTCCGACGCCCCGTTCAACATGGCCGTGATGGGCCTGCGGCTGGCCGCCTCGTCCAACGGCGTCTCGAAGCTGCACGGCGTGGTCAGCCGGCAGATCTTCGCCCCCGTGTGGCCGGGTGTGCCGGTGGAGGAGCTGCCGATCACGTCGGTGACCAACGGGGTGCACCCCCGCACCTGGGTGTCCTCCGAGATGCGGGACATGTTCGACCGCCACGTCCTGCCCGAATGGCAGGAGGCCGGGGCCGACCGCTGGTCGCGCATGGAGGACGCCGGCGACGACGAGCTGTGGCGGGCCCGCCAGCAGGCCCGCGAGCGCCTGGTGGCCTTCGTCCGCCGGCGCCTGCGTGAGTCGGCTCTGTCGCGTGGCCTGTCCGAACCGGACACGGCCTGGGTCGACGAGGCCTTCGACGCCAGCGTTCTCACCGTCGGTTTCGCCCGGCGCTTCGCGCCCTACAAGCGGGCCACCCTCCTGCTCTCCCAGCCCGACCGGCTCAAGCGGCTCCTCCTCGACGAGAACCGCCCGATGCAGCTCCTCTTCGCCGGCAAGGCCCACCCGGCCGACGACCTGGGCAAGGACCTCATCCGCCAGGTAGTCCAGTTCTCCCGCCAGGAGGACGTCCGCCACCGGGTCGCCTTCCTCGAGGACTACGACATGGCCCTGGCCCGCCGCCTGCTGCAGGGCTGCGACGTCTGGCTCAACACGCCCCGCCGGCCCCTGGAGGCGTGCGGGACCAGCGGCGAGAAAGCGGCCCTGAACGGGGCCCTGAACCTGTCGATCCGCGACGGGTGGTGGGACGAGTACTTCGACGGCGAGAACGGCTGGGCCATCGCCTCCACCGAGGGGTGGGACGACCTCGGCCGGCGCGACCAGGCCGAGGCGGCCAGCCTGTTCGACCTCCTGGAGCGCCAGATCGTCCCTCTGTTCTACGAGCGGGCGCCCAGTCGACCCCCGCAGCGCTGGCTGCAGCGGGTCCGCCACTCGCTGCGGACCCTCGGCCCCGAGGTCTCGGCCAGCCGCATGGTCCGGGACTACGTCGATCACATGTACGAGCCCGCCGCCGCCGGGGCCGACGTCATGTCGCTGGACCACCACGGCCGGGCCCGGCTGCTGTCGGCGTGGAAGAAGCGGGTGGTCGACGGGTGGGACGCGGTCTCGGTGGGCGACATCGTCAGCGACAGCCAGGCCGTCGACCTGGGACGCGACCGGTCGGTGTCGGCCAAGGTCGCCCTGGGAACCCTCTGCCCCGACGACGTCCACGTCCAGCTCCTCCACGGCCCGGTCGGCCCCAACGACGAGCTGGCCGACACGTCGATCGTGACCATGGACCTCGCCGCCGCCGAGGACGGCACACACCGGTACGAAGGATCCTTCACCTGCGAGCGCGCCGGCCGCTACGGCTTCACCGTCCGCGTCGTCCCCGCCCACCCCGACCTGAAGACCTTCGCCGAATTGGGCCGGGTGGCCTGGGCCCAACACAGTCCGCCGGCCTAGCGGCCCCCCGGAAGGCCTTGCTTCGCAAGACCTCCCCAGAATCGTCCCCGATCTACTGGTAGTGGCCGATCTCCAACAGGCTGTCGTCCTCTTGGCCGACGGCCCGGATCTCGGTGACGCCGGGGACGCGGTCCTTCAGGATGCGTTCGATGCCGGCCTTCAGGGTCATGGTGGAGGCGGGGCAGCTGCCGCAGGCGCCGACCAGCTCGATGTCGACCCGGCCGGTCTCTTCGTCGACCGCGACCAGGGTCATGTCCCCCCCGTCGGCCTGGAGGGCGGGCCGAATGACCTCGATGGCCTCCATCAGCTGTTCCTGCATGCTCATCTCGTCAGGGTACAACCCCGGCCGGGCCCAACTCCTTCCCGCGAGTAGGTTCCCCGGGCAGTGGCCCGGCTCGTCGTGCGCTCCACCACCGACGACGCCGGGCTGGCCCGCCTCCTCGAACCCCGCACGGATCTCCTGCTGGAACGGGACCTGGGCGACGGCCGGTTCGATGCCGCCGACGGGCCAGTGGCGTCCTACCTGCGCGCGGTCGAGGTGGGCGACCGCGACGGCCGCGGCCAGGTCAAGGTCACCCAGACGGTCGACTTCCGCCTGGCTGTGCCCTACTTCAGCTGGCTGTTCCTCTGGCCGTTCAAGCGGGCGCTGGCCCGCCCGCCCGCACCCGACCACAAGGCGCCGTGGTGGGCCCCACCCGCCCGGCTCGACGCCCGCTCGGCCTCGGTGCTCGGCACCCTGGCCCTGCTCACGGTGGCCTTCGGCTACCTGAACACCCTCTTCACCCAGACCGTCACCTTCGCCGGCGACGAGTTCCACTCCGACAACGGCGCCCTGGGGGTCGCCGGGAGCGTGGTGCGGATCGGTGGCATCGTCGCCCTGCTGGTGGTCACCCAGGCCGACCGGCGGGGCCGCAAGGCCATGCTCGTGCTCTCGGCCACTGCGGGGAGCATCCTGGCCGTGACCGGCGCCCTGGCGCCGTCGCTGGCCTGGCTCACCGCCAGCCAGCTCCTGGCCCGGGCCTTCGCCACCGCCATCCTCATCCTGGTCGCCATCGTCGCCGCCGAGGAGATGCCGGCCGGCTCCCGGGCCTACGCAGTCAGCCTGCTGGCCATGGCCGGCGGGCTGGGGGCAGGGGTGTGCGTGATCGCACTGCGCCTGGCCGACCTGGGGTCGAGGGGCTGGCGGCTCCTGTACGTCCTGCCCCTGCTGGCCCTCCCTATCGTCGGCGCCGTGCGCCGGCGGCTGCCCGAGAGCCGGCGTTTCGTCGCCCGCCACGGGAAGGTCGAGATGGCGGGGCACGGCGGGCGTCTCCTCCTCCTCGCCGTCTCCGGGCTGCTGACCAACCTGTTCGCCGCCCCCAACTCGCAGTTCAGCAACCAGTTCCTCCGCACCGAGCGGGGGTTCAGCGGGGGCCGCATCGGGCTGATCTCCCTGACTGCGGGCACGCCGGGGGCGATCGGGATCGTGGTCGGGGGGCGGGTGGCCGACGTCCGGGGTCGCCGGTGGGTGGCGGCCGTCGCCCTCACCGTAGGCAGCGTCTTCACCGTCGGCTTCTTCTTCGCCCGGGGTTGGGCCATGTGGCTGCTGGCCACGGTCGGGACGGTCGTCAGCGCCGCCGCCATCCCCGCCCTCGGTGTCTACGGGCCCGAGCTGTTCCCCACCGGGCTGCGCGGGCGGGCCAACGGCTTGGTGGCGGTCTCGTCGCTGGTGGGCAGCGGCGCCGGCCTGGTGCTCGCCGGGCTCCTGAGCGACCGGATCGGGCGCATCGGCCCGGCCATGGCCGTCGTCGCCGCCGGGCCCCTGCTGCTCGCCGTGCTGATCGTCGTCGCCTACCCGGAGACCGCGGGCCGGGAGCTGGAGGACCTCAACCCCGAGGACCGCTGAGCCCCAGCACCCAGTCCCGGACGACCGCGGCCACCGCCTGGTCCTGGCCCCGCAGCCCGTGGCCGCCGCCCTCGATCCAGGCGTGCGTGACCGGTCCGGGGATGGCGGCGCTCGCCTCCTCCAGCTCGGCCGGTGTGGCGAATGGGTCCCGCGTCCCCGACACGAACAGGCAGGGGACACCCAGGCGCGGCAGGTGTTCCGTGCGGCGGTTCTCCGGTCGCCCCGGGGGGTGCAGCGGGTAGCTGACCAGGACCAGGCCCGCGGCCGGCCACCCGTCGGCCACCACCATCGAGCACATGCGGCCCCCGAACGAGCGACCGCCGAGCACGACGTCGCCCGGGACGGCACCCGCCCGCTGGGCCAGGGCCGCCGACGAGTCCCGGATGGTGTCGTAGACCTTGGGGCCCGGCCGGGACGACGGCAGGTCGATGCGCTCGACGGCAACGCCCTGGCCGGACAACGCCCGGTCGATGGCCACCAGGGCCGGGCTGTTCCGGTCGGCGCTGGCGCCGGGGGTAAGCAACAACGCAGTCATGGCAGGAGGATCCGGCGGGCCTCGGTCAGCTCCAGGATGCGCTGGCCCGCCCCTTCGTGCTCGGCCCCGTGGTCGGGATGGGACTCCCGCAGCAGGGACCGGAAGCGGGCCAGGACCTCCTCCCGCCCCGGTTGGGTCTCGTCGGGCCCGAAGCCGAGGATCTCCAGGGCCCACCGCTCGTCGGTGGAGAACCGCCGCCACCACGTCGGGGGGATCCTCGTCAGGTCGGTGAGCACCGAGACGAGGCGGGGGCCGGCGCCATCCCCCCACACGGCGGCGGTGCGGATGGCGGCGAACACGCCGGGCTGGGCGTCGGGGTGGAGGCGGGCGGCGGCGTAGGCCGCGCCGAGGATCTGCGGGATCGGCCGCCCCTCGCCTTCCAGCTCGAAGTGGACGTCGTCGAAGGGGTTGTCGGCCGCCGGGCCGACGAGCTTGTGTCGGCTGCGGTCGAGGCCCACCACGTCGGTCTGGAAGCGGTGGCGGAGGCGGGGCTGGGCGATCCGCCGGCCCTCCTCCAGGTCGTCGACCAGGACCAGGAACTCCTCCCGCAGCTCAGGGTCGACATCGACGAGGTGGGCGGCGACGATGCCGCCGAGCAGGATCCCCCCGTAACCCGGGGCCGGTTCGGTGGGCAGCCAGTGGGGCCCGAGGGCGACCCGGCGCGTGGGGGCCACGGCGCGCGAGTGGCGGATCTCGAGCTCGGCCAGCAGCATCGGACGGAGGGTAGACGGGCTGCCGTTCCCGGAACTTCGCCTACACCAGGTCGCGCAGGAAATCGCGCAGCGCCCGAGCCTCGACCGCCACCGTCTCCTCGTCGCTCCCGTCGTCGAACGCGGTGGCCGTGGCCGCGGCGAGGGCCTGGATCCGCCGCCACACCGGTCGCTCGATCCCGTACGGCGCCGGGCTCTCCCCCACGATGGCGGCCAACATCAGCAGGCTGGCACCGACGTCGAGGTCGTCAGGCGCGTGCTGCAGCCGGTCGGCCACGACGAACAGGTCGGCCATGGCGGCCTGGGCTTCCTCGCCGCCGTCGGCGACCTCGTCGTCGTCAGCCCCGCCGGCTTCGCCGTCGGCGGCGTCCAGCTCGTCCGGCGCCTCGAGCTCCTCGAGCAGCACGTCGACCTCGTCCTCGGCCACCGCGGGGACCACGAGCACCAGGCCCTCCTCCCACCGGTACGGGATGTCCACCTCGACCAGGGCCGCCGTGGCCGCCGCCCGCTCGGGGACGTCCCAGCCGTCCAGCGCGTACTCGACCTCCTCGTCCGGGTCGGGCGCCAGCACCAGCGGGGGCTCGGTCAGGACCAGCCCGCAGGCCCCGCACGGCGTGGCCGACTCGAACCACTCGCCCTTGACCCGCTGGGCCAGCTCGTTCCCGCAGCGGGGGCAGAACAGGATCATCGGCCCCCGACCACAGCCAACCCTAACCCCTGTGGCCTGCCGGTATAGGGTTCGGCCATGAGCGCCCAACCCCAGCCCCCCGACCGCAACCTGGCCATGGAACTCGTCCGCGTGACCGAGGCGGCCGCCCTGGCCGCGGCGCGCTGGATGGGTCGCGGCGAGAAGGAGTCGGCCGACGGCGCCGCCACCGAGGCCATGCGCGTGGTCCTGGCGTCGGTGTCCATGGACGGCGTCATCGTCATCGGCGAGGGCGAGAAGGACGAAGCGCCCATGCTCTTCAACGGCGAGCGGGTGGGTGACGGCACCCCGCCGGAGACCGACATCGCCGTCGACCCGCTGGAGGGCACCACCCTCACGTCGCTGGGTCGGGGCAATGCCCTGTGCGTGATCGCGGTCAGCTCGCGGGGCACGATGTTCGACCCCGGGCCGGCCTTCTACATGAACAAGCTGGCCGTGGGCGCAGAGGCCGCCGGCTCCATCGACATCACCCTGTCGCCGACCGAGAACCTCAAGGCGGTGGCCTCGGCCCTGCGCAAGTCGGTCCGTGACGTGACCGCCGTCGTCCTCGACCGCCCCCGCCACAAGGAGCTCATCGCCGAGATCCGGGAGGCGGGTGCCCGCATCCGGCTCATCCAGGACGGCGACGTGGCCGGCGCCATCTCCACCGGCTGGCCCGAATCCGGCGCCGACATCCTGTTCGGGATCGGCGGCACCCCCGAGGGCGTGATCAGCGCCGCCGCTCTCAAGTGCATGGGCGGGGAGATCCAGGCCCAGCTGGCCCCCCGCAGCGACACCGAGCGGGCCAACGTCCTCGCCGCCGGCTACGACCTGGACAAGGTCATCCACACCGACGACTTGGTCGCCGGCGACAACTGCTTCTTCGCCGCCACCGGCGTCACGGACGGCGACCTGCTGCGGGGCGTGCACTACGACAGCAAGGGCGCCACCACCCAGTCGCTGGTCATGCGGTCCAAGTCCGGAACGGTGCGCAGCATCAGCGCCCGCCACCCGCTGACCAAGATCGCCCAGTTCGCCTCGATCGCCTTCGACTAATCGACTAATCGACTAATCGACTAGTCGGCGAGGGGGGCGTCAGGCGGGGCGAGCGGGACCGTCTGCGGGGTGGTCGCGGTCGTGGCCGCGGGCTCCGGGCTGGCCGCCGGGGAGAACCGGCGGGTCAGGCCGGTGTCGATCAGGATCTGGGGGACGATGCCGTCGTTGGCCGCGTCGCCGTTGTCCGGGGGCGGGGCCTGCAGGGAGGCGATCAGCGCAGGGACCCGGGCCAGGGCGGCCGCCACCCAGCCGTCGACGATCGGCTTCGGGTTGACCGCGGCGCCGCCCCCGGGATGGACTTCGAAGTGGACGTGGGGGGGACCGCCCTTGGCGTTGCCGCTGTCCCCGGCCAGCCCGACGATCTGACCCTGCTTGACCGCCGCCCCGTTGGGCAGGTTGGCGTAGCTGTTCAGGTGGGCCATGTAGTAGTAGGTCCCGTCGGCGGTGGTGACGTAGGCGGCCAGCCCGCCGAGGCCGCCGGTCTCGAACCGCACGGTGCCGTCGGCCGGGGCGCGGACCGGGGTGTCGAACTGGGTGAACAGGTCGTCGCCCTGGTGGGAGTGGGGAGGCGGCCCGTCGCGGGGGTCGCCGAAATCGTCGGTCCAGTTGGCCAGGCCCTGCACCGGGAACTGGCCCATGCCCACGGCGAGGGCCTCCTGCGCGCTCATGCCCAGGTTCTGGAGGGGCTTCAGCGCTTCCAGCAGGGCCGCCGTGCTGTTGGCCCCCGACTTCTGCTGGTTGCGCAGCACCTCGTCGACCTGGCCGGCGCTGAGGCTCTGCGGGGGGACGGTGGCCGCCGTCGTCGTCGGCCCGGAGCTGGTGGTCGGGCCGCCCGGGCTCGTCGTGGCCAAGCCGGGCGCGGTGGACGGCGTCGGGGCGGGCAGGATCTTGGTCTGGTTGGCCGGCGGGATGGTCGTGGTGGCCACGGTCGTCGCCGTCGTCGCCGTCGTCGTGGGGGCGGCGACCGTGGTCACGGTGGTCGCCGGGGTGGCGCCGCCGCCCAGGGTGACCGGCGTGGTCCCAGGCGCCTCGGCGTCGGCGATCGGACCGCCGACGAGCATGACGGCTACCGCCGTGGCGCCGATGAAGAGGGTGCGGAGGGGTCTTGTCGACACGGTGGATCGCGGCGCCGTTCGCCGTATTCCAACCTACTCCAGGTCGCACCCCCGGCGGGCAGCCTCGGACGCGAAAGCGGCCAGAAGGTGGCCCTCCACGTCCAGGGCGGCCTGACCCTCGCTCACCACCAGGGCGGCGACGTGGGCTCTCCCGCCCGCGCACCAGCCGGTGGCCCACCCGGCCACCCTGCCGTCGCTCCGGGCGGTGACGGTCAACGGGCCCGCCCTGGTGATCGCCCGGGCCTCGGGGTCGACATCGTCGCTCACCGTGAGCTCCAAGGGGAGCCCACCCCGGCCGATGACCGCGGCCGGGGCAAACGGTGCATCGGCGATGGGCGCCCAGACCCGCCCCGGCCCCTCCCGGAGCAGATGGGCCCTGTCGAAGGTGACCTCCACCCGGTAGTCGGCCAGCGCGACCAGGGCGGCGGCGATCCGCTCGGGCGCGGCCTCGTCGGCCAGGGTGACGTGGGGCACGAACGGCCAGGTCAGCGCCCGGGCGAGGGGGTCGACGAAGACCCGGTCGCGCACGGCCCGCACGGGCCCTTCCTCGGCCACGGCCAGGTGGATCGTCGGGTTGTCCGGCAGGAACGTGGCGGGCGGGCCCAGGGCCACGGTGAAGGGGCGGGTGGCGGCGGCCGCCCGGCGCAGCACGGCCAGCGCCTCCCCCAGCCGGTCCTCCCGCACGTTGACCGGTGGGACGAGCGTGACATGGGCGGGGATTCGACCGAGGGCGCCGTCGCCCAGGGCCCGGCGCAGGCCGTCCACGTCGGCGGCGGTCACCGGCGGCAGGAGCAGCGCCACCCCGAGCCTCACGCGGGCCACGCCAGCTCCAGCTGCCCGCCCACGGTCCCCACCACGTATGGCGCCCGCCGGGTCAGGTCGAACCAGGTGAAGTGGAGGACCCTCCACCCGTGGGCGAGCAGGATGTTGGCCTTCTCGCTGTTGCGCTGCACGTCGAGCCGGCCCCCGTGCCAGACCCGGCTGTCCGCCTCCAGGCCGAGCCTGACCTCCGGGTACGCGCCGTCGAGGAGCACACCGCCGACCTCGTACTGGCGCACGGGCGCCGGCAACCCGCCGCGCCGCAGCACCCCGAAGAGCAGATCCTCCAGCATGCTCTGGGTCGGCGCGGTCGCCGGATCCCGCTCTTCGACCAGGGCCCGCAGCACCCCCGCCCCGCTCCGGCCGGGCCCGCCCAAGCGCTCGATCGTCCGTGTCAACAGCTCAAAGGTCACCAGCCGCCGGATCAGCGCGTCCTCCATGGCCGACTCGACCACCGCCACCGCCGCCACCGCCCCCAAGTCCAGCAACGTCCGCGCCGGCGTGGTCACAGGGATGCGCCGCGTTCGGCTCACGTCCTCCGACACAAGCGTGTCAGTGCGATGCACGGCAACACCGACGAGTGAAGGTTGCCCGGCCGGGACGGTGATCTCGACGAAAGGGTCCGTGACGCCGCGAAGCCGCCACAGCCATGCGGCAGCTCGGTGTGAAGCCACCGCCCGCTGCCCGCCGGCCAAAGTGGCGGCGAGGATGGCCTGCTCCGGCGACGTAGGCCCAGCCGCGACCCGGTACACCCCCTGGTGCACGGGCACGAGCAGGCCTGCAGCCATACGGCTCTGGATCTGCCGAGGTGTCATCCCCAGTCCTACGGCCTGTGTGCGGTGCACGAGGGCGTGCTGAACAGCAGCGAGCCGATTCAGCGCGACGTCGACCTCTTTCATGGTCTCCGATTCAACCACGGGGATACGACATCGAAGCTTTCTGTGAGTTGAGCTACCGCTGCGGTAGCTCAACTCACAGAAAGCGGCTCAGGAAGCGCGGTTGGCGGCGTTCAGGCGGGCGTCGGCGCGGGCGCGGGCGGCGACGGCCTCGGGGTCGTCGCCGGTGGCGGCGTCCTTGGCCCGCTGGGCACGGGAGGTGTCGATGTCGGCGGCCAGCTCGGCCACGTCGGAGAGGATAATGACCCGGTTGTCGCGGACCTCGACAAACCCGCCGTGGACGGCGGCCACCTCCTCGGACCCCGAGCCGGTCTTGACCCGGACCACGCCCGTCTCCAGGGCGCCGAGGAAGGGGGCGTGGCCGGTGAGGAAGGCGACCTCGCCGCCCCCGACCGTCCGGCACACCACCATGTCGGCCTCGCCCGAGTAGAGGATGCGCTCGGGCGAGACCAGCTCGACCTGGAGGGCCACCTAGACCCCGGCCTCTTCCTTCGACAGCGACTTGGCCTTCTCGCGGACCGACTCGACCCCGCCGACGTTGAAGAAGGCCTGCTCGGGCAGGTCGTCCAGATCGCCGTTGGTCAGCTGCTCGAACGACTCGATGGTCTCGTCGATGGTCACGTTGACGCCCTTGACGCCGGTGAACTGCTCGCCCACGAAGAAGGGCTGGGACAGGAACTTCTCCACCTTGCGGGCCCGCTGGACGACGAGCTTGTCCTCCTCGGAGAGCTCGTCCACGCCGAGGATGGCGATGATGTCCTGCAGCTCCTTGTACCGCTGCAGCACCTCCTGGGTACGCCGGGCCACCCGGTAGTGCTTCTCCCCCACCACCTCGGGGGCGAGGATGCGGGAGGTGGAGGCCAGGGGGTCCACGGCCGGGTAGATGCCGCGGCTGGCGATGTCACGGGACAGCTCGGTGGTGGCGTCCAGGTGGGTGAAGGTGGTGAACGGGGCGGGGTCGGTGTAGTCGTCGGCCGGGACGTACACCGCCTGCACCGAGGTGATCGACCGCCCCTTGGTCGAGGTGATGCGCTCCTGCAGCTCGCCCATCTCGTCGGCCAGGGTCGGCTGGTAGCCCACGGCCGACGGCATGCGGCCGAGCAGGGTGGACACCTCGGAGCCGGCCTGGACGAAGCGGAAGATGTTGTCGACGAAGAGCAGCACGTCCTGGTTCTGCTCGTCCCGGAAGTACTCGGCCATGGTCAGGGCCGACAGGGCGACCCGCAGGCGCACGCCCGGCGGCTCGTCCATCTGGCCGAACACCAGGGCGGCCTTGTCCATGACGCCCGACTCCTGCATCTCCAGCCAGAGGTCGTTGCCCTCCCGGGTGCGCTCGCCCACGCCGGCGAACACCGACACGCCGCCGTGCTGGGTGGCCACCCGGTTGATCAGCTCCAGGATGACGACGGTCTTGCCCACGCCGGCCCCGCCGAACAGGCCGATCTTGCCGCCCCGCACGTAGGGGGCCAACAGGTCGATGACCTTGATCCCCGTCTCGAACATCTCGGACCGGGGTTCGAGGTCGGCGAAGAGGGGGGCGGAACGGTGGATGTCCCAGCGGTCGGGTAGCTCGCCGATCTTCTCGGCGCTCACGTCGAGGGGCTCGCCGATGACGTTCCATACGTGACCGAGCACGCCGTTGCCCACCGGCACGGTGATCCCCCGGCCGGTGTTGTGGACCGGGGCGCCCCGGCGGAGGCCGTCGGTGGGCTTCATGCAGATGGCCCGGACCCGGCTCTCGCCGATGTGCTGGGCCACCTCGGCGGTGATGACCAGGTCCTTGCCCTCGAGCTCGACCGTCATGGTGACGGCGTCGTTGATCTCGGGCAAGGAGTTGGGCGGGAACTCGATGTCGACGACGGGCCCGGCGATGGCGACGATCCGCCCGTCCTTCTTCCCGTTGCTGGTGCTGGTGTCGCTCATCGGGTCGCCGCCTTCGGCGGCTGCCCCGCCGACCGGGGCCCTGTGCTTGTCTGGTCGCTCGCCTGCGGCTCGCTCATTGCCGTGCTCCTATACGAGAGGGGTCGATCTGGTCGGGGAGGACGTCCCGGTTGATAACGGTGTCGACGAGGTAGTCGGGGCCGCCGCCGCCCTTGGCCTGGCGCAGGGCCTCGGCGCCGCCCACGATCTCCATGATCTCGGTGGTGATGCCCGCCTGGCGCACCTTGTTGGCCGTGATCGACAGCTTGGTGATCAGCTCCTCGGCATTGTCGGTGGCCGCCTTCATGGCCCGCTGCCGGGCAGCCTGCTCGCTGGCGGCGGCGTCGAGCATGGCCGCGAACACCCGGCCCTCGACGTAGCGGGGCAGCAGGCGCTCGAGGATCTGGCCGGGCTCGGGCTCGAACTCGTAGGCGGCCTGGGGGCCGTCGCCGGCGGCGGCGGCGTCCTCGATGGCCTCCTTCTCGAGGGGCAGCAGGCGGACGTTGACCACCCGCTGGGTGCCGATGGAGAAGAACCGGGTGTAGACCAGCTCGACCTGGTCCACGCCGCCCTCGTCGCCCGAGCCCCGCTGGTAGCGGTCCATGGCGGCCTGGGCCACCTGGCGGGCGTCCTCGTACGACGGCTGCTCGCTGAAGCCGGAGAAGGCGTCGCCCACCCGGTAGCCGCGGTAGCGGAAGTAGCCCTCGGCCTTGCGGCCGGCCAGGGTCAGCTCGTAGTCCCGCCCCTCGCGCTGGTGGGCCAGCAGGGCCCGCTCACCGCTGCGGATGACGGTGGAGTTGTAGGCCCCGGCCAGGCCGCGGTCGGCGCTGATGACGATGAAGCCGACCTTGCGGACCGGGTCGCGCTCCTGCAGGAGCGGGTGGTCCAGGCCGGCGCCGCCGGCGGCCAGGTTGGCCATCACCGCGGTGATCTGCTCGGAATAGGGCCGGGCGGCGGCCACCCGCTGCTGGGCCTTGACGATGCGGCTGGCCGCGATCAGCTCCATGGCCCGGGTGATCTTCTTGGTGGACTGGACGCTCTTGATGCGGCGGCGGAGGGTGCGCTCCTGCCCACTGGCCACGGGCTACTTGTCCTTGTCCTTGGCGTCGTCCTTGGCGTCCATCTCCACGGTCTTGTCCCGGGACTTGTCGTCACCGGACTTCTTGTCGTCGCCGGACTTCTTCTCGTCGGGCTTCTTGCCGTCCGGCTTCTTCTCGTCCGCGCCGCTGTCCGTGGGCTGGAACCGCTCCTTGAAGCCCTCCATGGCCGACTTCATCTTGTCGTCGTCCGGCAGCTTGCCCGAGTCGCGTATCTCGCTCATCAGGTCCGAGTAGCGGCTGCGGAACTCCTCCAGCAGCTCCCGTTCGAAACGACCGACGTCGGCCGTGGGAATGTCGTCCAGGTAGCCCTTGGTCCCGGCGTAGATCGACACGACCTGCTCCTCGACCTTCAGCGGCGAGTGCAGCCCCTGCTTGAGCAGCTCGGTGAGCTTGTAGCCCCGGTCCAGCTGGGCCTGGGAAAGCTTGTCCAGCTCGGACCCGAAGCTGGCGAAGGCCTCCAGCTCGCGGAACTGGGCCAGGTCGAGCTTGAGCGTGCCGGCCACCGACTTCATGGCCTTGATCTGGGCGTTGCCCCCCACCCGGGAAACGGAGATGCCCACGTCGACCGCGGGCCGCACGCCCGAGCGGAACAGGTCGGTCTGCAGGTAGATCTGGCCGTCGGTGATGGAGATCACGTTGGTGGGGATGTAGGCCGAGACATCGCCCTCTTTGGTCTCGATGATGGGCAGGGCGGTCAGCGAGCCGGCCCCCCGCTCGTCGGAGAGCTTGGCCGCCCGCTCCAGCAGCCGGCTGTGGAGGTAGAAGACGTCGCCCGGGTAGGCCTCGCGGCCCGGTGGGCGGCGGAGCAGGAGCGACAGCTGGCGGTAGGCCTCGGCCTGCTTGGACAGGTCGTCGTAGACGATGAGGGCGGCGTCGCCGTTCTCCATCCAGTGCTGGCCCATGGCCGCGCCGGCGTAGGGGGCGAGGTACTTGAAGGGGGCGGGCTCGCCCGACGGGGCGTTGACCACCACGGTGTACTCCATGGCCCCGTACTCCTCCAGGGCGGCGACCACCTCGGCCACGGTGGAGTTCTTCTGCCCCACCGCGACGTAGATGCACTTCACCCCCTGGCCCTTCTGGTTGATGATCGTGTCGACGGCGACGGCGGTCTTGCCCGTCTTGCGGTCGCCGATGATCAGCTCGCGCTGGCCCCGGCCGACGGGGGTCATGGAGTCGATCGACTTGATCCCCGTCTGCAGGGGCTCCTTCACCGGCTGGCGGTCGATGACGCCGGGGGCCTGGACCTCGAGCCGGCGGGTCTCGGTGGTGTTGACCGCGCCCTTGCCGTCGAGGGGCTGGCCGAGGGGGTCGACGACCCGCCCGAGCAGGCCGTCGCCGACCGGGACCGAGAGGATGCGGCCCGTAGCGCTGACCGCCTGGCCCTCCTCGATGTGGCCCATCTCGCCCAGGACGACGGCGCCGATGGACTCCTCGTCCAGGTTCAGGGCCAGGCCGAGGGTGCCGCCCTCGAACTCCAACAGCTCGTTCACGGAAGTGTTGGGCAGGCCGGAGATGCGGGCGATGCCGTCGCCGACCTCGATGATCCTGCCGACCTGCTGGCGCTCCAGGCTGGGCTCGAACCCGGCCAGGTGGCGGCGCAGGACGTTGGTGATCTCGTCCGGGTCGAAGTTGAATGCGCCGGCGGTGTCAGATGTGGAAGTGCTCATCGGATCGTTTCCTTCAGCTGGTCGAGGCGGTGACGGACGGTGCCGTCGATGACCACGTCGCCCACGCGCGCCGACAGGCCGCCGAGGACTGAGGGGTCGACGAACACCTTGACCTCGACTTCCTTCCCTAAGTTGGTGGAGAGGGCCTTGGCCAGGCGGCGGCGCTGGTCGTCGTCGAGGGGGACGGCCGAGCGCACCTCGGCCACCGCGTGGCGGCGGCTGGCGGCGGCCCGCTCGACCAGGTTGGAGATGATGGCCGGCAGCTCGCGGGCCCGCCCGGCGGACACCACGAAGGACACCAACAGGGCGGTGACGGGCTGGGACCGCTTGCCGATGAGCTCGTCGATGATGGCCTGCTTGCGGTCGCCGGGGATGGCGGGGTCGGCCAGCGTGGTGCGCAGCTCGTCGTTGCCGCTGAGCAGGTGGGAGAGGTTGAACAGCTCCTCCTCCACCTTGGGCAGCACCCCCTCGGCCCGGGCCACCTCGAACAGGGCGGTGGCGTAGCCGTCTACCCGGTCTTCAGCCATCTAGGCGGCGTTCCCCGCTTCGTCGATGAAGCGCTCGATGAGGGCCAGGTTGGTCTCGCGGTCCAGGTTGCGCTGGACGACCTTTTCGGTGAGCTCGATGGTCATGTCCGCCACCCGGGCCCGCAGGTCGCCCATGGCCCGCTCGACCTGGGCGGCGATGTCCTCCTGGGCCCGCTGCTTGATCTCGGCCACCTCGGCCTCGGCCTGCTTCTTCAGATCCTGGCGCAGCTTGTCGGCGGCCTGGCGGGCCTCCTCGATGATGCGGGACGACTCGCCCTTGGCGTCGGCCAGCTGGCGCTGGTACTGCTCCAGGATCCCGGAGGCCTCGTCCTTGGCCCGCTCGGCTTCGTCCAGGCTGCTGCGGATCTTGTCGGCCCGGGCGTCCATGCCCTTCTTGATGGCCGGGAAGCCGACCTTGGCGATGAGGACGAAGAGGATGGCGAAGGACAGCGCGGCCCAAATGATCTCGTTGGTGGCGGGGAGGATGGGGTTCTTGGCCTTCGTCCCCTCCTCGGCGGCCTGGGCCAGGATGGCCAGTAGCACGATGCCCCCTTAGGTGAACTTGAGCAGGATGAAGACGACGAACCCGATCAGGGCCAGGGCCTCGGTGAAGGCGATGCCCAGGAACATGGTGGTTCGGACCATGCCGGCGGACTCGGGCTGGCGGGCCATGGCGGTGATGGCGTTGCCCACCACGATGCCGATGCCGATGCCGGGGCCGATGGCGGCGGCGCCGTAGCCGATACCGGCGCCGACGTTCCCCATGGCCTTGATGAGATCAGCACCGCTGACCCCGTTCGCGGCTTGTGCGACCAAGTCGAGCAACGAATTCCTCCCCCTAAGAAGCGATCTGGAAAAAAGCCGATCAGTGTTCGGCGTGCATGGCGCCGCCGATGTACACGGCGGTCAGGATGGTGAAGATGAAGGCCTGCAGGACCGCCACCAGGATCTCGAAACCGGTCAGCAGCACCAGCATCGCGAAGGGGAGCGGAAGGATGATGGCCAAGGCCGTCTTGGTGAACAGGGCGGCGGAGAGCACAGCGAAGGTCACCAGCAGCAGGTGGCCGGCGAGCATGTTGGCGAAGAGCCGGACGGCCAGCGAGAACGGCCGCACGAACACGGTGGAGATGAACTCGATCAGGGCGACCAGCGGCAGCAGGGCCTTGGGCACGCCGGGCGGGAACAGCATCGACTTGAAGTAGCCGCCGACCCCCTGGGACCTCATCCCGACGTAGTTGAAGATGACCCACACCATCAGGGCCATGAAGGCGGGCAGGGCCATGCGGGCGTTCACCGGGAACTGGATGAACGGGATGACTTCGAAGATGTTGGTGACGAAGACGAAGAAGAAGAGCGTGGTGAGGAAGGGCGTCCAGCTCAGCCCCTCGGGGCCCATGGTCTGCAGGATGATGTCGTTGCGGACGAACTCGATCCCCGACTCGACCACGTTCTGGGCCCCGGCCGGCACGAGGTTGCCCGACGCCGCCCGCCGCCCACCGGCCCAGAACAGCAGGAAGACGATCAGCACAGCCGCCCACATGAGCAGGACGACCTTGTTGACCTCGAAGGGGGTGCCCTTAAACAGGATCCCCTTCCACTCGACCAGCTCGCCGATGGGCGGGAACGTCAGCGCGAACATCGCTATCCCCTCGCTCGCACGGGCTTGACGCCCGGGAAGGCCAGCGAGGCGGAGACGTGACGGGTCTCCCAGATCAGCAGGCCGAGATGAGTGACGATCAGGGTGAAGCCGAAGGCCACCACGTCGACCCAGGCCTGGTCCTTGACCAGGAGGAAGGCGACGGTCACGAGCAGGAGGCGGCCGGCGAAGCTGCCCATGGCGGTGGCGGCCATGGCCACGGGCGAGATGCGGGCGGCCCAGCCGATCAGGGCGGCGGCGAGGAGGAAGTTGAGCACGACGAGGGCGACGGCGAAGGCGGCGGACCAGGCCCCGTCCATCCCCCGGAGCAGGCCGGCGACCAGGACCAGCACGGGCAGGGCGGGGGCGGCCCGGCGGACCATGTCGACCACGACCTCCCGCTCTACCGCAGGGGTCTCGGCCTGGAGGGTGTTCACGGCGCGGCCTCGACCTTGTTGGTCGCCGTGTTGGTCGCCATGTTGGTCGCCGTGTTGGGCGCCGTTGCGGCCGCCCACGGCGCCCGCGCCTCTTGCTCGCGCATGTTGGCGTCGTACGAGTACCACATGCGGGCGAAGACGCCGACCACACCGACCAGGACGAACAGGATGGTGAGGACGGGGACGATGCCGATCCAGCGGTCCAGGCCGTACCCGATGGCGCCCAGGATGGCCGGGGTCAGGGCCACCTCGAAGCCGCGAGAGAACCCCCTCTCGTACCCCCGGTACAGCTCCCCCTGCTCCGTCGGCCGAAAGGCCGGGGCCGCGGTCCCACTGATCGTGAGGCCGACTAGCTTCTCGCGGAGGTTCACCACTTCCCTTCGATCGGGCGTACTCGGTCGCTCTAGCAGGACGCGGCAGGCGTCAGGCTTGTGAATCAGCGCGCAATCTACGGGAAACCTTCCTGTTGCTGCAAGCTGGATCCCCCCGGTTCGGGGGCGGGAACGGCGCTCGGCTTGGGCCACACCGCCGAGTCGTCCTCCTCGACCAGCTGGTTGGCCGTCTGGCGTACGCCCGGATGCAACAAGGTGTACAGAAGCACGGCCAAGCCCGCCACCGCGAACGGGACGACGGCGTTGCCCTGGTTGGTGAAGGTGGGCAGCAGGACGACCCCGGACAGGATCGCCGTCCACGACCACAGGATGATGACCGAGCGGCGCTGGCCGTGGCCCTGGCGCATGAGCCGGTGGTGCAGGTGCTCCTTGTCCGCTTGTGAAAGCGACGACCGACGGCGAGCCCGGCGGACGATGGCCAGGGCGGTGTCGACGAAGGGCACGCCGAGGATCACGAACGGGATGACCAGGGGGGCGAAGAAGAAGTAGGTCTGGCCGCTGAACTGGTCCGCCGTCCGCCCCCCGACCGAGATGGTGGTGGCGGCCATGAGCAGGCCGAGCAGCAGCGACCCGCTGTCGCCCATGAACACCTTGGCCGGATGGAAGTTGTGGGGCAGGAAGCCGACGCAGATCCCGCAGGTGATGGCGACCACGAGCGGGGCCATGTTGTCGGGCGACAGCAGGCCGACGTCGGCCAGCCGGTACGAGTAGACGAAGAAGGCCCCGGCGGCGATGGCGATGACCCCGGCGGCCAGCCCGTCGAGGCCGTCGATCAGGTTCACCGCGTTGGCCATGCCGACGACCCACAGCACGGTGATCAGGAACCCCAGGTCGGGCGACAGGACGTAGAAGTCGGCGAACGGGACCCGGAAGTAGAACATCACCACCCCGGCCAGGCCAAGGATGGACGCAGCCAGGACCTGGCCGGCCACCTTGGCCGGAGCGGAGACCTCGCGCAGGTCGTCGAGCATCCCGACGGCCAGGATGACGATGGCGGCCACGGCCAGGCCGAAGGGCTCGGACGACTCGAACACCGGGCCGAAGCCGGGGATGAACCGGGCCACGGCCAGGGCCACCAGCAGGGCGATCAGCATGGCCACCCCGCCGAGGGTGGGGGTCGGGCGCTCGTGGATGCGCCGCTCGTCGGGCTTGACCACCGCCCCCCACCGCTGCGACATCCGCCACACCGCCGGGGTCAGGACGAAGGTGACGACGGCGGCGACCCCGAAGACGACCCCGTAGCCGAGCACGCGCTCAGCCCGGGTAGGGCCGGAACTTCGAGCAGAGGTTGTTGGCCGCGTCCCGGACGTCGGCCAGGGCGGCGTCGTCGTCGCGGGCCCGCAGGGCCCGGCCGATGAGCGAGGCGATCTCGCCCATCTCCGCCTCCCGCATCCCCGCCGTGGTGACCGCCGGCGTGCCGATGCGCAGGCCGCTGGTCACGAACGGCGACCGGGGGTCGCCCGGGATGGTGTTCTTGTTCAGGGTGATCCCGGCCCGATCGAGCACGTCCTGGGCCACCTTGCCGGTCAGTTCCATGTCGAACGGCCGCAGGTCGACCAGCATGAGGTGGTTGTCGGTCCCGCCCGAGACGAGGCGGAAGCCCTCCCCGGCCAGGGCCTTGGCCAGGGCCTGGGCGTTGCGCACCACCGCGGCGGCGTAGTCCCGGAACGACGGCTGCGACGCCTCCCGGAAGGCCACCGCCTTGGCCGCGATCTCGTGCATCAGCGGCCCGCCCTGCAGGCCGGGGAACACCGCCTTGTCGATGGCCTTGGCGTGCTCCTCCTTGGACAGGATGCAGCCGGCCCGGGGGCCACGCAGGGTCTTGTGGGTGGTGAAGGTGACCACGTCGGCCAGGGGCACGGGGTTGGGGTGGGCGCCCCCGGCGATCAGCCCGGCGATGTGGGCGGCGTCGAAGATGAGCAGGGCGCCCACCTCGTCGCAGATGTCCCGCAGGGGCTGGGGATCGATGACGCGGGGGTAGGCCGTCGCCCCGGCGACGATGGCCTTCGGGTGCTCGGCCTTGGCCAGGTCGCGGATCTGGTCGTAGTCGAGCCGCTCGTCGCTCTCGGTCACGCCGTAGGACACGAACCGGTAGAACTTCCCGCTGATGTTGACCGGCGACCCGTGGGTCAGGTGGCCGCCCTGGTCGAGGCGCATGCCGAGGACGGTGTCGCCCGGCTCCAGCACGGCCAGGTAGGTGGCCAGGTTGGCGTTGGCGCCCGAGTGGGGCTGGACGTTGGCGTGCTCGGCCCCGAACAAGGCCTTGACCCGCTCCCGGGCCAGCTCCTCGGCCTCGTCGACCACGGCGTTGCCGCCGTAGTACCGCTTGCCCGGGTAGCCCTCCGAGTACTTGTTCGTCAGCACCGACCCCTGCGCCGCCATCACCGCCGGCGAGGTGAAGTTCTCCGACGCGATGAGCTGGATCGTCGTGTTCTGCCGCTCCAGCTCCCGGCCGATGATCCCGAATAACTCCGTATCTTCGAACTCGTTCACCGGGGGGTCAGGGCTCCGGCGAAGGCGACGGCCACCAGGCGGTCGAGGAGGCCGTCGAGCTCGACGGCGAGGCGCTCGTAGGCCGAGCGGGGCATGCCGATGGGGTCGGCGATGTCGTCGTCGGGCGACGACCCGGCCAGGTCGGCCACCCGCCGGCCCTGGCCCACCCGGGCCAGCCAGTCCTGCATGGACTCCTCGGCCCGGCGGGGCCCGGCGACCTCGCCGCGACGGACCAGCTCGCGCAGCGTGAACGTGCGGGGCCACACCGCGGGCTCGGCCACGACCGCCTCCCGGACGTGCTCGCGGGCCATGCCCAGGATGAGGTCGGCGGAGGTCAGGATCTGCCGCGTCGCCGCCCGGCTGCGGTGGGTGCTCATGTCCAGGCCCCGGCCCCGCAGGACGTCCACGCCGTGCTCGGCGGCGGGCAGGCCGTCCTGCAGCCGGCCGGCGGAGGCGACCGAGGCGTCGACGCCCAGGGTGTCGAGGCGCTGGCGGAGCAGGACTTCGGCCATGGGCGACCGGCAGATGTTGCCGGTGCAGAGGAAGAGGATGTCGATCGGGTGAGTCTAGTGACCGTCAGGCCGAGGTTCCGGGAGGGGCGCTGCCGAACGAGGCCACGTTCAGCCGGGTGCCGAGGGCCTTGACCCGGTCGTCCGTGCCGGCCAGGGCGGCCTCCAGGGAGCGGATGGCATCCTGGCCGGCCTGCACGCTCGAGGTCAGGGCCAGGATGCGCTTGCGGGCCTCCTGGAACTCGGCCGGGACCCAGGCCAGCTGGCTGACCCGCTCCTCGACCAGGCGGAGCTGGGTCACGCTGCGCTCGGATTCCTGGCGCAGGGCGGTGCGCAGCGACTGCAGCTCGCCGGCGACGGGGTCGAGCCGGGCCAGGCGACCGTCGAGGGCGGCGAACTGGCGGGTGATCTCCCCCATGACCTGGTCGTGGGCCCGGACATCCGCCTGCAGCCGGTCGAGCTCGGCCCGGACGACCTCCCGCAGCTTCTCGGCGTCGGCCGCGAACCCCTCGGCGGCGTTGGCCCGGCCCTCCAGGGCGTCGAGGCGGAGCCCGACCGCGCCGGAGACCGCCTCCTGGGCGTCGAACGCCTCCTGCAGCCGCCCCTCGACCCCCTCCAGGCGGGCCTGCAGCTCGGCCGCGGCCTGCTCGCGGGCCTCGGAGGCGGCCCGCAGCTGGTCGATCTCGTTCTGCAGGGCCCGGCGCAGCATCTGGTCGCGGGCCTGGTTGTCCGAGGTGATGGCGTCCAGCTCCCGGCGCAGGATGCGGCTGAGCGCCTCGATGTCGCCCGGCACGGCGTCGAGCGGGGCCAGCCGGCCCTCGGCCGCGGCCAGCCGGGCGCGGAGCTCCTCGATGACCTGGGCCTGGGCGCCGGCCGTCACCGCCACCCGGTCGAGATCCTGGGCCAGGCCCCGGCGGAGGGCCTCGTCACGCGACTGGGCCTCGGCCGCCACCTCGCCGGCCAGCGCCGCCACCTGCCGCTCGCGGGCGCTCACCTCGCCGGCCAGCAGGTCGTCGCTGGCCCGCACGGCCCGGCGCAGGGCCTGGACGATGGTGGGGACGGGCTCCAGCGGCTCGACCCGGGCCTCCATGGCCGCCAGGCGCTGGTCGAACCCGTCCAGCCGGCCCAGGACGCGGGCGACCACCTGCTCGGTGTCCACCGCCCCGGCCCCGCTGTCCAGGGCGTCGACCCGGTCGCGCAGGTCGGTCAGGGCCCGGTCGTGGCCGAACAGCACCCCGGCGCACCGTTCGAGCTCCTGGCGCCAGCCCCGGCCCATGGCGTCGATGCTGGCCGGGACCGCCTCCAGGGCGGCGAGCCGGCCCTCGATCCCCGCCAGCTGCTCGGCGTGGCCGATCGTGGCGCTGCGGGTGCTCTTCACCTCGCCCACCACCCACAGCAGCTCTTCGGGGACGTCCGCCACGGTGCCGCCCGCCTCGACCGGCGGGAGGGGGGCGGGCGGCACCTCGGCCGGCCCGCCCTCGTTCCCGGCGACGACCGTGGTGATGACGCAGTCGAGATCCGGCTGCGACATCTCGGGGGCCGGCTGGTCGGCCGAGACCTGGTCTGCGGGGGCCTGGGCGACCGGCGGGTCTTCACCCTCGGTGACTGCCATCAGGAACCGGATGATAACGGGCCGCCCTCCGGCGCGCGAGACTCGCCGTCCATGGATTGGCGGGAGCTGTCGAGGGTCGTCGTGGTCGGGCAGGGCTACGTGGGGCTCCCACTGGCCATGCGGGCGGTCGACGCCGGGTACGACGTGGTCGGCTACGAGGTCGACGAGGGGCGGGTCAAGCGGCTCCTCGCCGCCGAAACGTACGTGGAGGACGTCCCGTCCGCCGAGCTGGCCCGGGCCCTGGCCACCAAGCGCTACCGGCCGACCGTGGACGCGTCGGCCTGCACCGACTTCGACGTGGCCGTCGTCACCGTGCCCACCCCTCTCCACGAGGGTGCGCCCGACCTGTCCTTCATCGAGTCGGCGGCCGTCACCCTGGCCCGCTACCTGCGGCCCGGCGCCACGGTCATCCTGGAGTCGACGACCTACCCGGGCACCACCGAGGAGATGGTGGCGCCCCTGCTGGAGGAGGGGTCGGGCCTGGTCGCCGGGCAGGACTTCTTCCTCGGGTACAGCCCGGAGCGGATCGACCCCGGCAACCCGGACTGGAACCTGGCCAACACCCCCAAGGTCGTCTCCGGGATCGACCAGGGGTCACTGGCGGCGGTGCAGGGCTTCTACGACAAGATCGTCGAGCGCACGGTGGCGGTGTCGGGCTGCAAGGAGGCCGAGCTCACCAAGCTGCTGGAGAACACCTTCCGGCACGTGAACATCGCCCTGGTCAACGAGCTGGCCATGTTCGCCGGGGACCTCGGGATCGACGTCTGGGAGGCCATCGACGCGGCCTCGACCAAGCCGTTCGGCTTCCTGCGCTTCACCCCCGGTCCGGGCGTGGGCGGCCACTGCCTGCCCATCGACCCGAGCTACCTGTCCTGGCGGGTGCGGCGCATCACCGGCCAGCCCTTCCGGTTCGTGGAGCTGGCCAACGACGTCAACGACCACATGCCCGACTACGTGGTCCGCCGCCTGGTCGTGGCCCTCAACCGCCAGCGCCAGGCCGTCAACGGCAGCCGCATCCTGCTGCTGGGCCTGGCCTACAAGCGCAACACGGGCGACGACCGGGAGTCACCGGCGGTGGTGGTGGCCGAGCGGCTGCTGGCCCTGGGCGCCGAGGTGCGAGTCGTCGACCCCCACGTGACCCACGACCACATCGACGGGAACGTCGAGCGGGTCGACCTCACCGCCGCCGAGCTGGCCGCCGCCGACGCCGTGGTCCTGCTCACCGACCACGACGCCTTCGACCTGGCCATGGTGGGCGAGCACGCCCCCTACGTCCTCGACACCCGCCGCCGGCTGGCCCCCGGGGCCAACGTGGAGTTCCTGTAGCTCCTGGCGCTTAGAAGGCCCGGCGCCGGCGCCGGGTGGCCACGAGGGCCATCGAGCCGGCACCGACCAGGGCGAGGGCGATGGCCACGAAGCGGAGGGTGTTGGCTCCGGTGAGCGACAACCGGCTCTGGATCGGCGTGGCGGGCGTGGATGCCGAGGCCACGGGCACGGTGGCCGGGCACGTCAGCGTGAACGTGGCCGTCTGGGTGGCGACGCCACCCTGGGCGGTGGCCGAGGGGCCCGAGGCGGTCACGGTATTGACCCCGCACACCGCCGGGGTGGTGACCGGGTCGTCGATCGACAGCTGGGTGGCGGAGACGACGGTCACGTCGACCAGCACGAACCCGCTGGCGTTGGCCACCTTGCCCGGGATGTTCACCCCGTTGACGGTGACGGTGATCGAGGCGCCCACGGTGAAGACGCAGGTGGGGGCGATCTGGATGACGAAGTGCTGGCCCACGGTCACCGTGCCCACGTCCAGCGTGCCGACCGTGATCGTGCACGGCCCGGGCGGGTAGCCGGTCTGCGCCGACGCCACCGGCCCGAGGGCCAGCATGAACAAGCCGGTCACGAGGCCGACGAGGGCGGCCACCACCTGCGTACGCCTCATCGGAACACCCTCCCGCAAACTTCGCCTGAAGACCAGACGCTATCGCGAGGGACGAGCCACGTCGCGCTTAGCGTTCCAGGCCCCGCCGGCGGCGGGTGACGACCACCAGACCGGCACCGGCGATGACCAGGGCGGCGGCCACCAGGGCGTAGCGCTGGACGTTGGCCCCGGTGCGCGAGAGCAGGCTCTGGACGGTGGGCGTGGAAGCGGTGATCGTCTGGCCGGGCTGCCCGGGCTGGCCGGCCGCGCCGCCGGCGCCACCTGCGCCACCGGCACCACCGGCACCGCCTGCCCCACCGCCACCGCCGCCGCCACCGGCTCCGCCGCCCCCTCCGCCGCCGGAGGTGCCGTTGTTGAAGATGAAGTTGCAGGCCCCGCCGCCGGCGCCGCCGCCCCCCGCCGTCCCGTTGTTCGACGCCCCCGTCACGTTGGCGCTGCCGCCGCCGACGACGGCGCCGCCCACGCTGCCGTTGTTGTTCAGGACCGAGCCGCCGGTCCCGCCGTCACCACCGTTGCAGATGCTGATCGGCTGCTGGCCGGGACAAACCAGGTTGAAGGTGGCCGTCTGGGTCACGTTGGCGCCGTTGGCGACCGCAGAGGGTCCGGTGACCGAGACGGTGTTGATCCCGCAGATGGCGGGGACGATGACCGGGTCGTCGATCGACAGCTGCGTGGTGGAAACCACGGTCACCGTGACGGAGACGGTGCCGTCACTGGCCACTACCTTGGTGCCCACCGTCACCCCGTTGACCACCAGGGTGACCGTGGCGCCGGGGGTGAACGTGCAGGTGGGGGTGAGGCGAATGGTGAAGGTCTGGCCGACGCTCACGTTGCCGGCGAACTGGGTGCCGCTGAGGATGGCGCACGGACCCGGCGGGTACCCCGTCTGCGCGCCAGCAGGGCCCCCGATCAGGAGCAGTACCCCGACCAAAAGGCCGAGCACGGCCCCAGCCGCTCGCGTTCGCCTCATTTGCCCGCTCCTCTAAGAAGATTCGGCGAAAGCGTACATCACCGGCCTCCCGGCCAGCCCGATTCATCGCTTGACGCCCCAGCTCAGCGTCAGCACCCGGTCCCACGCCCCTTCCCAGGAGGCGGGCCCGCTGATCTTCCAACCGGCGGCTTTGAACCGCACCTCCAGGGGCACGGCTTCGAGCCGGGGCTGGGGAACGAGCCGCAAGTCGACTCGGCCGTTGCGCACGGCGTCGGGGATCACCGTCTCGAACACCACCGCCCGCTGCTCGCCGGCGCTCATTCCGGTCACGAACTGCGACAGATTGAGGCCAGATTCGCCGACCTGGTTCTGCAGTTGCTGCGAGCCCGCGGGCCCCCACAACAGCACCCAGGCCAGGTAGTCGCCGGGTTTCTTGGTGTAGAAGTCGGGGCCCAGCTGGTACGACGGCGTGACCTGGCCGGTCGGGGCGCGGTTGTCGACCACCACGGTCGTCCGGACGTGCAGGGCGCCGTCCTTGGCCAGCTCCACCTCCTGGAGCACCGACGGCTTCACGTAGTAGTCGAGCTTGGTCGCGGTGCGGTTCTCGACGGCCAGGTGGAAGGTCCGGTCGGCGTCGGTGAGGGCGGGCCCTCCCCCCAGCCCGTTGCGCTCGAACACCGTCTCCTCCTCCTGCACCCGGCTCCACAGCCGCAGGTGCAGCCCGCGCGAGGCGTCGCCCAGCTCCCGCCCGAGGGCCACCGCGTCACGCGACCCCGTGGTGAGGCGGTCGATGAGCGCCCGGGTGACGTCGCCGAGGCGCTCCCGCCGGCCCGACTGGTCGCCGGAGTACGGGACGCCCTGGTAGAGGTCGTGCAGGAGCACGGTGCCCACGTTCTGGGCGTCGACCGGGGTCGCCACCGACGGCACCGTCACCGCGCCGACGACCCGCAGGATGGCGGCCAGCCCCGGCACGTCGATGGCGATCACCCCGTCCACGGACTGCCCGGTGGCCTGGCGGTACATGTCGGCCATGCTGCGCCCGCTGAGGGCGAAGTCGGCCGTGGCGTTGACCGACTGCCACACCTGCGTCGGCCGGATGGGCCCGAACACGGCCTCGGTCCCGGGGGGCAACGGCGTGGGTGCCGGCCGGTCGAGGTTGAGATCGCCCACCGAGCCGCTGGCCTCGAAGGAGAGACGGTTGCCGGTAAACCGGGCGATCACGTACTGGAGGACGGCGCCCTGGTCGCGCATCTCGGCGTTGTTGAGCACGGCGACGAGGTACCGCCGGTCCCCGTTCGCCCCTGCGAAGCTGAGGGCGGCCTGCACCGCATCGGCACCGTTCGACAGACGGCTCCCGCCGTCGCCGGCGAGCCGGTCGAACTTGCGCCTGCCGTCGGCCAGCGGCCCCCACAGGCCGCCCGCGGGGCGGACCAGCCCGGTGAACGTGGCGCCCGTCGACGCCAGCTTGGCCCCCAGCTGGCGGGCGGCGTCGAGCGGGACCACGCCGTCCCGGAGCTGGTTGGCCTCGGCCAGCGACTCGACCGTCGACAGCAGGTCGTGGCCGGCGGCCGCCGCCGCCCCCGCATCAGCGACCAGCTCGACCAGGCCGTCGCTCTGGGCCCGCAGGCCCGGCACGTACCCCGCGCCCCGAAGCGGCAGCGAACGGTGGGCTCGCCCGGCCGCGTTGGCGATCGACGCCTGGGCCACCTCGACCTGGGCCACGGCCGCGGTCCGCCCCTCCGGTGTGCGCAGGGCCGACGGGTCGTCGATGGTGCGCTGGAGCGTGGCCCGCGCTCCGTTCAAGTCGGCGCGGATGCGCCGGACATCGTTGAACCCGAGGACGGCGGCAAGCACGACCAGCAGACCGAGGGCGGCCCCCGCACCGAGGGCGGCGAGGCGGACGCGTCGGGTCGCCCGCCGCTCCCGCCGGGTCCACGCCCCGCCGGAGCGACCCTTGCGCCGCTTGCGCTTCCACCGGCGCCACAGGCGCGCCAGGCTCCACCGCCGCCGGTGCCGGCGGCCCTCAGGGGGCAAGCCCTGCTACTTCTTTTCTGCGGGCAACGGCTTGGCGCCGTCGTCGGCCCGGGCGAAGGGCTTGCGCTTCCCGAGGGGCGCCTTCGGGCTCTGTTCGTACTGGTAGTACTGGTAGTCGTAGTCGTAGCCGTACGAGCTGTCGGAGCGCACGCCGTTCAGGACGGATCCGATCAGCGGGGCGTCGACCTGGCGGAGCAGCTCGATCGTGCGGGCCGCTTCCTTGCGAGTCGTGCCGTTGGCCACCGAGACGACCACGGTGGCGTCGACCAGCCCCGACAGGACGAGGGCGTCGGTGACGGGCAGGACGGGCGGGGAGTCGATGAGGACCATGTCGTACTCGGCCCGGAGCAGGCCGAGCACCTCGACGGTCCGCCGCGACGACAGCAGCTCCGAGGGGTTCGGCGGCAGGGGCCCAGACGCCAGCAGCGAGACCCGGGCCTGGCTGGGGACCTTCTGGACCGCGCCGGTCAGGGAGACCTTGCCCAGCAACACCGAGGTAAAGCCCACCGAGTTGTCCAGCTCGAAGAAATCGTGGATGCGGGGGCGCCGAAGGTCGCAGCAGACCACCACGACCTCCTGGCCGGCCCGGGCCAGGGCGATGGCCAGGTTGGCGAGGGTGGTGGACTTGCCCTCCTGGGGGCCGGCGCTGGTGACCTGGAGGATGGTCGTGGGGTGCTCCAGCCCGATGAACTGGATGGCCGTGCGCAGCGTCCGGTACGCCTCGGCGGCCGGTGACTTGGGCGCGGCCACCGACACCACCTGGGCCTCGTCCTGGGCCCGCCACTCGCTGACCACCGGGATCAGCCCGATCACGGGGAGGCCCCCGGTCGCCTCGCTGAGATCCTCCTTGTTCTTGACCGAATCGTCCAGGTAGTCGAGCAGGAAGGCGATCCCGACGCCGAGGAGGAGGCCGGCGACGGCGGCGATCATGCCGTTGCGGGCGGGCGTGGGCCGGACGGGCGACGTCGGCGCGGACGCGCTGGTGACCAGCTGCGCCTCCCCGGTGCGGATGGCGCTGCCCACCTGCAGCTCGTCACGCTTCTGCTTGAAGAGCGACTGCGCCTGGACCAGCGCGTCCTTCTGCGCACCGCCCGGGGCGGCGTCGATCTGCTTCTGCAGGTCGGCGATCTTGTTCTGGATCTGCTCGGCCGCGGCCAGGGTGTCGTTCACCACCTGGGTCCGCCGGTACTCGATGTAGGCGTTTACGTACGTGTTGGCCACCGTGGCCGCCTGGGCCGGGTCCGTGCTCTCGGCGCTCACGTTGATGGCGTTGGTCTGGCCGACCGGGCTGGCGGAGATCGGCGGCGACGACCCGATCCGCTGCTTCACCGCAGCACGGACGGGCTCGCTCTTGATCACCAGGATCTCGTCCTGCACGGCCCTGGCCGGATCGGCCTGCACCGCCCCCGTCGAGTTGAACAGGAAGTCGGTCGAGTTGTTCTGCAGCAGCACCTGGGCCGTCGCCGAGTACACGGGCGTCTGCACGTAGGACACGCAGAGGGCGATCACGATCACGAACCCGGTGACCAGGACGATCGGCACCTTCCGCCGCTTCAGGACCCGCAGGTAGTCGCGGAGGTCGAATTCGGTCGCCGCAGTATCTGCTGAATCCTGAACCTGCACGTTCAGATGGTACTCAGCCCTTCCCCCAGGGTGTCTCCGCCGGCCCGGCGCTCGCGATTTCAGGTCATTCGGTCCGCCCGGCGTGTACCGCTATCCTGCCCCGGTGAGCGGGATGCCGGGCGCCGCACCCGGCCCAGGACATAGCGCGGTCGACCGGGACGACCGCGAGCGCGATTTCTGGGGTCATCACATCCCAAGTCTCGAAACGTGCCTGGCCGAGTACGCCGCCGGGCCCGACGAGAACACCGAGGCCATGCTGCAAGTGGTGTCGCCCATGAACGGGGCCCGCATCCTCGACTTCGCCTGCGGGGGCGGTGTGACCACTGCATGGATGGCCGCCCGTGGGGCAGAGGTGACGGGCGTCGACCTCAGCCCCGACTCGCTGGCCCGGGCCCGCGAGGTGCTTGGCGCCCTCGGTCTGGCGGCTACCTTCGTAACCACCCTCGAGGCGGCGGCGGGGCTCGGGCCGTTCGACGGTGTCGTCGGCCGCTTTGCCCTCCATCACACGAACGTCCCGGAGATGGCGCCGCAGCTGGCCCGGCTGTTGCGGCCGGGCGGCGCCGGCGCGTTCGTGGAGACCTTCGGTACCAACCCTGTCCTGCGCTTCGCCCGCCAATCCATCACCGGCCGGTTCGGGGTGCGCAAGCTGGGGACGGACGACGAGCGCCCGCTGGACCGGGCTGACCTCGCCGCCCTCGAGGCGGCCTTTGGGCGCATGACCGTGCGGTGCGCGCAGATGTACTTCCTGCGCATCCTGGACCGCCAGGTTCTGCAGTACCGCTACCCCAGGGCCAGCGCGGCCATGGGCTGGATCGACGACCGCATCGGCCAGCTCCCCCGATCGGTGCCGTTCAGCTACTTCCAGGTCGTCGAGGTGCACCGTCCGTTGCGCGAAGGTGGGCACGCGATCCCCGCCTGAGCCGGGGATCGTCAGTGGGTCACATGCGCATCGCCATGTTGCAGTCAGATCTCCCGCCGGCCCGGCCGGGAGGCGTGGGGCGCCAGGTCGACCTCCTGGCGACGGCCCTCGTCCGACGGGGGCACGACGTCACCGTCTACGCCACGGTTGAAGGACCGACCCGCGCCTTGTACCGCTGTGAGCGGGTCCCGCTCCCCCATTCCGGGCGCCTCTACCGCCAGTTCGGCGTCGGCCACGCCTACGGCCGCCTCGACCTCGCCCGCTTCGATGTCGTCCACGCCCACGGCGACGACTGGCTGCTGGGCCGCCGGCCGCGGGTGCGCACGTTCTACGGGACCGCGGCCATGGAGGCGCGGCGGGCCACGTCGTGGCTGCGGGCCGCGTCGCAGCTCTGCTACTACCCGCTCGAGCTGGTGTCGTCGGCCGGCGCCCGCGGGGTGACGATCTCGCGGTCCACGCAGCGGTACCTCCCCCTGGCCCGCGAGCACGTGCCCTGTGCGTTCGACCCCTCCGTGTTCCACCCGGGCGGGGCCCGCACCCCGTACCCCTCCGTGCTGTTCGTGGCCGGAACGCTCCACGGGCGCAAGCGGGGTGACCTCCTCCTCCGCAGCTTCGCCGAGGTCCGCGCCAGGCTGCCCGCCGCCCAGCTGACCGTCGTCTGCCCGGAGGCGGTCGAGGCCGCCGGGGTGACCGGCGTCTCGGGGCTGAGCCCGGAGGCGCTCGGCGCCCTCTACCGCAGCCACTGGATCCTCTGCTCCACGAGCTCCTACGAGGGGTTCGGCGTCCCCTACGTCGAAGCGTTGGCGTCAGGGCTACCAGTCGTCACGACAACCAATGCCGGCGCGCGCGAAGTCCTCGACGGCGGCCGGCTGGGGGTCCTCACCAGCCCCGAGACTCTCGTGGCGTCGATGGTGGCCCTGCTCTCCGACGAGTCCCGGCGGGCGCAGCTCGCGGCGTCGGGCCTGGAAGCGGCCGCTCGATACTCGATCGACGCCATCGTCGACGAGTACGAGCGGATCTACGAGGAGCTCCTGGAGGGCGCGGGTCGGGACGGGCGTCGGCGGAGGGCGTCCCGGTAGGTCCCCAGCTTGATCCGGCTGACCCGGATGAGGCACAGCCAGCAACATCCTGACGCCAGGGCAAGTCTCCGGGGCATGGCGAGCCCCGCGTACGCCGGGGCCCGAACGACTTCGGTGAAAACGCCGGCGAGCATCGAGGTGTAGGGCAGCCGCGCCGCCACGGCCCCCAAGCCCACCTGTCCGAGGAGATTGGGATCCGAGGACATCCCTCCCACCGTGCGGTGAACCCGCGTGGTCGTAAGCGTGCGGACGCGGCCCCGATAGGCGAGCGAGGCGCACATCATCCAGTCGCGACCGAAGCTGTGGCGGAGCGGGAGCAACTCCCGCAGGCTGTCCGTGCGGCCCAGCCCGTAGATCACGCCGTTGAGCCGGACGCCGCGGTAATAGCCAAGCGCCCGCTTCCAGGGCTCGGGCTGGAGGAGGTCGAGCACCTCGCCGAGCAGCACCTGCACATCGCCGGCGTAGTAATGGGCCCGGCCCGCGACCAGCTGCAGGGAGGGATCGTCCTGGAGGAACGGCACGCATCGTTCCAGGTAGTCGAGGTCGATCCAGTCGTCGTCACCCAGCCACATGAAGTACTCGCCGCGCGCAGCGCGCAGCGCGTGCTCGAAGTTCGCCAGTGCCCCCATGTTCCGTTCCAGCCGCAGGTACCGCACACGGTCGTCGGCCGCGGCCAGCGCCGCCGCGTATGCGCCCGTCCCGTCGGTCGACGCGTTGTCCGAGATGACGACCTCGATCGTCCCGTAGGTCTGACGCAGCGCCGACCCCACGGCGCGAGGCAACGTCCCAATCCGGTTGAAGGTGGGAATGCCAATGGTGACGAGCGGGCGGAGGCCGCCCGTCATGGGTGGTGGGGCGGTGCGCCGAGAGCCACGTCGGGCCTGGGCGACGCCGCCCCGTGCCGCCGCTCCCGGAGTGCGAGGTAGGCGACCTGGCTTGCAAAGGTCACGGAGGTCACCGCCGACGCGCCCTCGATCCCGAACCTGGGGACGACCACGACCAGCCCGACGATCGTGAGGGCGGCACCCAGAAAGGCTGCCCGCGTGACCTCGCCGACCCGACCGTCCGCACTCAGCTTGCTGGTCATGAGCCCGAGGACGTCGAAGGCGACGGACCCTGGGAGCAGGATGCGCAAGGACGTCTGCGCCGCCTCGAAGCTCCGGCCGAAGGCCAATCTCAGCAGGAGGGGCGCCAGGAGGGCGAGGGCCAGCGCCACGCCCGAGGACACCGCGACCGTGGTCAGCAGGGACCGGCGGTAGCGCTCGGCGGAGCGAGCTCCTTGCGGCTCGGCCCGCTGATGTCCGAACAGCGCGAGCGGCAGGCCGATGGTCAGCATGTTGGTGATCGACGCGGTGGTGACGGCGACCGCGTAGAGGCCGAGCTGGGCCGAGGGGACGACGGTGGCGAGCACGACCTGGTCCAGCCGGCCGGTGACGGAGCTCGCACCGGTCTGCGCTGCGCTCCGCCACGCGTAGGGCAGCAGCTGGCGCATGGCGCTGAGGCTCGGGCGGTAGGTCCGGCAGTGCCAAAACCGGCGAATGAAAAAGACGAGCGGGATGAGGCCGCCCACGAAGTAGCAGGCCAGGGCGCTGCCCACGGTGAGCATGCCGCCCAGGGCCAGCGCCACGATGCCGACGGCCGAACCGACGGGGGGGCCCAACCTCCAGACGTTCCACGCCAGGTCGGCGCCGCGGCGCCTGCGGATCTCGAGCGCGGTGTTCACCCCGGCCGACAGCGGGAGAATGACCAGGAACAGCCGGGCCCAGAGCAGCGTGGCCGCTGAATGGCCGGCCAGGTAGACGGGGGCGACGAACCACAACGCCAGGCAGATCACCCCGCCCACGGCCAGGCCGAACGAGGCCGTGGTGGCCAGCAGGTCCCCCTCGGGAACGTCGTCCAGCCAGTAGGCGGCGGCGAGGGGAAGGCCGAAGCACAACAGCCAACCCAGCAGCCAGGCGGGCTGGACGACAGCGGCGATCTCGCCCCGGCCCTGGGGACCGAGCGTGCGGGCGAGTACCGGGCCGGTGACCAGCCCGATGGAGAAGGCGGCGATGCTCATCGCCGAGGAAGTCAGGGCCTCTCGCCGGTACCGGGAGGAGGCGAGCACGGATCGCCATGCCGAGGGGTGCAGCGCGTACCACAATCCCCGCCCGCCGCCGCCCAGCATCGCGTTCGCCTCGACAACGGGGTCGGCGTCGGGGTCGGGACCACCGGGCGCCTGGGTGGCGCCGAGGCCGTGGGGGGCGAGGTTCTCGGCAGGCACGGTCAAGAGCCGGCAAGAGCAGCCGTCGGCCCTGTGGCCTGCTCCGCCCGACGAGGGCGCGGCGATGGACGGTCCAGCCAGCCCAGGAGAAGCCACGGAAAGATGGCCGTGGCGTAGTTCCCGCCGGTAAGCCACTGCAGGAACGTGACGAGCAAGATGCCCAACGCGGCCAGGGTGCGGAAGCTCCGCTCCGCTCGCGCCCGCCGGAAGGCGAGGCGCAGCCCGAACACGACCACCCAGACATAGGCGGCGAGACCAGGAATTCCAAGAGCAACCGCCACGTTCGACGGATCGGCCTCCGTGCTGGCCGTCGCCCCTCCGAGGCGCTCGCCGGCGATCGTCACCGACCCGAAGCCCTGCCCGACAGGGTTGTGCACGGCGCTGCGCAGGCCGTCCCAGATCAGGCGGAGGTGCACGGGGAGCGTGGACACCCGCTCGTCCGAGTTGAACGGGTCGGCCAGCCCCGTCACCTGACGACCCAACAGGTTCGACGTCTTCGAGCCGCCGACCCGAGCCGGGTTCACCGTTGCGATGGCGGCACCGAAGGCGAGCAGGCCGATGAGCCCGATCACCGTGCTCTGCGCGCCGCTGAGGCCGTGCGACATCGCCCACACGAGCGCCAGGGTCACGAGCAGCAGGACGGCGATGCTGCGGACCGAGGCGACGGCCAGGGACCAGCTGATGATGGCGAGGGCGACGGTCGCGGACAGGACCGGGCGGTGACGGCGAATGAGCAACGCCCATATGACCGCGCCAATGGCAAGGAAGGTGACGTACTCGCTCGCGTTCGAGAACGATGCGAATGGCCGGATCGAATTGCCCACGACCAGCGCGGCGTAGCCTTTGGCATCGATCCAACGCTGGTCCCAGGCAGGGAAGCCGCGGTAGACCTGAAAGAGCCCATAACCCGCCGCGGCAAGAGACGAAATGGCGGTGACAACAAGCACCCGGCCGACCAGCGCGTCGGTCAGCAGGCCCCTGCCGATCCAGAACCAAAGAACGGGGACGAGGACGAAGAGCAGCGCGCCAATGCCAACCGCCAAGCCTCCCTGCAACGGATTGACCGTGGACAGCACCACCAGGCCACTGAGGATCAGCACCCCAGCGGTCAGAGGCGTACGCTGCCGGAACGCGCCCTGCCGGGCGGCCACGGCCAGCAGCAGCGCGACCGCAGCCGGGGCGACGAGGAGCAGCGGGTCGAAATCCCCGCTCGCCCCGAGGCTGAGGAAGAGGCGCCGAACCATGCCGAGAGCGGTCAGCCATACCACCAGGCCGACGATCGAGGCGCGGGGAAAGCTCAGGCAGAAGACGGCGAGGAACACGGCCACGCAGGCGGCGACCGCCACCCGGCCGGCCGACGGCGAGACCGTCACCATGACGCCGACGACGACGACGGAGACGGCGATGAGCACCAGCACGGCGAAGTTGCGGCGTGACGTCGACCGCCCCGCCGCGGGCGCCCCGTGTCCGTCCAACAGCATGGTCATCGGTCGGTCATGCTAGCGGAAGCCTCTGAGACCACCCAGCCAGGTCTTGCGGGCAACTCGAGGCCACTCCATAGAGGAGAAAGCTGCCTAGTTCTCTTCTCTATCCCGTTGAGTACCGTTTACGTACCGTGGCCGGGTTTCCGGCGAGAAGCACCGGTCCGTCGGCGGCGTCCTCGCGGTGATCGCCCACTACCACCGCTCCAGCTCCGATGACCGACTCGGCAGGAATTATGCACGAGACGAGGGTGCAACGCGCCGCTACATACGTCGCTCGGCCGATCTCCACCGCGGTCGCCTCCAGTACAGGCTCACCGTCTCGGATGTTGCGCTGATGGGTGTAGATCTCGGTCGAACGGCCGCCGACGGTCACGTCATCGCCTATTACCACGCGGCCGGCACAGTCGACGAAGTGGTGGCTCATGAACTTGACGTTCGCTCCGATCTCGACGTCTGAGACGAAGCCGTGCTCGGCGAGGGTGCGGGCGCCGTAGAAGCTGTTGAAGTTCTTCACGTGGGAGTCTTGCCCTATCCGGAGGCGGCAGAGGTTCCTGACCACGTTGAAGTGGCCCACAAACACGTCGTCACCGAGGACGACCTCGTCAGCGTCGATGTAGCTGAAACCGATCCGCACCCTGCGACCGATCCGCCATCCCAGCAGGTGCCGCATCCCCGCGACCTTGAGCCGGAGGGGGAGAAACACCACGACGACGGCCACGGCCCGGCGAAGCGAACGCTTCCTGACCCAGCCCCGGCATGCGCCGGACGCGTCAGCTCGAACAGGCATTCGGCGCGATGGTAGCCGTCCCGCCGGCACCGGGCTTGTGCGCAGTGCGAGCCGTCGTCACACTACGGCCGTGCCGCAGCGGGAACAGCAGAGTCCCCCACCGGTAGCCGAGCCGCCCCCCGCCGTACCACTGCTGCTCGGGATGCACTGGCACGAGGACGAGCCGGGTGGCCTCTCCCGCTATATGGCCGATCTGTTCCTCGCCCTCCAGGCGGCCGGGTCACGGCCGTCCGCCCTCGTCCTCGGGCCGGCCAGCGGCGCGCCGCCCGGCATCTCCTCGTGCAGCGCCTACGACCGACCCCTCTGGGAGCGGGTGTGGCGCTACACCCTCGCCGCGAGGTCGATGGCGGCGACCGCGGCGGATGTCGTGGACGCCCATTTCGCCCTCTATGCGCTCCTGCCCGTGACCGCGACCCGCTTGCGCCGCATGCCGCTCGTCGTGCATTTCCAAGGGCCCTGGGCCGAGGAGAGCGCCCTGGCGGGCGAAGCCAGCCGCTGGCGACTGGCGTTCAAGCGCGGGATCGAGCGGGCGGTCTACCGCCGGGCTCACCGCCTGATCGTGCTCTCCACCCCCTTCAAGCGGCTCCTGGTCGAGCGCTACGGCGTCCCCCCTTGGGACGTCGAGGTGATCCCCCCCGGAGTCGACCTGGAGCGGTTCGCCCCGGGGGATCGTGAAGTCGCCCGCCGCGCCCTCGACCTGCCCCCCGACCGTCGGTTCGTCCTCGCCGTCCGCCGAATGGTCCCCCGGACGGGTCTCGACGTCCTGCTTCGGGCATGGGCCGAAGCCGCTCCCCGCCTCGGCGACACCATGCTCCTCTTGGCCGGCGACGGTCCCGAGCGCAAGGTGCTCGAGCAGATGGCCGAGGATCTCGGGATCGCCGGATCGGTCCGTTTCCTGGGGCGGGTCGACGACGACGGCCTGCTCCGCTGCTACCACGTGGCCGAGCTCTCGGTCGTCCCCTCCGTGGCCCTCGAAGGCTTCGGGCTTGTCGCCCTCGAGTCGCTCGCCTGCGGGACCCCGGTCCTGGCCACGGACTCGGGCGGTCTCCCGGAAGCCCTCGCCCCGCTCGATCGCCGCCTCGTCGTCCCCGCGGGCGACGCGGGCGCGCTGTCAGCCCGCCTCGAAGCGGCGCTCAGCGGGGGCCAGCGCCTGCCGGATGCGGCCCGGTGCCGCTCGTACGCGGCTACGTTCGGCTGGCCCACCGTTGCCCGCCGCCATCGGGAGGTGTACGAGAGGGCGGCGCGGCCGGGGGCGGCCCGCATGCGCGTGGTCTACCTCGACCACTGTGCCCGCCTGGCGGGGGCCGAGCTGGCACTGTTGCGCCTGCTGCCCGCTCTCGACGTCGATACCCACGTCGTCCTCGGCGAGGACGGGCCGCTCGTGCCCAGGCTCGAGCAGGCGGGCGTCTCCGTGGAGGTCCTCCCCCTGTCGGGGACGACGTCCTCGCTCGATCGGGGCAAGGTGCGGGCCGGCGCCGTCCCGCTCTCGGCGCTGGTCGGGACGGCGTCCTACGTCGCCCGGCTGGCTCACCGGCTGCGTCGCCTGCAGCCCGATCTGGTCCACACCAACTCGCTCAAGGCCGCCCTCTATGGCGGCGTCGCCGCCCGAGCCACCGGGATCCCTCTGGTCTGGCACATGCACGACCGCATTGCGTCCGACTACCTGCCCAACGCCGCCTGTCACCTGGTGCGCGCCGCCGCGGCCGTGCTGCCCGCCGCGATCATTGCCAACTCTCGTGCCACCGCGGCCACGCTCGGCCGCGCAGGACGCGGCGCGGTCGTCATTCCGTGTGCCCTCGGGTTCCGGCCCTTCCCCGCCACGGCCCCTGGCGTGGAACCAGACCGTCCGCTGCGCGTGGGCATACTCGGGCGACTCGACTCCTGGAAGGGCCAGCACCTGTTCCTCGACGCCTTCGCCGAAGCGTTCGACGAAGGTGACGAGGAGGCGGTGGTCATCGGTGACCGCATATTCGGGGACGCCGATTACGAGGCCTCGTTGCACCGACAGGCCAGCAGCCTGGGCCTGCAGGACCGGGTGGAGTTCCGGGGTTTCCGGGAGCCCGAGGAGGAGCTGCGCACCCTGGATGTGCTGGCCCACGCTTCCACTATCCCCGAACCGTTCGGCCAGGTGGTGGTCGAGGGCATGGCCGCCGGCCTCGCCGTGGTCGCTGCGGACGCCGGCGGCCCGGCGGAAGTGATCCGGGACGGCTACGACGGGCTGCTCTACCGGGTCGGGGACCGGACCGCGCTCGCCGAGGCCCTTGGTCGCCTGGCCGGCGACGCCGAACTCCGCCACCGGCTCGGCGACGCCGCTCGCGTGCGCGCCGAGGATTTCACTCCCGAGCGGGTCGCCGCCCAGGTGATGGACGTCTACCGGGGATTGGCGACCTCGCGCCAATAGCGGACGGCATCGGCGAGGCCCTCGTCCAGGCTGATACGGGGCGCGAAGCCCACCTCGTCACGCAGGCGGGACACAGCGGCGACGACGGCTGGCGCCTCGCCCTCGGGAAGCGACGTCGCCGCGTCGATCAGATTATCCCGGCCGAGCGCGACTCCCACCCGGTGGGCAACCGCGGCGACGGCCGTGCCCACCCCGGAGGCCACGTTGACCCGACCAGTCACCTCGCTCCGGAGGAGGGCGACCAATCCGGCGGCCACATCGCGCACGTCGAGGAAGTCCCGTACCGCGGGTCCCGAACGCAGGGTCACCCGCCGGGAGGCGAGCAGGGAGCGGATCACGGACGGCACCAGGCGCGCCTTGTCTTCGTAGGGACCGAACGAGAAGAAGACCGCACCCCAAGCGACGCTCAGGCCGGCGCGGCGAGCGAACGCGGAGACGACCTGCTCGGTCGACAGCTTGGCCCAGCCGTAGAGCGAGGCGGGGTGCAGCGGGCTGGAACGCTCGTCGAGCACACCGCCGCCCGGCGCACCCCACTGGTACTCGGCCGAGGTGCCGGCGACCACCATCCGCTGGCCCCCCGCCCGCTCGAACGCCCGAGCCAGGCGGAGGGTGGCGGCCACCCAATCGAGATTGGCCGGGTCGGACCAGTAGCTCCCCTGCTCGCTGCACCAGGCCAGGTGCAGGAGGTGGGTCGGGGCGACGGCCCGGACGAGATCGTCGGCCGGCGCCGGATCGAGGAGGTCGGCGCAGTGCCAGCTGGCGCCGACGCCCGTCGACGGCCGGCGGGCGACGGCATGGACGTCGATGCCCGCATCGAGGAGCGATGCCACGACGTGGCGCCCGAGGTACCCGCTGGCGCCGGTCACCAAGACCCGCATCAGAGGACGAAGTCGGGGTACGTAGCGTCGCGCTCGGACATCACCGTCGGTGGGCGCGGCCAGGAAATGCCGAAAGCGGGATCGTTCCAGCGGACGCCACGGGCCGACGACGGCACGAACCGGGCCCCGATCGAATAGAAGACCTCGCTGGCGTCCTCCAGGGTCAGGAACCCGTGGGCGCACCCGGGGGGAACGAACAGGGCATTGGCGCGCTCGGCAGTCAGCACCTCCCCCACCCAGGAACGGAAGGTCGCCGATCGGGGACGTAGGTCCAGGGCGACATCGAAGATCCGCCCATTCGTGCAGCGGACGAGCTTCGGCTCCCCGTACGGCGCCTGCTGGTAGTGCATCCCCCGCAATGTGCCCGCCGACTGATTGAAGGAGAGCGAGCACTGTGCGATCTCCCACGTGAGACCGACTGCGGCGAACTGGCTGGGGTCGTACGTCCGGGCGAACCAGCCCCGTTCGTCGGCGTCGCGCTCGACGTCGATCACGTACACGCCCTCGACCCTTGTGGGCCGGAAGATCATGCGACGATGCGAGGGGAAGGGATGGGGACTGCGAAGCGGCCCCCCCATCCCCGGACGTACCGGTGCTGGTCCATCACCTCGTCGATGAGGTTCCAGGCCAGCACGAGGACGACGTCCGGACGGGTCTCCGTCAACCTCTCAGGCGGCACGATCGGGATCCGAGTCCCGGGCAGGTACCGGCCCTGCTTGTGCGGGCTTCGGTCGACGACGTACGCGAGATCCTCGCTGCCGACCCCGAGGTAGTTGAGCAGCGTGTTGCCTTTGGCTGCCGCCCCGTACCCGACCATCGACCTGCCCGCCTCCCGGCCCTCATGGACGAAGGCGAGGAGGGCGGCACGACAGTCCTCGACCCGGCGGCCGAACGCTTCGTAGGTCGCCGGGTCGAGCATCCCGGCGGCCGCCTCGGCCTCGAGCACGGCATCGACCGAGGGATCGGTCGGCCGGTCGCTGGCCTGCTGGCAGGCAAGGAGCCGGAGGCTGCCCCCGTGGGTCGTGAGCTGGTCGACCGCGAACACCCGCAGCCCGTGGGCGGCGAGCACTCGCTGGGCGCTCAGAAGCGAGAAGTACGAGAAGTGCTCGTGGTAGATGGTGTCGAACTGGACGCCTTCGATGAGTCGCAGGAGGTGCGGGAACTCGATGCTCAGCACGCCGCCGTCGGCGAGGAGGATCCGCAGTCCGGCCACGAAGTCGGCGAGATCGGGCACATGGGCCAGGACGTTGTTGGCGACCAGGAGGTCGGCGGCGATGTCGCGGCTGCGGAGATGGACCGCCGTCTCGACGCCGAAGAACCGCACCTCGGTCGGTATGCCCCGGTCGATGGCCACCCGGGCCACGTTGGCCGCCGGCTCGATGCCGAGGACGGGGATGCGGGCTCGGTCGAAGTGCTGCAGCAGGTACCCGTCGTTGCTGGCGATCTCCACCACCCGACTGGCCGAGGTCAGGTCGAACCGCCGCTGGGCGCTCTCGGCGAACGCCCGTGCATGGCTGACCCAGGAGTCCGAGTACGACGAGAAGTAGGCGTAGTCATCGAAGAGATCGCTCGGCGTGACGACCGCGTCGATCTGCACCAGGAGGCAGTTGTCGCAGACGCGGGCGTGCAGTGGGTACACCGGCTCCGGCCGGTGGAGGTCGCTCTCGGACAGGTACGAGTTGGCCAGGGGTGTGACCCCGAGGTCGACGAAGGTGCGGGACAGGGGGGCACGACACGCACGGCAACGGGACTGCTCGGCGGTCGAGGGATCCTGGACGAGGCCGCCGGGCCAGAAGCTGGCGGCCGTCACGGCCAGACCTTCCAGGGCGCGGCGCCGTCGCTCCACAGCTGCTCGAGGTAGTCCCGCTCCCAGACAGTGTCCATGGGTTGCCAAAAGCCGTCGTGACGGAAGGCTGCGAGCTGACCTTCGGCGGCGAGCGCCTGGAGCGGCTCGACCTCCCAACTCGTGTGGTCGCCCGCGATGTAGTCGACCGCTCGACGGTCCAGCACGAAGAAGCCTCCGTTGGTGGTGTGCACAGGAGCGGGCCCCTTCTCCTCGAAGTGCTCCACGCGGCCGTCGCCGAGCAGATGGACGGTCCCGAAACGAGCCGGTGGGCGCACGACAGTCATGGTCGCCAACAGGCCCTGCGACTGGTGGAAATCGAGGGATGCCGTGATGTCGATGTTCCCCACGCCGTCGCCGTAGGTCAAGCAGAAGGTCTCATCGTCCCCGATGTAGGGAAGGACGCGGCGGATCCGCCCACCGGTCATCGTCTCGATGCCGGTGTCGACCAACGTCACTCGCCACGGCAGTTGCGGAGCCTGGTGGTACTGGACGGTCCGGGTGGCGACATCGACCGTCACGTCCGAGTCGTGGAGGGCCAGGTTCGAGAAATACTCCTTCAGCAGGTAGCCCTTGTACCCGAGGCACACGACGAAGTCGTTGACGCCGTGGTGCGAGTAGATCTTCATGATGTGCCAGATCATCGGGCGGCCGCCGATCTCGACAAGGGGCTTCGGCCGCTGATCGGTGACCTCCGCCAAACGGGAACCCCGTCCACCGGCGAGGATGACAGCCTTCACCCGACCCTCAGCCTCGTCTCCGCAGGTAGGCGCACGGCCAGTGTGTGGCCCGTCGCACCGGTCCCGCCTCGTTGAACACCGGAGGAAGGGGGTCCTCCAGCTCGAACTCCGGGTGGCGCTCGGCGAACTCGAGCGCGGCCGACTTCGGGTTGTCCGTGAGCCAGCTGGGCGTTCCGCGGGGCACGTCGTGCACCAGCTCCATCACCCCATCCGTGACCACGATGTAGGACCCTGCGGTGACGAGCGGTGCGTACGCCTCCAACTCGGCGGCCACATGGGCTTTGCTGTGGTTCGAATCCAAGATGACGAATACAGAGTCCTTGGGGCCGATCAGGGTCTTGACCTGATCGACGATTTCCGGCGCCACCGAGCTCCCCTCGACGAGGGTGATCCGGTGCGCCAGCTCATGCTCCTCGATGGCGGTGCGGTTGTGGGGACGGATCTCGATGTCCACCCCCACGACGTGGCCGCGTTTCACGGCCTCGCAGTAGGCCGCGTAGAACACCAGCGAACCGCCGTGGGCGACCCCCGTCTCGACGATGACGTCGGGACGGCAGCGGTACAGCGCCTCCTGCACGACGAGGAGATCGTCGGGCAGCTGGATGATCGGCCGCCCGAGCCAGGTGAAGACATACGGGTATTTCACCTCCCACCCGACCTTCACCCAAAGATCGGTCAGGGCGTGGAAGGCATCGATGGTGTAGAGGTCGGAGGTGGTCGCGTCCTCGCCGTCGCCCCATGTGATGGTGCGGGCCTCGGTGTCCACGACGAGCATCATGGCCGGCCCTCGGTTGGCACCGGGACCCTCCAGGCCGCCTCGACGAACCTGGTCTGGATCGCCGCCGGTTGCGTGAATAGGAGCCGCCAGCCGCTCGGGATTGGGTACTCGTCAAACGTCAAGGTGATGCCGTCCTGCGGGTTGCGCCAGCTCTTCCACTGCTTGAGGTACACCCTTCCCCCTGGCGTTGTCCGATGGAAGAGCTCCAGATAGGAACGGACCTGCTCAAGCGTCATCTCCTGGAGCGACGAAATCGAGATGGCGAGGTCGAACCGGGCGTCGAGCGCCTCCGCCTGCGCCGGCGACAGGAACTGCAGCGACCGACCGGGGTACAGCGAGGTCAGGTACCACTCGGCGATCCCAAGCGCCGGTTCGATGTCCACCACTGTGTAGGCGACCTCGGGAAAGAGGGCGAGCAGCGCGTGCGCCGTCCGGCCGTAGCCGACCCCGACCTCCACGATCGAGGCGGGCACCCGGCCGCCCAGGGCCCGGACGATCGCCGCCACCTCCAGAGCGGTGTTGGCCAGATCCTGGGAGATGAGGCGGCCCTCCCACCGGACCGGCAGCGGGCTGCCGAGCTCGGGCTCCGGCAGGCGCAGGACGGGCGCCGTCCCCTCGCAGCGGCGGGCGAACTCCCAGATGAGCCGGGTGGCGAACGCGTAGAGCCACCGGTCCGGCCGTGACCAGGGCACGCCCCGCCAGCCCTCGTCCGACAGATCCGTCCGGGCTCGAGCGGCCCGGAGCAACGTGGCCGGAGGGGTGTGGCGAACGAGGAAGCGAAACTGCTCGCTCCTGGCGAGCTGGCCCCAGCGCCAACCCCACGTGAAGTAGCGCAGCGCCTGGTGTCGCTTCACCTGGTCGAGCCCGTAGACCTCCAGATCACGGCGGTGCGCCTCGCCCAGTTCGGCCCAGAACTGCGAGGGCGCGTCGCCGGGGGCCGGTTCGAGCGTCAAACGCCGCCACCCCCCGGGGTCGCAGACGCTCCCGGCGGGCCGGGGACCGGCGGGTTCCGCGGAGTCACGGGCGCACTCTGCCACAGCCACCGTCGGCCTCCATAGACGTAGGGGCGATCCATGGGGGCAGATTCACGGTCAAATGAGCGATTTCCCGACGCCTTTGGTTACGGCGGCCACGACTTCACATTCCCGACTCGCGGCGTTCACCCACCCTCCCGTGGCGGCCGGACCCATATCGTCTAGCATCGGCGCTGGCGAGCCCAAGGCCGGGATGTCCGGGCGGTGCAATTCGTTGAGGAGGATGTTCTTCTCTTGCTGGCGAGCAGAACGTACGACCTGCCGGGGGGCGGCGTGCAGACGGTCACGGCGGGCCCGAGCACGTCCTGGCGCCGATACCGCATGGTCATTGCCGCCCTCGACACGTCGGCGATGCTCGCCGGGGCCGGCATCGCTGCCATCCTGCGGGTCAGCTTCGGCCAGACGACGCCTCAGGCGCGAGTCCCCTACGCCAGCGTCGTGCTCCTGCTCGTCTTCGCGTGGCTCGGCGTCATAGCCCTCGGTCGAGGGTACGACCGGCGCTTCTTGGGCTCTGGCTCGGAGGAGTACCGGCGCGTCCTGTCGTCAGCCGCTCGCCTGCTGTCGGTGGTGGCCATCGTGGCCCTGGTCCTCGACATGGACGTCGCCCGCATCTTCGTCGCGCTGACCATCCCGCTCGGCGCGACCCTGACGCTCGCCGAGCGATTTCTGGTCAGGCGGTGGCTGCACAACCAGCGGGCACGGGGCCGGTTCCTCCGCCAGACGCTCCTCGTCGGAGCCGAGCCCAAGGTCCGCGATCTGGCCAGGATCGTCCGCCGGCTCCCCTACGCCGGGCTGCAGGTGTGGGCTGCCTGCGTACCTGGTCATCCGGGCGGCGCCCTCGACATCGATGGCGAAGAACTCCCGGTCCTTGGCGGCACGGACAACCTCCTGGGGCTTGTCCGGTCCTCGGGAGCGGAGGCCCTCCTCGTCGCCGACCGGTCGAGCCTGGACGTCGATAGCCTCCGACAGCTGGCCTGGGGCCTCGAAGGCACGGGCATCTCGCTCCTGGTGGCGCCTGAGGTGACCGACATTGCCGGCCCTCTCACCGAGGTCCGCCCGATGTCGAGCCTCCCGGTCCTGGCCGTGGACGAGCCGGAGCTGGGCGGCGCCCGCTACGTCGTGAAGGAGGCGTTCGACCGAACGTTCGCCGCCCTCTGCCTCCTCCTGCTCGCCCCGGCTCTCGTCGTCGTGGGTATCGCCATCCGCCTTACGAGCCCCGGCCCGGCACTGTTCAGGCAGGTTCGGGTGGGGTTGCGGGGGCGCCGCTTCGTGCTCTGGAAGTTCCGGACCATGACGGCGGACGCGGAGGAGCGGCGGGCAACGCTGCTCGACCGGAACGAGCACGACGGCGTCCTCTTCAAGATCCGCGACGATCCCCGGGTGACCCGGTTCGGCCGCCGGTTGCGGCGGTGGTCCATCGACGAGATTCCCCAGCTCTGGAACGTCGTCCGCGGCGAGATGTCGATCGTCGGGCCGCGACCGCCGCTGCCGGCCGAAGTGGAGTCGTACACAGACCGCGTCCGGCGCCGGCTGCTGGTCAAGCCGGGAATGACCGGCCTGTGGCAGATCAGCGGTCGGGCAGGGCTCCCCTGGGAAGAGTCGGTTCGCCTCGACCTGCACTACGTGGAGAACTGGTCGCCGTCGCTGGACATGGCCATCCTGGCCAAGACCGTGTCGGCGGTCGTGCGCGGCCACGGCGCGTACTGACCACTTCGTCTTGACGGAGCTCGGGACCCCCGGGCCAACCGTCGCCCTCGTCCACGACTACCTGACGCAGCGGGGCGGCGCAGAGCGGGTCGTGCTGTCCATGCTCAAGGCGTTCCCTGGCGCGCCCCTCCACACCTCCCTCTACGACGCCCAGGGCACGTACCCCGAGTTCCGGACGGCGACGATCAGGACCTCCCCGCTCGATCGATCGAGCCTCCTTCGCACCCACCATCGCCTCGCGCTCCCGTTCCTGGCCCCGGCGTTCGGGCGCCAGCGGATCGAGGCCGACGTGGTGATCTGCAGCTCGAGCGGCTGGGCCCACGGGGTCGGCGTCGGCGCCGGTGCCCGAAAGGTCGTCTACTGCTACTCGCCGGCACGCTGGCTCTACGACGGGCGCCGGTACCTCGGCCCCGCCCGAGCGGCCATGGCCAGGATTGCCGTTGCCGCCTCGCCGCCCCTGGTCCGCTGGGACCGCAAGGCGGCGGCGACCGCAGACCGGTACCTCACCCTGTCCACCGCAGTACGGGAGCGCATCCGCGACATCTATGGGATCGAGGCCGAGATACTCCACCCGCCCCCGATCCTCGACCCCACCGGGCCGAGCCACGCCCCGACGGACGTGGAGCCGGGGTTTTTCCTGTGCGTCTCTCGCCTGCTTCCCTACAAGAACGTCGACGCCATCCTGGCCGCCTTCGCCGACCTCACGAGCGAGCGGCTCGTCGTCGTGGGCAGCGGTCCCGAGAGGGAACGCTTGGCGGCCGTCGCCGGGCCCAACGTGCGGTTCCTCGGCCGAGTGGCCGACGAGGAGCTGCGCTGGCTCTATCGGGAGTGTGTCGCCGTCGTCGCCGCCAGCTACGAGGACTACGGCTTGACGCCCTTGGAGGGTGCGGTGTTCGGGCGGCCGGCCGTCGTCCTCAGGGCGGGCGGCTTCCTCGAGACCGTTCGGGAGGGCGCCACAGGTGTCTTCTTCGACGAGCCCGACCCTCGCCGGCTCGTCCCCGCCCTGCGCACCGCCCTGACGACGGAGTGGTCCCGTTCCGACCTGCAGGACCAGGCCGAGCGCTTCAGCGAGGACCGGTTTGTCCGCCGCCTCCGGGAGATCGTCGCCGAAGAGGCTCGGGGAGGACCGGGTGGTGCCCGCTAGGTTGCCGGTCCTCAGCCCACGTCGAACCAGCCGGCCACGTCGGCGACGACCTGCGTGGTCCCGGCCCCGTTGAAGATCGTCACCTGGCCGTTGGCCCCGACCTTGGCCGTGACCAGGTTGGGCACGGTCTGGCCGGGCACGAAGTTGAGGTTGGCAGCCAACGGCATGGCCTCGCCCGTCGGGTAGACGGTGAGGTAGCTGGCAGCCGTCGGCTGGGTCACCGTGACGTTGAGGACCACGGCCGACACGCCGGTGGCGGGAACCCCGCCCCGCCCCGTCACCTGCAGGTTCAGGCTGCCACCGGCGCCGATCGGTGCGGTGGGCGCCCCGGTGCCGAAGCGGGTGTCGAGGATGCGGGCCGGCGTGAGGGCGTGGAAGCCGGCGCCGGGCGATGGTGCCGTCGGGAGCGTGGTGGTCGTCGTCGGGGCGACGGTGGTCGGCGTGGTCGTGGTGGTGACCGGGCCGCCGGCGAAGATCTGGACGCCGATGTACACGTTGCCGAGGGCGTAGCCGCCGCCGGACCAGGTCTGGCCCGGGCTGGTGTGCCAGGAGCCGATGCCCACCTTGGTGTAGTTCGGGTTGAGGATGTTGGCCCGGTGGTCGGGGCTGTTCATGAGCTGGTTCTCGAGGTTGGCGGCGGCGACGAGGGGGTCGGTGAGGGCGTTGGCCCAGGCGATGTTCTCCCCCGCCCCCGAATAGACGAGGCCGGTGGAGCCGAGGATGTTGAACACCGTCTGGGTGAGGCAGCCCAGGATGGTGTGGCTGAAGTAGTTGCGGACGCCCATGTCGGTGGCCCGGCCGAGGACGGTGAAGCCGCAGCCCAGGTAGGGGGCGTCCTCGGCGTTGGCGCCCAGCGTCGGGTCGGCGACCAGGGGGGCGAGGCCGTTGGCCGCCCGGTCCTGGTTCAACAGGGTCAGCATGCGCTGGTCGAAGGTCTGGTCGGCTGAAGCGCGGTGGGCGGGGAGGACGAGGGCGGCCAGCACGATCGCCATGCCCACCACCGCGGCCTGGAAGCGCCGACGGACGGGGGATTCAACAGCTCGGCTGGTGCTCATCGGTCTCGCCCATCGGCACACAGGGCGGCCAAACTTGAGCACTTTCGCGCGGAAAGTGGCGGAATCGACCACGGAGGGTCTGTAGCGCCCATCGGCCCCCGGCGATGGGTACCCTGGCCGGGCCCGGGGGGAGCCCGGCGGGAGGATGCGGAGTGCGTGCCGGGAGCCGGTCAGTCGACGCAGGATCACCCCTCGGCATCTCCCTCGACGACCTTTACCGCCTTCACGCCGCCCACGCCCTGCGGGTGGCGCGGTCGATCACCCACAACCCCGAGGACGCCGCCGACGCCGTCGCCGAGGCCTTCACCGGGATCCTGGGGGCGGTCTCCAGCGGCCGGCTGACCGACGCCGAGAGCTTCCGGCCCTACCTGGTGGTGGCCACCCGCAACGCCGCCATCGACATCGTCCGCCGGTCCGGCCGGGTGCAGCCCACGGACCAGTCCGGCAGTCTCGACGCCGTGGCCACCGCCGCCGGCCCATCCGATCGGCTCCTGGCCGGCGAGGACCGTGACCTCGTCGCCGGGGCCTTCGCCACCCTCCCGCCCCGCTGGCGGGCCGTCCTCTGGCTCACCGAGGTCGAGCGTCTCCCCCCGCGCGACGTCGCCCCGCTCCTCGGCCTGACCGCCAACAACGTCGCCCAGCTGGCCGCCCGCGCCCGGTCACGGTTGCGCCGCCAGTACGTCCAGAGCCACGTCCGCAACCACGCCCGCGGGGACTGCGCCGAGGCCACCGAGCTGCTGGGCGGCCTGGTGGCGGGTGCGCTGACCGCGGCCCAGGCCGAGCGGGTCCGCGACCACCTGGAGGGGTGTGCCGCGTGCCGGGCCCGGCGCAGCGAGGTCGAGGATCTCGGGCTGGCCCTGCGCCGGGCCACCCTGCCAGCCGCCCTCGCCGGCCTCCGGCGACGGCGGCCCTGGCGCCGGCACTGGCCGTTCGGGCGACTGGGCGCCCGCCCCCGGGTGTGGGCCGCAGCTGCCGCTGTCGATCCCGCGGCGGCGAGCCAACTGGACGTCGCCGTCCGGCTCGGGAGCTCTCCTGCGGTCCAGCAGGTGGCGGCCGCCGTGGTCGGCGGGCTGCTGGTCCTGGGGGTGGGGACCGCGGTGGTTCGCCACGACGACCCGCCCGCCCCGGCTGCGGCGCCGGCGGTGACGCAGACGGCGGGCGCCCTGCCCTCGACGACGGTGGCCGTCCCCACGCCCGACCCGACCACGCCCACGACGGCGCCGGCCCCCGTCTCCGTCGCCTCCGCCCCGGCCCCGCCGGCGGCCGCCGCTGCGTTCGTCCCCCGGGGACCCCTGGCCACCGCCCAGCCCAGCACCGTCGCCCATGCCCTCGGCAGCCCGCTTGCCGTGTTCGACGCCCCCGGGGCGACGGCGGCCACCCGCGTCCTGCCCAACCCGCGGTCCTCGGGGGCGCCCCTGGTCCTGCTCGTGGTCGACCAGCGCCCGGGATGGCTGCAGGTGCTCCTCCCGGTCCGGCCCAACGGCAGTACCGGCTGGATCCGAGCGGGCGACGTCAGCCTGACCACCCATGACTTCCGGATCGTCGTCGAGCTGGCGGCCCACCGGATCACCGCCTACCAGGGAACCGCGGTGCTGCTGTCGGAGGCCATCGGGGTGGGCACGGCCGAGGCCCCCACGCCCGGGGGCCGCTACTACGTGACCGAGCTCTTCCAGCCGCTGGACTCGGCCGGTCGGCTGGATCCCGGTGGCCCCTACGGGCCGTATGCCTACGGGCTGTCGGGCTACTCGGACGTCCTCTACGACTTCGCCGGGGGCGACGGCCAGTTCGGCATCCACGGGACCAACGAGCCCGCCCTGCTCGGCCAGGACGTCAGCCACGGCTGCATCCGGATGAGCAACGCCGGGATCACCCGCCTGGCGGGCATCCTCCCCCTCGGCGTCCCGGTCGACATCCTGCCCTAGGCGCGGGAGTCAATAGGTCATTTGGCCTAAAGCTTTTTCCTCCTGCTGCCGACGCTGCGTGGCATCATGACCACGCACAGCACCAGAAGGCTCGCCGGTACCGCACTCATGGTGGCGGTCCTGCTCGCCGGGCTACTCGCTGCCCTCGTCCCGGCCGCCCCCGCCTCGGCCTCTGACGACGGCGGGTTTGCCGCCCGGATGCTCGAGCTGCTCAACCAGCAGCGGTCGGCGGCCAGCCTTCCTGCGCTCTCGTGGTCACCCGGCCTGGCCGGCGTCGCCGAGGACAGCCCGTACACCGGCTGCGGCTTCACCGTGCCCGGCCGGGCCAAGGACATGGGCGTTCGCAACTACTTCAGCCACACCATCCTCGGCTGCGGGACCCAGACGGTGTTCAACGTGCTGTCCGCGGCGGGGATCCAGTCCTCGGCCAGCGGCGAGAACATCGCCTGGGTCAGCGGGATGACCGACCCGAAGCTGGCCGCCGAGCGGCTGATGAACGACCTGATGGCCGACGCGGGCCACCGGGCCAACATCCTGAGCCCCAACTACAACACCGTCGGCATCGGCTCGTGGCATACCGCCGCCGGCCAGACCTGGACCGGCGGGGGCGGCGCCCTGGGCAACGTCTTCATCGGGACGCAGGTCTTCGGCCACACCACGGCCACCGGCCCCCAGCCGGCGGGCGTGCCCACCAACGTCAAGGCCACCGGCGGCAACGGCGCCGTCTCGGTGACCTGGTCGCCCGCCGCCGGCCCGGCGCCCGACGTCTACGGCGTGTTCGCGTGGAACAGTGCCGGCTACACGGCCAAGTACGCCACCGCCTGCGCCACCTGCACGACCGCCACGGTCACCGGCCTGGCCAACGGTGGCACCTACTACGTCACCGTCTACGGGTACAACGCCGCCGGGTGGGGGAACCCGGGCACGTCGAACTGGGTGACCGTCGCCGCCCCGCCCGGCGCCCCGACCGCGGTGCGCATCCTGCCCGGCGACGGCGCCATGACCGGGACGTGGCACGGCCCCACTAACCCGGGCACCGCCATCGACGGCTACGCCCTGTTCGTCTTCGACGCCAACGGCTACACCAACCACTTCGCCTGGGTGTGCCCGACCTGCACCACCGGCACGGCCACCGGCCTGGTCAACGGCCACTCGTACTACGCCGTCGTCTACGCCCACGACCCGAACGGCTGGGGCGCGCCGACGGTCTCTGGCTGGATCGTGGCCGGCACCCCCGCCCCGCCGGCGACGGTGTCGGCCACCCGGGCCAACAGCGCCGCCCAGCTCTCATGGGCCGCGGCGACCAATTCCGGGGCCGCGATCGACATGTACGGCCTGTTCGCCTTCGACGCCAACGGCTACACCGGCGTGTACGCCACCGCCTGTGCCACGTGCACCTCGGGCACCCTTCCCGGCCTGGTCAACGGCAAGGCCTACACGGTGGCGGTCTACGCCCACAACGCCCGGGGCTGGGGCGCCCCCACGCTGTCGGGTACGGTGACCCCCGGCGCGCCGTAAAGGGCAGGTCACGGCGCGTTGTCGCGCCGGCTCCGCCGACCCTCGGGTTACCATGGAGCGAATGGGCCGGTGCCACGAGTTCGGCTCTCAGATCCGTGAAGGCTGCGGTCATCCGATGAGAGCGGGCGAGCGGGCCTGTGCCTGCCCGGAGTGCGGCGTCGTCTGCCAGGGCCTGTTCGACGGCTGCCCGGACGTCTGGGCCCGCGGCCCCCGGCCGGTCGCCTTGATCAACGTGGCCGCCCTCGGTGGCAACGGCGTGACCGTCCGAGCCCTCAACGCCGGCGCGACGCAGGCCCCGCGCCGGGCCCCGGCCGGGCCGACCATCAACGCCGGCCAGGTGGGCCAGGCCGGCTCGCAGCCGCTGCCTCCCCCCCCACCGCCGCCAGGGGCCCCGACCAACGGCTTCTACACCACGTCGCCGCCGCCCCCGCCGCCGCTGCGCCCCCCGAGCGAGGCCCGGACCGAGGTCCTGCAGTGGTTCGAGGACGCCTTCGACGAGCTGCGCAACGAGCTCCACGCCGTGGTCAGCACGGTGACCCGCCAGCAGGCCATGCTGGCCGAGCTGCTCGACTCGCGTGAGGCCGAGCTCCGGGTCGTCCTCGTGGCCGAGTCCCTGCCCGAGCTGGCCGGCGAGGCGGCGGCCAAGGCCCTGGCCAGCGAGTCCGGCGGGCTGGCCGACATGGTCGCCGGCTACCTGGACGACTTCCGCACCGCGGTCGAGGCCCAGGAGCGGTCGAACGCGTCGGTCATGGACCACATGCGGGAGCTGCTGCAACGGATCGAGGCCACGGCCGAGTGGCAGACCGAGGATGCCCGGGTCGAGGGCGACGCCAGACTCGACGCCCTCAAGGCGTCGGTGGCCCGCCAGCTGCGCCCCGTCGCCGCCGATGTCGCCGCCCTGGCCGCCGAGGTCGAGGCCGTGCAGGAGCGCGAAGCGGCGCGCACCCGGGCCCTGAAGGCGTCGCTGACCAAGCAGCTCCAGCCCCTGGCCGCCAAGCTCGATGCCGCCGTGGGCCGGTCCGACCAGCAGCTGGCCGAGATCCGCGCCCGGCTCGACGCCCTGGCTGGGGAGAGCGGCGCTCTGCCCAGCCCCCGGGTCGTGACCCGGCGGCGGCCCTCGGCCTCGCCGCGCAGCTAAGCGCTCAGGCCGTCCCGGCCCGGGCCAACAGCTCGGCCCACGGGATCCGCCCCTCCCGGAGCAACTTGAGGTCGTGGCCGGTGCAGTCGACCACCGTCGACGGGGTGCCGGTGCAGGCCCCGGCGTCCAGGACGACGGGGACGGCGGCGCCGAACGCCTCCGCCACCGCCTCGGCCGTGGTGAGCGGGGGCTGCCCGTGGAGGTTGGCGCTGGTGGTGGCTAGGGGCCCGGCGGCCGCGCACAAGGCCTGGGCCACGAGGTGGGCCGGGCTGCGGACGCCGACGGTGAGCTCGTCCTCGCCCAGGTCGGCGCCCAGGTCGGGCCGGGCGGGCAGGACGATGGTCAGCGGCCCGGGCCAGTAGGCCGCCATCAGCTCCAGGGCCAGGTCGGGCACGGCGGTGGCCACGGAGAGGGCCTGCTCCACCCCGGTGACGAGCAGGGGCAGGCTCACGTCGCGCGGCCGCCGCTTGGCCGCGAAGATGCGATCGGTGGCGCCGGGCCGGAAGGGGTCGACGGCCAGCCCGTACACGGTGTCGGTGGGGATCCCGACCGGCAGGGCCTGGCCCAGCGCCCGCACGGCTTGGAGCACGGCAGTCGGCGGGGGCGGATCCCCGACCGCGGGGACGATCATCGGCCGACCCTACCCACGAGGGCGCGTAGCCGCCCGGCCAGGTCGGGCTTCACCGTGACCGGGTCGAACCCGGCCTGCCGGGCCAGCGCCTCGGCCTCGCCGGCCTGGTGGGGCGCGATCTCGACCACCACCACCCCGGGCCGGGCCAACCAGGCCGGGGCCTCGGCCACGATGCGGGCCACGTCCTCCAGGCCGGTGGGGCCGGCGACCAGCGCGCCCGCAGGCTCCCAGCCGGCCACCTCCTCGGGGAGGGCTTCGCCGGCGGCGACGTAGGGCGGGTTGGCCACCACCAGGTCGACCCGGCCCCGCAGCTCGTCCGGCAGGGCGGCGAACCAGTCGCCCTCGGCCAGGCGCACCCGGGTCGCCACCCGGCTGCCCATCCCGGCCAGGTTGGCCCGGGCCACGGCCAGCGCCTCGGCCGAGCGATCGGTGCCCCACACCCGGGCCCGGGGGGCCTCCAGGGCCAGGGACAGGGCGATGGCGCCCGAGCCCGTCCCCAGGTCGACGGCCACGGGGGCGACGAGGCCCAGCCGGTCCAACTCCCCCAGGGCGACCTCGACCACCACCTCGGTCTCGGGGCGGGGGATCAGGGCCCGCCGGTCCACCACCAGCTCGAGCCGGCGGAACCCCCACACCCCGAGCACGTATTGCAGCGGCTCCCCCGCGGCCCGCCGGGCGACCATGGCCTCGACGAACGCCACGGTACGTGCCGGAACGGGGTCGTCCAGGCGGGGGACGAGGCGGGCCCGGTCGAAGCCCGACGCCCGCTCCAGGACGAACCAGCTCTCGAGGGGCCCGAGCGACGCCTGGGCGGCGCGGTGCAACTCCCGCCAGGTACGAGGGCCTGTCGCTATCGCTGCCCCGCCGCCAGAGACGCGGCGGACGTGGCCGGGGGCGGGGGGACCGCGGCCGCTAGAGGGTCCCGGACGGGACCGGGCAGCCGAACTGGCGAAGGGTAAAGTCGATCACGGCCAGGGCCGCGTTCTCCTGCGTCACCAGGGCGGCGGTGAACTGTGGGAACTGGGCGATCAGGATGTTGAAGTTCTGCACCACGGCAGCACGCTGGGCCAGCAGGGCGGCGCAGATGACGCTGGCGACCGGGTTGGGCACGATCTGCAGGGCCTGGACAGCGGCCGTGCTCTGGTTGGCGATCTGCTGCCCCATGGCGAGAACCTGGGCCTGCGTGGCCGTGTCAGGGAGGAGCTGCTGGGCCGTGGCGGGCGCCGCTTGCGGCGTGACGCCGGCGGCCTGGCGGGCCAGCAGGGAGGCCACGGAGGGGACGGTGCGGGCGCTGGCGTCGTGCTCGGCGAACAGCAGTACGCCGGAGAGAAGCCCAAGCGTGGCGGTTACCGCGGCCAGAGCCTTGAGCCGCCTCGGACGCTTGACCTCGTTCTCGTTCACTGCCCGCCCTCTCTACCTCAAGGTGAAGGTGCTTACACTACGATAGATGCCCGCCCGCACCAGGCCCGTCGGCTCGCCCACCGACGAGAGCCCTGTGCTCCGTGCCGCGGCAGCATAGACCAAGTCGTGCCCGGCAGCCAGCACCCCGAAACCACCACCGAAGGCGCACGCCCCATCACCGACCGCCGCCGGCTGGTCGTGCTCGGCGGGGCCGCAGTGCTGGTGCTGGTGCTCCTCAACGGCGCCTACCAGGCCACCCAGGCGGTACGGGCCGGCACCCGCGGCAAGGGGGCCCTGATCCGGGCCGAGGACCAGCTGAACGCCCGCCAGCCCCGGCAGGCCCGCCAGTCCCTGACCGAGGCCCACCGCGCGTTCCGCCAGGTCCGTCGCAACCTGCTGTCGACCGGTCCCCTCCTGCCCCTCGCCCGGGTCATTCCCTTCGTGCGCATCCAGACCCGGGGCGTCGAGGCGTTCGCCAGCGCCGGCGAGGCCCTCTCGACCGCTGGCCTGGGCCTGACCGATAGCGCGTCGGCCCTGCTCGAGCCTCCCGACGGGCACGTCCCGGTCTCCAGCGCGGTCGACTCGCTGCGGCGGGTGCACACGTCGCTCCAGGCCGCGGTCAAGGCCCTCGACCAGGCCAGCGCCCGGGTGGCCGCCCTGAACGGCTACCGATTGGTCGGTCCCATCGGCGCGGCCCGCGAGGACCTGGCGTCGCGCCTGCCCCGAATCGGCGCCCGGGCCGCGTCCGCCGAGGACGGCCTCGCCGCCCTGCTGGCCTTCGCCGGCGACTCGGGGCCCCGCCGCTACCTCTTCGTCTCCCAGAACCCCGACGAGGTCCGGCCCACGGGGGGGTTCATCGGGACCTACGGGATCCTCGTCGCCGAGGACCACCAGCTGCGCCTCGATCGGTTCGAGGGCATCGACGACTGGATCGCCGGCCATCCCGACGCCGTGGTGCCCCCGGCCCAGGCCCCCTCGGCGTTGCGGTTCTCGTCGCCCCCCGCCCGCCAGACCCTGGCCAACGCCAACGCCGTCCCCGACTGGCCCCAGGCCGCGGCGCTGGCCGCCCAGCTGTGGGCCAAGGGGGGCGAGGCGCCCGTCGACGGCGTGCTGTCCGTGACCCCGGGGTTCCTGGCCAAGGTGCTGGCCGTCCTCGGCCCGGTCCAGGTCCCGGCCTACGGCGAGACGGTCGACGCCACCAACGTTCGAGACCGGTTCGACTTCTACACCCGCCAGAACGAGGCCCAAGCGGTGACCGACAAGGTCCGGAAGGCCTTCGTGGCCGAGCTGGCCCAGGCGGTCATGTCCCAGTTGCTGGCCGCCCCGGCGTCCCAGTGGGACGGCGTGGCCCGGGCCATCGGGGACGCCTTCGACGCCCGGCTGGCCATGGCCTGGTCGACCGACGCGCAGGTGTCGACGGCCCTGGCCGAGCGGGGCTGGGATGGCGCCCTCCCGGTCACCGAGGGCGACTTCTTCTACGGGGCCGAGTTTCAGTTCGAGACCAAGAGCGGCGGCGGCCTGCGCCGGACCTACGACCACCAGGTCGACCTGCATGCCGACGGTTCGGCGACGGTCACCACCACGGTGACCATCCGGAACCCGCAGCCCCCCAGCGCCTTCAACAACACCTCGGTCATCTACTTCACCGCCTACGGCCCGCAGGGCGCCACCCTGGATCCGGCATCCGACAAGGCGGTGGCCATGGAGGCGCCGATCGGCGGCCACCCGGCCGCCGGGTGGTTCCGGGGCGCCGGGCCGCTGAGCCAGGCGACGGTGAAAGTGGTGTGGGACGTGCCCAACCTGGCCCGCCAGACCCGGCCCGGGACCTGGGACCTACCCCTCCACTTCATGGGCGTGCCCGACCACACCGGCGACAACCTCAACCTGACCGTCAACCTGCCCGACGGCTGGCGCTGGAAGGGGCCGGCCCCCCCGCCGAGCGTCTCGCTCGACGCCGACATCGTGGCCGCATGGACGGCCGGGCCCGCCTGAGCCCGCTAGCGCAGGGCCACCCGCTCGGTCTCCCGCTCGTTCCCTTGGCGAACCGGCGCCGGCCGCGCTCGGCCGCGCTCGGCCTGGGCCGTGGCTCGGCGGGCGAGGTGCTGGCGCCGGCGCAGGCCGACCACGGTCAGCGATCCGACGACCGCGCTGAGGCCGATGAGAACATCGGGCACCGGCGACCCGTGGCTCGCCGCGGCCTCCGGCGACCCGGTCACCACCACCGGGCCGCCCCCGAGGGTGGCGGCCTCGGCCACCGGCGCAGACTCCGTGGCGCCGAGCGCGCACGGTGGCGGGTAGCACCGGCCAGGACCGGCGGCGTGCGCAGGCGACGCGAGGACGAACGGCGCCACGGGCAGGAGCGCCATCAAGAGGAATCGGAAGGCTGACCTTCGCCGCATCGTCCCCCAGCCGGGCTCGTCCAAGAATTGATCCGCGGCCCGAGGCTACCAGAGGGGATCCGGCGTCCCCGCGCGCATCGGACCGCCGTCGCCGGTGGTTTTCAGGGCCCGGCGGGCTGCTTGCGCTGCCTCCCCGACGACTTGCCGTTCGGGCTGACCTCGCCGGAGTAGTACTCGTACCGGTAGCCCTGCTCGCTCGAGGCCCCGTTGAGGATGGACCCGATCAGGGGTGCCCCGACCTGGCGCAGCAGCTCGACCGAGCGGGTCAGGTGCTTGCCACTGGTGGAGCCCACGGTGGCCACGATGAGCACGCCCTCGGCCCGCGCCGACAACACCGCGGCGTCGGTGACCGGGAGCACGGGCGGGACGTCGAGCAGCACGATGTCGGCCTGGGCCTTGAGGGCGCCGATGAGATCGGCCGCTCGACCCGAGGCCAGGAGCTCGGACGGGTTGGGGGGCACCGGCCCCGACGCCAGCAGGAGGAGGCGCTGCTCGTTGGGGACGGCCTGCAGGCCGGTGTGCAGCGACGCCTGGCCGAGGAGCACGGAGGTGAACCCGACCGAGTTGGGCAGCCCGAAGAACTCGTGGATGCGGGGCCGGCGGAGGTCGCAGCTGACGATGATGACCCGCTCGCCGGCCCGGGCCAGCACGACGCCGAGGTTGGCCACCGCCGTGCTCTTGCCCTCGGACGCGTTCGGGCTGGTGACCTCCAGGACCCGCACCGACCGGTCCAGGGTGAGGAACCGGATCGAGGTGCGCAGGGCGCGGTACGCCTCGGCCGCCGGCGAGCTGGGCTCCGTCCGGGACACCACATAGGTCTCCTCCCGGTTCTTCCAGCCGGGGATGACCGGGATCTGGCCGAGCATGGGCAGCCCGCGGGTGGCCCGCTCCAGATCCTCCTTGGACTTGATGGAGTCGTCGAAGTGCTCGAAGGCGAAGGCCAGGGCCACGCCCAGCAGCAGGCCGGCACCCACGCCGAGCACGCCGTTGCGCTTCGGGGTGGGCTTGAACGGGGCGGTGGGGACGGCGGCCGGGGTGATGAGCAGGGGCCCACCCTTGGTGAACGAGGCGTCCACCTGCAGCTGGTTCAGCCGCTGCTTCAGCGGCACGAGCTGGCTCAGCTGGGCATCGCGGTCCTCCTGGACCTGCGGTCGCTGGGCGCACTCCTGGGGCGGGTTGTTCCCCGTGCACGGCGGCAGGGCGGCCAGCCGGTCGGACAGCTGGTCGACCTGCTTCTGGACCTCGTTGATCTTCTTCTGCAGCTCCTCGGCCGCCGACACCAGAGCGGCAACCGACTGCTTCCGGCTGTAGTCGACGTACTCCTGCGCGTACGCGTTGGCCACGGTGGCCGCCTGGCGGGGGCTGGCGCTCTCCGCCCGGGCTTCGAGCACGGACGTCTGGCCCACCGGGACGACCGACGTGTGGGCCACGGCGCCGTTCAGCTTCGCCTTGAGCCCGTCGAGCACCGGCTGGCTCTGCATGACCTGCACTGACGTCTGGATGTCGACCTGGCTCACCGCCGCGCCGGTGGTGTCGAACAGGGAGCCGCCGGGCTGGACCAGGATGCGCGCCCCGGCCCGGTAGACGGGCTTCTGCAGCACGGACATGAGCAGCGCCGCCCCGGTGACCAGCACGACGGCGGCGACGACGATCCAACGCCGCCGTCGCAGGACCAGCAGGTACTCCCGAAGGTCCCCGCGGCTCTCGTCCGGAGGCATGCCCGAATAGTAGTCTTCGGCCCCTACGGCGCCCGGACCGCGGCACCCTGTGACGCGCGCTCCGCTGGTCGGCCGCGCCCGGGCCGCGGTGTAGACAGGGACGGTGCACCGGCGCCTTCTCGACGTCCTCGCCGACCCCGACAGCGGCGAGCGGCTCGAGCTGGAGGACGCCGAGGGCGACGGCGACTGGGTCGAGACCGGCCAGCTCGTCTCCCCCTCGGGCGCCCGCTTCCCCGTGGTCCGGGGCGTGCCGCGGTTCGTGGCCGAGGGGTACGCCGAGTCGTTCGGGCTGCAGTGGAACCGCTTCGCCCGGGTCCAGCTCGACTCGGCGAACGGCGGCTCGTACTCGCGGGCCCGCTTCGACCAGGAGCTGGGGTGGGGGACGTCGGAGCTCAGCGGCCAATGGGTGGTCGACGCCGGCTGTGGCAGCGGGCGGTTCGCGGAGATCGCCGCCTCGTACGGCGCCGAGGTCATCGGGGTCGACCTCAGCAGCGCGGTCGATGCCGCCTGCGAGAACCTGCGGGGCTGGCCCAACGCCCACGTGGTCCAGGCCGACGTCACCCGGCTGCCCTTTCGGGCCGAGCGGGTGGCCTTCCTCTACTCGATCGGCGTCCTCCAGCACACGCCCGACCCGGTGGCGGTGGCCCGGGCCCTGGTGGAGTTCCTCGCCCCGGGCGGCCGCTTCGGGTTCACCATCTACGCCCGCCAGCCCTGGACGTTCCTCTACTCCAAGTACCTCGTCCGGCCCCTGACCCGCCGCATCCCGCCCGCCCGGCTGCTCCGGGGGGTCCAGCGAGCCATGCCCGTGCTCTTCCCGGTCACGTCGGCCCTCTATCCCGTGCCGGGTGTCGGCCGGGTGACCCAGTTCGTGCTGCCGGTGGCCAACTACCCGTGGCAGACCGACCTGTCGCGCCAGGTCCGCTACGACCAGGCCGTCCTCGACACCTTCGACATGCTGTCGCCCCGCTACGACCACCCGGTGACCGCGGCCGAGATCTCCGACGCGCTCGCCGACCGGTGCAAGGAGCTGGACGTCCGGTCGCGCGTCCCCGTCATCGTCCAGGGGGTCCGGGGCTGAGTAGACCGGAGACCGCCGGGGGCCCGGCCGTCGCCGTCGTCGTCCCCACGTACCAGTACGGGCACTTCGTCGGCCGGGCCATCGACAGCGCGCTGGCCCAGAGCCACCCGCCGGCCGAGGTGGTCGTGGTCGACGACGGGTCGACCGACGACACCGCCGATGTCGTCGCCCGCTACGGCCCGCCGGTCCGGCTCATCAGCCAGGACAACCGGGGCGTGGCCGCGGCCCGCAACGCCGGCATCGCCGCCTCGGCGTCGCCCCTGCTGGCCTTCCTCGACGCCGACGACACCTGGGAGCCGGGCAAGCTGGCGGCCCAGGTGGCCCGGTGGACGGCCCAGCCCGACCTGGGCCTGGTGCACTGCGGCGTGTACGAGGTCGACGTCCACGGGACGGCGACCGGGACCAGGCTGGAGGGGGCCGAGGGCCGGGTGGCCGAGGACCTGCTCCTCCTCACGGGCCCGGGGATCCTGGGCGGGGGCAGCGGTCCGCTGGTGCCCCGTTCGGTCATCGACCGGGTGGGTGGGTTCGACGAGCGACTGTCGACCTCGGCCGACTGGGAGCTGTGGCTGCGCATCGCCGCCGAGCACCCGGTGGGGTTCGTGGCCGAGCCGCTCGTCCGCTACACGATCCACGGCGGGAACATGCACCGCAACCTGGCGGCCATGGAGCACGACGTCCTGCTCGGGTTCGAGAAGGCCTTCGCCGCCCACCCGGCCACGTTGGGGCCGCGGCGGCAGGAGGCCCTGGCCAACCTGTACATGACCCTCGCCGGCTCCCACTTCGCCGCCGGCGAGGTCGTCCCGGCCTGCCGCGACGTGGCCCGCAGCGTCCGTCACCGGCCGGCCAAGCTCGCCTACCTGCTGGAGCTCCCGCTTCGCCGCCTCCACCGGCGGCGGCCCGCCCCCGGTCCCGTCAGCCGCTGACGCGCCGGCGGGCGACCGCCACCAGGGTGCGCGCCGTCGTCGCCCCTTCGGGGGTGAAGGTGTAGTCGTCCGGCCCCGGGAACAGCGGGTGGCCCCACAGGGCCCTGCTGCCCGTGTCCCGGGCCCCGGCGGGGAGCTTGTTGAGGACCCGCCAGGCCAGGCGCCGGGCCTGGGCCGGCGCGGTGCGCGGGAGCCGCTCCTGGTCGTCCCAGAACGGCGATATCCGGAACCGGTCGCTGATGTCCTGCCCGAGGAGCCGGTCGACGTCGAAACCGGCGCCCAGCTCCTCGACCAGCTCGTCGGGGAGGTACTCGTGGACGTGGAAGGGGTTGGCGGGCACCCCGTCGACCGGCCGGCTGTGCCGCGCGTTCGGCGTGGACAGCACGAGGAGCCCGCCGGGCACGAGCACCCGGGCCAGCTCCCCCACGAAGGCGGCCCGGGGCTCCAAGTGCTCGATGGTCTCCATGGTCACCACGGCGTCGAACGCCCCGCTCACGAAGGGCAGGCAGGCGCCGTCGGCGGCGGCCACCGGCCCTGCGGCCCGGGCCGAGCCGAGGGCCGGCAGGTCGACGTCGGCGCCCACCACCCGCCGTCCGCTGCGCTCGGCGAGCAGGCGGGCGCCGTACCCGGTGCCGCAGGCGATGTCGAGCACCGGGCCGCGGCCGGGCCGCTCGGCGAGGAGGCGGGCGGCAAAGGCGTAGCGGGCGACGTGCCAGCCCCACCACGCGCTGTCGGGCTGGGGATCCTCCTCGCCCGCGGGGGCCTCCAGCCGTTCGACGGCGGGCACGGGCTCAGGCCACCAGGGCCGGTGCCCCGGGAACCTGCTCGGGCGCCGGTTCCGTGCCGGTGCCGGGCCGGAGCGAGATCCCGTAGGCCAGGAGGGGCACGACGAGGATGAGGACCTGCAACCGCTCGCGAACGAGGACGCCCAGGTTGCCGACCGACAAGGACAGCACGGTGGCGGTGGCAATGGCCGGGAGCAGGAACACCGCCAGCCGGCGACCGTGGTTGCGGGCGGCCGTGCGGAAGCCGCGCCACGCCTTGGGCGCCAGCCACCACAGCACGAGCACGTCGATGAGAGCCGGGAGCTGGCTGGGCTTGCGGAACTCCCACGGGAACGGGCCGAGAGCGAACCGGGCCAACCCGACGGGCAGGTAGCTCAGCGCCTGGCGGGCGGTCGAGGTGTCCACGTTCCCGCCGATACCGCTCCCGGCGTCGTAGGCCAAGCCGGTTCGCACCCGGTTGGCGTCCTGCAGGCTGGACGATTGCAACGCCGATTGGACGCCGGAATGCCCGACGCCGATGCCGATCACGACCACGGCGAGGACCATCACCACGATGAGGCCGGTCACCAACCCGCTCAGCACCTGCCGGCGGCCGAGGGCGATCCCGCCGATGAGGGCGATCCCCGCGACCATGGCGATCGGCCCCCGGAAGGTGAGGAGGAGGGCGACCGAGAGCGTGAGCACGCCCACGCCCCCGAGCGTCAGCCGCTCGGCGATCCGGACGGCGGCGTTGAGGGCGACGGCCAGCAGGAACACGATCGGCGCTTCCTTGAGGAGCTGGGAGGTGAACAGGAACATGCTCGGGAACAGGACCACGACCGGCGCCACCCAGTGGGCCGCGTCCCGCCCGAAGAGCCGCCGGGTGGCGTCGGTCAGCACCGGGACCAGGGCGGCGCCCAGGGCGGCGTTGAGCACCAAGCCGGAAGCGGGGTGAAAGCCGAACACCCGGTACAAGGTGGCGAGGGTGTAATAGAACCCCTCCTTGCCGGTCTGGAGACCGCCGGGGATGCTCCTGGTCCCGAACTCCGCGATCCAGCGGGCGTAGGTGTGGTACGTCCCGGCGTCGCCTCCGAGGTAGTAGACCGCGCTGGGCGTGTTCGTGACGACCAAGCCGAACAGGAGGTGGGCGGCAAAGGCGCTCACCGTCCAGCGCAGCACCCGCCGGTCCTCCGCCTGCCCCGCCCCTCGCTCGTCCAGGGCCCGGCACAGAGCCAGGAGGCCGAGCACGGCGGCGATGGTCGGGACGATCAGGGCGATGTAGGCGTCGCGGCCGGCGATCGCCGCTCCCAGGGGAACGGCGATGAGTGCGACGACAAGGAGGGGCGGGAGCCGCCGGCCCTTCGAATGCACCGGGCAACGGTACCGGACACGGGGGGACCGGCTGGCCCGGCCCGCCGTCTAGAATCCCCTCGGTGACGTCGGTCAGCGCCTCCGCCCTCCGGGGGGCCTGAGGTGTGCGGCATCGCCGGCGTCGTCGCCGCGGACGCCGACGAACGCTCCGTCGAGGCCCAGCTGGCCCAGCGGGCCCATCGCGGCCCTGACTCCTGGGGGGTCTACGCCCGTCCGGGGGGGGTGATCGGCCAGACCCGCCTGGCCATCATCGACCTCGTCACCGGTGACCCGCCGATCACGGACGAGAGCGGGGACGTCGGCGTCGTCCTCAACGGCGAGATCTACAACTACCGCGAGCTGGCCGACGGCCTCCGCCACGACGGCCACCGCCTGGCCACCCGGTGCGACACCGAGGTCATCGCCCACCTGGCCGAGGACCTGCAACCGGTCGAGCTGGCCCGGCGCCTGGAGGGCATGTTCGCCTTCGCGGTCTGGGACGACCGCCGCCGTCGCCTCGTCGTCGGCCGGGACCGCACGGGCAAGAAGCCCCTGTACTACTGGGCCGGCGGCGGGCGGCTCGTCTTCGGCAGCGAGATCAAGGCCGTGCTGGCCCACCCGGCCGTCCCCCGCGAGCTGGACGCCGACGCCATCCCGGCCTACCTCACCTTCGGCTACGTCCCCACCCCCCGCACGTTCTTCGCCGGCATCCAGAGCCTGCCACCGGGCCACGTGCTGACCGCCGAACCCGGCGGGGCCGTCCGGGTCGAGCGCTACTGGGAGCCGGTGGTGCCCGGCGTACCGGGGAGGCACGACGTCCAGCCCCTCGACCTCGACCTCCCGGCCGCGGCCCGCGAGCTGCGCACCCGGCTCACCGCCGCGGTCGAGCGCCGGCTGATCGCCGACGTCCCCCTGGGCGCCTTCTTGAGCGGCGGGGTCGACTCCAGCGCCGTGGTCGGGATCATGGCCGAGCTGGGCGCCGACCCGCTGCGTACGTTCACGATCGGCTTCGACGACGACGAGGGCTATGACGAGCGGCCGTACGCCCGGACCGTCGCCCAGCGGTTCCGCACCGACCACACCGAGTTCGTGGTCAAGCCGGACGCGGTCGGCCTGGTCGAGGAGATCGTCCACCACCATGACCAGCCCTTCGGCGACTCCAGCTCCATCCCGACGTACCACCTGGCCAAGCTCACCCGCGAGCACGTCACCGTCGCCCTGTGCGGCGACGGGGGCGACGAGCTGTTCGCCGGGTACGAGCGCTTTGCCGGGGCCCTGACGCTGGGCCGGTACCAGCGGCTGCCCCGCCCCGCCCGGGTGGCTGTGGCCCGGGCCCTGGACGCCCTGCCGGCCGGTGGCAGCCGCAGCCGGCTCGGCGTGGCCCGCCGGTTCGCCAGCAGCGCCCAGGACGACCTGATCGACGCCTACCGCTCGTGGGTCAGCTTCGTGCCCGACACCTGGCGACGGGAGCTGCTCGGGTCGTCCGATGGCTGGGCCCTCGACGACTACCGCCGCGTCTGGGCGGCCAGCGAGGGCGCCGACCTGCTCGACCGCCTCCTCGACCTCAACCTGCGCACCTACCTCCTCGACGACCTGCTGCCCAAGGTCGACCGCATGGCCATGGCCCACGCCCTGGAGGTGCGGTCGCCGTTCCTGGACCGGGAGCTGCTGGAGTGGTCGTTCCGGCTCCCCCGCTCGGCCCGGATCAAGGGCATGACCACCAAGCGGGTGCTGAAGCTGGCCTTCGAGGACCTGCTCCCCCACGACATCCTGTACCGGCGCAAGCACGGCTTCGGCATCCCCCTCGATCGCTGGTTCCGCACCGACCTCCGCTCCTACCTGGAGGCCATGCTCTGCTCGGGCGCCTCCCGCACCCGGTCCTACCTGAAGCCCGACGCCATCGACCGCCTGGTCGGCGAGCACCAGCGCGGTGCGGTCAACCGGGGCGACTCCCTGTGGACCCTGCTGACCCTCGAGGTGTTCCTCCGCCGCGAGGGATGGTGACGGCCCCGATCCTCGGTCCGGACCGTGGCGGGCCACCCCGGGTCTTGCGCCTCATCACCAGGCTCAACGTCGGCGGCCCGGCCCGCCAGGCCCTGCTGCTCAGCCGGCACCTGCCCCCGGACTTCCCGACCACGCTGGCCGCGGGCACGCCCACCGCGGCCGAGGGCGAGCTCACGGACGACCAGGTCGAGGTGCGCCGGGTCCCGCTGGTGCGACCGCTGCGACCCGACGTCGACGCCCGGGCCGTGGTGGCCGTCCGCCGGCTGCTGCGGGAGACCGGCGCCCGCCTGGTCCACACCCACATGGCCAAGGCGGGCACGGTGGGCCGGTCGGCGGCCTGGAGCGTCCATCCCCGCCCGCGCACCGTCCACACGTTCCACGGCCACGTGCTCGACGGGTACTTCTCGCCCGCCGTGCGCCGGACCTTCATCGAGATCGAGCGACGGCTGGCCCGGGGGACCGACGTGCTCATCGCCATCAGCGACGAGATCCGCGACGAGCTGCTCGACCTCCGGATCGGTCGTCCCGACCAGTACCGGGTCATCCCCCTGGGCTTCGACCTGGCCCCGTTCTTCACCGTGGACGGCCAGCGGGGCCACCTCCGGCGGCGGCTGAACCTGGGGCCCGACGTCCCCCTCGTCGTCGCCCTCGGCCGGCTGGTCCCGATCAAGGACCACGTAACCCTGTTCGAGGCCATGGCCCGCGTGCCCGACGCCCACCTCGCCGTGGTCGGCGACGGCGAGCTGCGGGCCAGCCTGGAGGCGCGGGTGGCCCGGATGCGCCTCGGGGACCGGATCCACTTCACCGGGTGGATGACCGACGTGGCCTCGGTCCTGAGCGACGTCGACGTCGTCGCCCTGACCAGCCGGAACGAAGGCACGCCGGTGTCGCTGATCGAGGCCGCGGCCTGCGGGCGGGCGTCGGTGGCCACCAAGGTCGGCGGCGTGGGAATGGTGGTCGAGGACGGGGTCAACGGTTACCTGACCCGGCCGGGCGACGCGGTGGGCTTCGCCGCCGCCGTCGAGCGCCTGCTGGCCGAGCCCGAGACCCGCCGGGGCATGGGGCTGGCCGGCCGGGAGCGGGTGCGCCAGCGGTTCAGCCAGGAGCGACTGCTGAGCGACATCCGCGCCCTCTACACCGACCTGACCGTGGGCGCCTACCGGTAGAGGAAGCTCACCGGGCCGTACCCGTTCCCCGGGCTGCCGCCGGGGACCCAGCTGGTCGCGCTGGTGGCGAAGGAGTAGACGACGCCGGCGTCGGCCGCCGCCGCGGTGGTGACCAGGCGGGTGTCGTAGTCGTACCAGGCGTCGCCCCCGGACGTCTCCTGGGTCACGAGGTAGTAGCTGGTGTTGGCCTGCAGGGTGATCGGGCTCGACAGGGACGCGTAGCGGAAGCTGCCGGCGGCCGCACCCGAGGTGTTGACGACGGCCGAGGCCAGGTCGGCGCCGGTGGCGGCGTCGACCACCTTGACCGCATGGGTGCCGGTATTGCCGGCCACCACCCAGCGCCCCAGCGAGGAGACCTGAAGGTCGGCGCTGCCCACCGTGAGCCTGCTGCCGACCCAGCCCGAGAAATCCCGGCGCAGGTTGGTGGGGGTGAAGGAGGTCACCAAGGAGGTCGTGCCCCCGGCGACGGTGCTCGCGGTCGGCAGGGTCGTCGACATGGTCGAGGTGGTCGAGGTGGTCGAGGTGGTCGAGGTGGTCGTGGGCGCGGCCGGGCCGCCGGTGAAGAGGAAGTTGGCCGGCCCGTAGCCGTTGCCCGGGCTCCCGCCCGGCGCCCAGCTGGTGGGGCTGGCGGCGAAGGAGTACACGACCCCGGTGTCCGTGGCCGCCGGGTTGGTCACCAGGCGGGTGTCGTAGTCGTACCAGGTGTCGCCGCCCGAGGTCTCCTGGCTGACCAGGTAGTAGCTGGCGTTGGCCCGCAGGGTCACCGGGCTGGTGAGCGGGGCATAGCGGAAGCTGCCCGCGGTGGCCCCCGCGGTGTCGACGGTGACCGAGGCCAGATCGTTGCCCGTGGTCGCGTC
>DATJHJ010000010.1:0-6988 GCA_035494015.1 Acidimicrobiales bacterium
AGGATCTCCGACGGGCTGAGCACGAACTGGGTCTGGCCGGGGCGCTCCAGGTCGACGGCGAGGACCTCGGCGATCTTCTCGATCTCCGGGCCGAGCTTGCGGTTCAGCTTGTAGCGGCCGACACGGGTCAGGTCGTAGCGCTTGGGGTTGAAGAAGGCGTTCTCGAAGTAGGCGCGGGCGGCCTCGACCTGGGGCGGCTCGCCGGGGCGGGCCCGCTTGTAGATCTCGACCAGCGCTTCCTCGCGGGTGGGGGCGAGCTCGCGCTCCTTCTCCCACTGGCCCTCCAGGAAGTCGAAGTGGTTGACGAAGCGCTCGAGGAAGCCGGGGTGGGCCTCCTGGTCGTAGCCCAGGGCCCGCAGGAGCACGAACAGGGACAGGCGGCGCTTGCGGGCCACGCGGGTGCCGGCGGTGACGTCCTTGCCCGGCTTCTGCTCGATGTCGAACTCGATCCACTCGCCCCGGTACGGGTGGATGGTGGCGGTGGCGATGGTCTTGGCGTCCCGGCCGGGCTGGAAGATGACCCCCGGGGACCGGACGAGCTGGGACACGACGACCCGCTCGGTGCCGTTGATGATGAACGTGCCCTTGTCGGTCATCATCGGGAAATCCCCCATGAAGACCGTCTGCTCCTTGATCTCGCCCGTGGTGGCGTTCATGAAGCGGGCGCGGACGAAGATGGGCGCGGAGAAGGTCATGTCCTTCTCCTTGCACTCCTCCACGGTGAACTTGGGCGGCGGGCGCAGGTCCGGGTCGTCGGCGTCGAACTCCAGCTCCAGGCGGAGCTGGCCGGTGAAGTCCTCGATGGGGCTGATGTCCCGGAAGGTTTCGGACAGGCCGCGGTCGAGGAACCATTTGAACGAGTCACGCTGGACGGCGATCAGGTCCGGTAGGGCAAGGACCTCATCGAGGTTGGAGAAAGAGAAACGTTCCCGAGGGGCGGGACGAGTGGGCAAAACCTCACTCCTTCGCGGAGACGGTGCGGGTGTGCGGTACGGTGCGGATCGAGCGGGGCGGGCAGGCAGGACTGGTCGGAGTCGCTAAGGGTCACAGCCGGGCGCGCGCGGTCAAGCCGGTATAGAAGGACGGCGACACGCGGGGTGGCACGGCGAGTACCAGAGTAGCTGCAGCTGCGCGAATGGGCAAGCCAGCTTCGATCAAGCTGACAGGAGGCTATTCGAGAAGTCGTCCCAGGTCAAGGGTTGTGGACAACCGGGCGCGGCGGGTTCTGCGGACAGGAACATGGGAGCCACCACAACGCTCGGCGGGGCGCTGGCATTCCCGCCCGCTGGAGGTGCCTGCCTGGTCCGTCGCCATCGTGGTGGCCGATCACGAGCGTCACCTCCAGACGACGGCGGCGCTCGACGGCCGGCGCCTGGGGCTCGCCGGGTTGGCGGTGAATTTTCCGATCTCACGGTTCCTGAGCGCCAGCGGCACGGACAAGCTGCTCGGCCAGCTCGGCCCGCTGCGGCTGGCCGGCGGCTCGGTGTACGACGCGCTGGTCGCGGCCGCAGCGGTCGAGCACGGGATGACCCTCGTCACCCGCGACCGGCGGGCCCTGGCCACGTACCGGTCGCTCGACGTCCACGTCGAGCTGCTGGCCTGAGTTTTCCGGGCCCAGAACCACCCTGGAGGTACTTCCAGGCCCGGAAAGCCGGGCTACTTCAGCTCGACCTTGGCGCCGGCGCCCTCGAGCTGGGCCTTGGCCTTCTCGGCCTCCTCCTTGGAGACCTTCTCGAGGACGGCCTTGGGGGCGCTGTCCACCAGGTCCTTGGCCTCCTTCAGGCCAAGGTTGGTGAGGGCGCGCACCTCCTTGATGACCGGGATCTTCTGGGGGCCGACGTCGGCCAGGATGACATCGAACTCGTCCTGCTCCTCCTCGACGGGCGCGGCCTCGGCGCCACCGCCACCGCCACCGGGGGCGGCGACGGCCATGGGTGCGGCGGCGGTCACGCCGAACTTCTCCTCGAAGTCCTTGAGGAGCTCGGACAGCTCCAGGACGGTCATGCCGGCGATGCTGTCGAGGATCTCTTCCTTGGTGGCCATTACTGGTCTCCTTCTTCTGACTCGGGCGTGTCTTGCGGGGGGGTGTCGACTTGGGGCGCGTCTGCGGCGGCCGGGGGCGCCTCGGACTGGCGCTTCTCGACCAGGGCCGAGAGCCCGTAGGCGAAGTTCCGGGGCAGGGCCTGGAGCAGGCCGGCCATCTTCTGGAGGGGGGCGGCGAGGGCGCCGGCCAGCTGGGCCAGCAGCACGTCGCGGGGGGCGACGTCGGCCAGGGCGGTGGTGTCGGCCGCGGTGAGGACCTTGGTGCCGAGCAGCCCGCCCTTGATGGTCAGGTTGGCGTTGGTGCGGGCGAAGTCCCGGAGGGACTTGGCCACCGCCACCGCGTCGCCCTCCACGAAGGCGATGGCCGTGGGCCCGACCAGCATCGGGTCCAGCTCGGTGAGCTCCAGCTGGGCCGCCGCCCGCCGGACCAGGGTGTTCTTGTAGATCTTGTAGTCGCCCCCGGCGTCGCCGATAGCCCGCCGCAGGGCGGCCAGGTCGGACACCTTGAGGCCGCGGTACTCGGTGAGCAGGGCGGCGCTGGACGACGAGAGGCGCTCACGCACCTCGTCGACCACGGCGACCTTCTCTGGTCTCGGTTCTCCCACTTCACTCCTCCCGGGGGCGCGTGCCGCGCGAACACTCCGGTGGAGAGCTCACGCCTCGTTGGGCGGGCCCGGTGAGGGGCCGCTTACGCGTCTTGGCGACGCACCGAATGTCTACGGCGATCTATGTGCTGGACAGCCTAGCTCGTTCCCCGCTCTCGGCCGCTCAGGCCTGGGCGCCCGCCAGCTCGTCGTCGAGGGCGCGCATGGGGTTGGGGTCGACCTTGACGCCCGGGCCCATGGTCGAGGACACGGCCACGCCCCGCATGTAGCGGCCCTTGGCCGAGGCCGGCTTGGCCCGCTGCAGCTCGTCGATGACGGCCCGGAAGTTCTCCAGCAGGGCCCGCCGGTCGAAGCTGACCTTGCCGATGGGCACGTGGATGTTGCCGTAGCGGTCGGTGCGGTACTCCACCCGGCCGCCCTTGAACTCCCGCACGGCGCGGCCCACGTCGGTGGTCACCGTGCCGGTCTTGGGGTTGGGCATGAGGCCGCGGGGGCCGAGGACCCGGCCCAGCTTGCCCACCTGGCCCATGAGGTCGGGGGTGGCGATGGCCACGTCGAAGTCGAGGAAGCCGCCCTGGACCCGAGCCACCAGGTCGTCGGCGCCGACCACGTCAGCTCCCGCCTCCCGAGCCTCGGTGGCGGCGTCGCCGGCGGCGAAGGCCACGACCCGGACGTTCTTGCCCGTGCCGGCGGGCAGGCCGACGGTCCCCCGGACGATCTGGTCGGCCTTGCGGGGGTCGACGCCGAGGCGCACGGCCAGCTCGACCGTCTCGTCGAACTTGGCCGTGGCCAGGCTCTTGACCAGGTCGACGGCCTCGCCGGGGCCGTGCTGGCGGTCGCGGTCGAACCGGCGGACGGCGTCGACGTACTTCTTGCTGTCCTTGTTCGTGTGGGTCATCTGCTCAGCCCTTCACCGTGAGGCCCATGGAGCGGGCGGTGCCCCGGACCTGGCGCTTGGCCGCCTCCAGGTCGTTGGCGTTGAGGTCGGGGAGCTTGGTGGTGGCGATCTCGGTGATCTGGGCGTCGGTGACCGTGCCCGCCGCCTCCCGGCCCGGGGCCGTGGAGCCCTTGTCGACGCCGGCCGCGGCCCGCAGGAGGACCGGAGTCGGCGGGGTCTTGATGACGAACGTGAACGTCCGGTCCTCGAACACGGTGATCTCGGCAGGAACGACCGTGCCCCGCTGGGACTCGGTGGCCGCGTTGTACTGCTTGCAGAACTCCATGATGTTCACGCCGTGGGGGCCCAGGGCGGTACCGACCGGCGGGGCCGGGGTGGCCGCTCCTGCCGGGATCTGGATCTTGACGATCGCGGCGACGCGTCGTTTGGCCATGCGTTTCCTTCTTCCTGGTGGTCCTGGCGGCGCCGGCGGCGCCTCCCACCCTGTCTGATTAGAGCTTTGCGACCTGGCTGAACTCGAGCTCGACCGGCGTCTCCCGGCCGAAGATGTTGACGAGGACCTTCAGGCGCATCTGGTCCTCGTTGATCTCGGCGATGGTGCCGGTGAAGTCGGCGAAGGGCCCTTCCCGCACCCGCACGCTCTCGCCGATCTCGTACAGGGCCCGGTGGCGAGCCTTCTTGGGAGCGCCGTCTGTGCCGGTGGGCTGGACCTGGAGGATGCTCTCCACCTCTTTGCGCGACAGCGGGGTGGGCTTGGCCCCCAGCCCCACGAACCCGGTGACGCCGGGGGTGTTGCGGACCACCCGCCAGGAATCGTCGTCCAGCTCGCAGCGGACCAGCAGGTACCCGGGGAACACCTTCTTCTGGACGGTGACCCGCTTGCCGCCCTTGAACTCGATGACGTCCTCCATGGGGATGACGCACTCGAAGATGCGGTCCTCCATGTTCATGGAGGCGATGCGGCTCTCCAGGTTGGACTTCACCTTGTTCTCGTAGCCCGCGTAAGTGTGGACGACGTACCAGGACCCTGGACGGTCGTACGGGCTCTCGACGGGAAGCTCGTCCTCTTCGTCCTCGCCCTCGAAACCGGCCTCCAGCAACTCATCCGGACTGAGGACGACATCATCGGCCAGCGTGGCCTCGGCTTCCAGGGTGGGCTCGGCTTCGTCGGCATCTGCCGTGGTGTCCGCTTCGTCGGCGTCGGCCAGGGCGCCCGGCTGGAAGATCACGTCTTCCGCCTGCTCCAGCGGATCCCCGATGGGGTCGTCAAGCTCGCTCATTTGAAGAGGAAGATCACGGCTTTGCCGAAGGTCCAGTCCAGGCCGAAGATCAGCCCGGTGAGCAGGACCAGGGCCAGCAACACGACGATCGAGTAGTTGATGACCTCGGCCCGGGACGGCCAGGCCACCTTGCGCAGCTCACCGCGGACCTGCCGTGCGTACTCCGAGGGGCCGACGCGCTCCTTGGTGGCGGCCCGAGCGGCGGTGGGGCGGGGCGGGGCCTCCCGCCGGGCGGGCGCGCCGTCAGCGTCCACCTGCCCCTGCCGCTGCATCATTCGTTTCATCTCTCGGTTCACAACGACTCCTACATTGACTTCGGCCACGCTCGAGTCGGAAACGAACGGGCAGGGCAGGAGGGACTCGAACCCCCAACCGCCGGTTTTGGAGACCGGTGCTCTGCCAAATTGAGCTACTGCCCTCTGCCTCGGCGGGGGCGGGGCCCCTGACGTACGCCCGGCCAGGATAGCCGAGCCCCGTCGGCGGGGTTACCGGGGGCGGTTCAGCTGGCCAGGCGGACGCGGCGGTGGCGGGCCCGGCTGGCCAGGATGGCCCCGGCGGCACCGGCGGCGGTGGCGGCGGCGATGCCGCTCACGTAGGCCACCCGCCGGCCACTGAGCAGGTGGTGCATGGCCCGGCGCTCGCCCGCGGCCTCGATGGCGGCCAGGACCTCGGGCACCAGCCCGGGTGCAGGCTCGAGAACCTCGGTCCGCAGCTGGTGAAGGGTACGCAGGAGGCGGCGGTACTGGACCAGCTCGGCCTGGCAGCGCAGGCAGGCGGCCACGTGGCGCTGGACGTCCAGGTCGGCCACGTCGTCGCCGTCGACGATGCCGGGCAGCGCATCGGCCACCTCGTCACACGTCACCCCGTCCGTCCCGAAGTATCGGCTAGACCGCACGTGCCTTCTCCTCTCCGGTCGGGAACAGCCGCTCCCGCAACTTCCGGCGGGCCCGGTGCAGGCGCACCTTCGCCGCCGACTCACTGATGCCCAGCTCGCTGGCGATGGCCTCGTGGGGCAGGTCGTACACGTCGCGCAGCACGACGACGGCCCGCAGGATGGGCGGCAGGTCGCCCAGCGCCTCGGTCACCCGATCCCGCATGGCCCCGGCCTCGGCCATGGTCTCGGGGTCCGACTCGGGCCGCTCGTCGACGATGGTGTCGTCGTCCGACAGCTCTTCGTGGCGACCCTTCGACCGCCGGGTCAGCTGCGTGGACGCGCAGTTGGCCGTGATGCGGTACATCCAGGTGGAGAACCGGGCGTCACCGCGGAACTTCTTGAGCGAACGGAACGCCCGCAGGTAGGCCTCCTGGGCCACGTCCCGGGCGTCCTCGGCGTTCCCGGTCAGCCGGTAGGCCAGGGTGTAGATGTCCGCCTCGGTGGCCCGGACCAGCTCGGCGAACGCGTCACTGTCCCCGGCTTTCGCCGCCGCCACCAACCGAGCCTCTTCGGACGGGATCACCACCTCTACGACCGCCTCCGCGGCCGGAGGGTTACCTCCGCCTTCTAGCGCGTCTCCCGGTGCACCGTGTGCGTCCGGTCCCAGCGGCAGTACTTCTTCACTTCCATGCGTTCCCGGTCGTTCTGCTTGTTCTTCATGGTGATGTAGTTCCGTCGCTTGCACGTCTCGCACGCCAGCGTGATCTTCACCCGCTTCTCGCCCTTGCTTGCCACGATGCTCCTCGTTCTTCCGACTCACGCTGACTCGACAGTCTAACCGCTCGGGGGGCGCTGCCCCCCGAGTACCCTCTCAGAGCCTGCGGCGGTCGACTTTTCGCCCTGGTGAGGCATCTGCGAGGCCGTAAGGCCGAGCAGACCGTCGAAGCTTCGCTTCGCCGGAGTTCAGACAGCCGCCCCGCCCACGGCGGGGCGTCAGAGCAGTTGGGGGGTTTGACGGGGGGCACAGCCCCCCGACTGTTATTTGAGGATCTTCGTGACTCGGCCCGCACCAACGGTGCGGCCCCCCTCACGGATGGCGAAACGCAGCCCCTCGTCCATGGCGATGGGGTTGATGAGCTCGACGGTCAGGGTGATGTTGTCGCCCGGCATGACCATCTCGGTGCCCTCGGGCAGGGTGATCTGGCCGGTGACGTCGGTGGTGCGGAAGTAGAACTGGGGCCGGTAGTTCTGGAAGAACGGGCTGTGGCGCCCGCCCTCCTCCTTCTTG
>DATJHJ010000011.1:0-10571 GCA_035494015.1 Acidimicrobiales bacterium
GCCGCCTTCGCCAACTTCGGCTTCCCCGAGAGCCACTCGGTGAGCTTCGCCTACCTCGTCTACTCGTCGTCGTGGATGAAGCTGCACTACCCGGCCGCCTTCTGCGCCGCCCTGCTCAACGCCCAGCCCATGGGCTTCTACTCGCCCAACACCCTGGTGGCCGACGCCCGCCGCCACGGCGTGACCGTCCACGGTCCCGACGTCAACCTGAGCGCGGCCAAGGCCACGCTGGAAGGGCCGAGGGACCAACCTGACGTTCGCCTGGGGATCGAGTACGTCCGCAACGTGGGCGACGAGCTGGCCACGCGGATCGCCGAGCGCCGGCCCTACGCGTCGATGGAGGATCTGGTGCGGCGCACGGGTGCCACCCTGCCCGCAGTCGAGGCCTTGTCGACGGCGGGCGCGTTCGCCAGCCTGCAGCTGCAGCGGAGGGAGGCGCTGTGGGGGGCGGGCGCGGTGGCCCAGACCGCCGACACCCGGCTGGAGGGGGTGGTGTGCGGGACCGACGCCCCCACCCTGCCGGCGATGTCCGAGCGGGAGGTCACCGCCGCCGACCTGTGGGCGACGGGGATCTCGCCCGACCGCCACGTCGTCCAGTTCGCCCGGCCCGCCCTCGACGCCGCCGGCGCGGTCAGCGCGGCCGGGCTGGAACAGATCCCGTCCGGGAGAAGGGTCAGCGTGGGCGGCGTGGTCACCCACCGCCAGCGGCCGGCCACCGCCAACGGGACCATCTTCATCAACCTGGAGGACGAGACCGGCCTGCTGAACGTGATCTGCAACGCCGCGGTGTGGGACCGCTACCGGCGGGTGGCCCGGTCGTCGCCCGCCCTGCTCATCCGGGGCAAGCTCGAACGGGCCGAGGGGGTGACCAACCTGATCGCCGAGAAGATCGAGCCGCTGTCGTTGTCGACCCCGCCGACCACAAAGTCCCGCGACTTCAGGTGACGGCAACCCTCAGCAGGCGACCTCGAACCACACCTGCTTGCCGCCGCCGCGCTCGCGCTCGACGCCCCACGCGGTGGCCAGTTGCTCGACGATGACGACGCCACGCCCGGAGACGTCGTCCACCCGGCCGAGGCGGCGCACGGGCGGATCGGGGCTGAGGTCGCGTACCGCCACCCGGACAACGCTCTCGTCGACCACGACGATCAGCTGGGGGCCGGAGTGGCCGTGGACGATGGCGTTGGTGACCACCTCGCTGGTCAGCAGCTCGACCGTGTTGACCACGCGGTCGGCCACCTGCCGTGACATCAGCACGTCGCGGACGAACCGCCGCGCCGCACCCACGCTGGTGGGGTGCGGGTTGAGCATGGTGCGCACTTCGATAAGGCAAACCTTAACGGCAAATGATGGTGTTTGGCACCATCCCCTTTCGGGCATAACGAGCCAAATGGCCGCCGCCGTCCGCGTCTACTTCCCGTGGGCCGCCTGCCTGATCGTGTCCCTCGTCGCCACGGTCGTGCTGAACCTCATCTCACGCCGGCGGTAGCGACGGCCCGGGCGAGGTCTCGTCGAGCACCAGGCCCATGATCACCGCGTCCCACAGCTCGCCGTTGCGCCGCCGGTACTGGCGCCGGAGCACCCCTTCCTCCTCGAAGCCGTGGCGCAGGTACAGCCGACGGGCGACGGTGTTGTGCGGCCACACCTGCAGGGCCAGCTTGTGGGCGCCGAGGTCCCGGGCGGCCTGGACGGCGGCGTCCACCAGGGCGCCGCCCACACCCCGGCCCCGCCAGGCCACGTCGACCATCATGCCCAGGCCGGCCACGCCATAGCGCTCGAGGTGGACGAGCACGTGGCCCACGACCCGGTCGCCGGCCACCGCCACCAGCGACGCCGACGATCCCGGCTGCTCGAGCGGCTGGTTGAACCGCTCGCGCTGGGCGTCACGGTCGAGGGGCGGCTCGGTCCCCAGCCAGCGACCCTCGTCGACCACGGCGACGAACAGGTCGACCACCTGGTCCAGGTCGTCGGCGGTGACGGGGCGGACGACGAAAAGGGGCTCGGCGTCGATCATACGGAGCGGAGGACGGCGCCCAGGACCCGTCGGCTGATGGCCCAGGGGGTGACGGCCGAGACCCCGTTGGCCACCCGGTAGCCCAGCCCGGGCACGCACTGGGCCCGGCCGCGGGCCACCGCCCGCAGGCCGGCCCGGGCCACCACCTCGGCGCTCATCCACGCCGGCCCGGGGACGCCGGAGCGGCTCATGCCGGCGGCGTCGTGGAACTCGGTGCGGGTGAAGCCGGGCAGGAGGGCGGTCACCGTCACCCCCTGGTGGCGGACCTCCTCGTGCAGGGCGTGGCTGAAGCTCGACAGGTAGGCCTTGGTGGCGGCGTAGGTGGCGACGTGGGGGAGGGGCTGGCGGCCGGCGATGGACGACACGTTGAGGATGCCGCCCCGGCCCCGCTCGATCATCCCGGCCAGGGCGGCGTGGGTCAGCCGCACCGGGGCGAGCACGTTCAGCCGGATGAGCTCGTCCTGCCACGCGAGGGGGATGTCGGCGAAGGCCCCGTGGGCGCCCATCCCGGCGTTGTTGACCAGGAGCTCGACGGGCGCCACCCCCGCGCCCGGCTCCCGGAGGCGCTCCTCGACGGCCGCCAGCTGCTCGGGGACGGTGACGTCGGCCACCAGGACCTCCACGTCGACGCCGTGGGCGCCCGACAGGTCGGCGGCCAGTTCGTCGAGCCGGTCCCGCCGGCGGGCCACGACCACCAGGTCGGAGCCCTCGGCGGCAAGCTGGACGGCGACGGCCCGCCCGATGCCACTGGACGCGCCGGTGACCAGGGCGGTGGGCCAGCGGGGCATGGCGCCGATCGTAGGTGTCGTACCCCCTTTGTACGGTTCGTCGTATGGAGATCTCCTGTGACGACTGCGTGATGCAGGACACCCCGGCGTGCGAGGACTGCGTCGTGACGTTCATCTGCGGGCGGGAGCCCGGGGAGGCGGTGATCATCGATGTGGTCGAGGCGCGGGCCGTGCGCCTGCTCGGCGAGGCGGGCCTGGTGCCGCCGCTCCGGCGCCAGGCCCGGGTGGCCACCTAGCGGCCAGCATCCCCGATGCCCCCGGAGACGAGTGGTACCGTCCGCACGAGATGGCCCGGCTCTTCGGGCCGCGTGGCCTCCAGGAGCGTGCTTGCGAAAGCTCCACCTCGTCGGGTTGACGACTGACCGCGACGGCTTGATCTTCACGGCGCGCAAGGGCTCGAAGTCCGGCGGGTACATCGTGCCGCTCGACGACGCCGTGCTGGCCGCCGTGGCCGAGATCCAGGCCGACCGGAACGGCGCCGGTGCGGGCGACGCCGAGGCCACCGAGGTGGAGGCGGTGCCCCGCCGGCCCCGGCACCAGAGCGCGCTCACGCCACGGGAGATGCAGGCTCGCCTGCGGGCCGGTCGCTCCATCGAGGAAGTGGCGGCCGAGGCCGGGGTCGACAACGACTGGGTGGCCCGCTTCGCCGTGCCCATCCTGGCCGAGCAGGCGCAGGTGGTGGAGCTGGCCCGGACGCTGGTCTACGCCAAGCCTCGCCTCGGCCCGTCGGCCCACCCATTGGGGCTGTCGGTCACGATGAACCTCACCGACCGCGGCGTGTTCCTGCCCGACGACGTGGCCGATGCGGGCTGGAGCGCCTTCCAGCTCCACGACTCCGTGTGGATGGTCCGCTTCCGGTACCGCTCGCGGGGCCGGGCCCAGGAGGCGCAGTGGGAGGTCGACGTTCCCGCCGGGCGGCTGACGGCCCGCAACCGGCATGCGTCGGATCTCGGGTACGTCGAGGCCGACCGCCGCCGCAAGGGCGTGGCCGCCGAGGAGGACTCGGACGAGGCTCCTCCGCCCCCCCGCCGCGCCGCCCGGGCCACCCCGGCCGGCAAGGCGGCCAGGGCGAAGAAGGGCACCGCGACCGGTAAGGCGGGGAAGGCAGCCAAGCCACGGAAGGCGGCAACCACGTCCCGCCCCCCGGCCAAGAAGGCGACGACGACCCCGGCCAAGCGCCCGACGAGCATGGGCCAGGCGGTGAAGGCGGCCAAAGCAGCCAAGGAGCCGGCGGCCACGGCGGCGGTGGGGAAGCGAGCGCCCGAACCGGCGTCAACCGGCGGATCGGGCGGGGTGCGCAGCGCGGTGGCCCAGGTGTCGACCGCCCGGGTGTCGGCCAGCCTGGCCTCGGCCGAGCGGACGCCGTGGGCCGCCGCCGTCCGCCGCCCGACCACCGGGGCCCGCCCGGGGCCGAGCAACGGCCGCGAGAGCTGGGACCGCCCGCCGACCGCCAACCGAGCGGGGGACCCGGCGTCGGGTTCGGCCTTCGACCCGCGGCCGCTGCCGAGCGGCAGCAAGGATCCCGCGCCCGCCCCCCGGGTGCGGAAGGTGTCGACGTCAAGGGCCGAGCCCCGGCCGGCGGACGGCCCGAAGCCGGTCAGCCTGCCCGCGCCCCGCCAGCCCGCGCCGCGCACGGAGCCGATCCCGGTGGAGCGGGCGAAGCGGCGGCGGTTGCGGTCCCGCTGACCGGCGCCGCGCCGGTGGCCCACCTGCTGGTCACCAACGACTTCCCCCCCAAGGTCGGCGGCATCCAGTCCTACCTGTGGGAGCTGTGGCGGCGGCTGCCCCCGGACCGGTTCTCGGTGCTCACCACCGCCCACCCCGACGCCGCCGCCTTCGACGCCGCCCAGCCCTTCGCCGTCCGGCGCGCAGCCCGCAGGACCCTGCTGCCCACCCCGGCCCTGGTCGCCGAGATCGGTCGCCGGGCGGCGGAGACGGGGGCGGTGTTGGTGGTCCTCGACCCCGCCCTGCCCGTCGGCCTGGTGGGGCCGCGCCTGGGGCTGCCGTACGCCGTCGTCCTGCACGGGGCCGAGGTGACCGTTCCCGCCCGCCTGCCCGCCGCCCGCACACTGCTGGCCCGGGTGCTGCGGGGGGCGACCTCGGTGATCGCGGCCGGGGGGTACCCAGCGGCCGAAGCGGCCCGCCTCGCCGGCCCCGGGCTCCCCATCACCGTCGTCCCCCCCGGCGTCGACGTCGAGCGCTTCCGCCCGATCGGCCCCGAGGCGCGGGCTGCGGCCCGGCGGCGGTCCGGGCTGCCGGTCGACGGCCGGCTGGTGGTGGGCATGAGCCGCCTGGTCCCCCGCAAGGGCTTCGACGTGCTCATCGCCGCCGCCACCCTCCTGGCCCCGACCCGACCGGACCTCACGGTCGCCCTGGCCGGCTCCGGGCGGGACCGGGAGCGGCTGCAGCGACTGGTGGCGGCCACCGGCGCGCCCGTCCGGCTGCTCGGGTTCGTGCCCGACGACGACCTGCCCGCCCTGCTGGCCGCCGCCGACGTGTTCGCCATGCCGTGCCGCACCCGCTGGGGGGGCCTGGAGCAGGAGGGTTTCGGCATCGTCTTCGTCGAGGCCGCGGCGTGTGGGGTGCCCGGGGTGGCCGGGGCCACGGGCGGCTCGCACGAGGCGGTGGCCTCCGGCGAGACCGGCGTGGTCGTCGACCGGCCGGCCGACCCCGTGGCGGTCGCCGGCGCGCTGGCCCTGCTGCTCGACGACGACGGCCTGCGCCGGCGCATGGGCGACGCCGCCCGCCGGCGGGCCGAGGACCAGTTCTCCTACGACGGCCTGGCCCGCCGCCTGGTCGCCGCGCTGTGACCCTGGAGCGGGCGTCATGGGCGGGCACGGCCGTCTTCGTGGTCACCGCAGTGGCGGCGGTGGTGGCGCCGTCGGCCTTCGAGCCGCTGGCCCTGGCCGTGGCCGCCGGGCTGTTCGCCGCCGGCTGCGGGCTGTTCGTGTGGTCGTTCTTCGTGGTCGCCGGCCGGAGCCGCACCGCGGAGATGGAGCTGGCCCAGGTCTGGTTCCTGATGGGCCCGCCCACGCCGCCGGCGGTGCGCCGCAGCCTGCTCGGGTCGTTCGCCGTCGAGGTCGTCGCCGGGTTGGCCACCGCGGGAGCCCGGCCGTACACCAGCCTGGCCGCCGGCGTCCTGGTCCCGGTCTACGGGCTGGCCCTGTGCGGGTTGTGGGCGGGACGCCACGGTTCGTTCCCGCCCCGCCAGCCTGGTCCCGGCCGCCGCCCCCGGGACCTACGATCCCAGGATGACGATCAGGGAGAGCAGCATCCGTGATCTGGCCGCCTTCAAGGGTGAGGACGCCCCGGTGACCTCGTTGTACCTCGACGTCGACGGGCGCCGGCGCATCCGGGCCCGGGACTACGAGCTGGCCCTCGACCGCATGGTGCGGCGGGCGCGCGAGGACACCGACCACGAATCGGTCCGCGCCGACCTCAAGCGCATCGAGGACCACGTCCGCGCCGGGATCGACCGGTCCCGCTTGCGGGGGCTGGCCTTCTTCTCGTGCACCGCCCACGACTTCTGGCAGGTGGTCGAGCTGGCTGTGCCGGTGCGGGACCGGGTGGTGGTGAACCACACCCCCTATGTCCGTGAGCTGGAGGCCGTCGTCGCCCGCCACGAGCGCTTCGCCGTGCTGGTGGCCGACCGGCAGCGGGCCCGGCTGTTCCTGTTCCACCAGGGCGAGCTCGTCGACCGCCAGGAGGAGTTCGACCGCCTGCCCCGCCACGACGACGACGGCGGGCAGCTCGGCAAGGACCAGGTGGCGGGCCACACCGCCGCCGCGGCCCAGCGCCACTTCCGCCGGGCGGCGGCGGCCACCTTCGCCCTCCTGCAGGAGCAGGGTTTCGAGCACCTGGTCCTCGGCGGGCCGGACGAGGCCACCGCCGAGCTGGAGCGGGAGCTGCACCCCTACCTGCGGGAGCGCATCGCCGCCCGCGTCGCCCTGGCCGTGCAGGCCGGCGACGAGGAGATCCGCCACGCCACCGAGGAGGTCGAGGCCGGGGTGGTCCGGGCCCGGGAGGCGGCGCTGGTCGAGCGGCTGCGGGCGGCGGTGGGTTCCGGCAACGCCGGTGTCGCCGGCCTCGACCCGGTCCTCGACGCCCTGGTCGCCCGCCGGGTGGACGTCCTGCTGGTCTCGGAGGGCTTCGAGGCGCCGGGCTGGCGGTGCCCGAGCTGCGCGTGGGTGGGCACCCGGGGCCGGCGCTGCCCGGTGTGCGGCGACGGCATGACCGAGGTGTCCGACGTGGTCGAGGAGGCGGTCGAGGAGGCCCTGGCCCAGGCGTGCCGGGTGGCGTTCTGCCAGGCCAACGCCGACCTGGACGTCCTCGGGCGCGTCGGCGCCCTGCTCCGGTACTAGCGGGGATCCGACATCAGAACAGTCGGGGTCGACCTGGGCGGGACGAAGTGCCTGGCCGTCGCGCTCGAGAACGGCAAGGTGGTGGCCGAGCGCCGGGTGCCCACCCCGGCCGGCGAGGCCGCCCTCCTCGAGGCCATCGCCGCCGTGGCTCTGGACGTCGAGGGCGACGCCGCCGGCGTGGGGGTCGGCGTTCCCGGCCTGGTCGACCGCCAGGGCGTGCTGCGCTTCGCCGCCAACCTGAAGGGGGTGGACGACTTCCCGATCGGCGAGCAGCTGGCCGCCCGCCTGGGCGTGCCCGTGCGGGTCGACAACGACGCCACCTGCGCGGCGTGGGGCGAACGCCAGGTGGGGGCGGCGCGGGGCTACGACGACGTGCTCCTGGTCACCCTGGGCACGGGGATCGGCGGGGGGATCGTGACCGGTGGCGTCCTGCACCGGGGCGCCAACGGGTTCGCGGGCGAGGTCGGCCACATGATCGTGGACCCGGACGGGCCGCCGTGCCCGTGCGGCAAGCGAGGGTGCTGGGAGCGGTTCGCGTCCGGCAGCGGGCTGGGGCGGCTCGGCCGGCTCGCCGCCGAGACGGGCAAGGCGGGCCGGATCCTGGCCCTGGCCGGGGGGGACCCGGGCCTCGTCCGGGGCGAGCACGTCTCGGTGGCGGCGGGCGAAGGCGACGCCGAGGCGCTGGCCGTGGTGACCGACTTCGCCTGGTGGGTCGGCCTCGGCCTGGCCAACCTGGCCAACGTCTTCGACCCCCAGGCGTTCGTCCTCGGCGGGGGGCTGGTCGAGATGGGCGAGATGTTGCTGGCCCCGACCCGGACCGCGTTCGCCGACCTGGTGACCGGTGCGGACCACCGCCCGCCCGTGGCCATCGTGGCCGCCGCGCTGGGCGAGCACGCCGGCGCCATCGGGGCCGCGTCGCTGTTCGACAGCGTGGGCGCGCCGGCGGGGTAAGTTGGGGAGAGGCTGCTGGCCCCCGGGCTCCCCAGCCCCCGGGGGCCGGCCGCCCACCTCCTGCGCCTACCATCCCGGGCGTGCCCCGCCGCCCACCGGTTTCGCTTTCGCTCGCGCTCGCCGTCGTCGCCCTGGTGGCCGCCGCCGCGTGCGGGGGCAGCGGTTCGGCCTCGCCCACGCCGACGACGGCCGCACTGGTGACCACCGTCCCGGTCGCCACCACCCAGTCGCCCATCGACGGCGTGCAGACGTTCGCCGTGGTGGCCGCCCACGCCGACGGGCCGATCAGCTACCCGCAGATCCCCCCGGTCGGCGGGACCCACAACCCGGTGTGGGTGCCGTGCACCTTCTACGACAAGCCCGTGCAGAACGAGATGGCTGTCCACTCCCTCGAGCACGGCGCCATCTGGCTGACCTGGCGGGCCGACCTGCCACCGGCGGACGTGGCCGCCCTGGCCGCCCTGGCTCGCAGCCGCAAGGACATCGTGGCCTCGCCGTGGGCCGACGACACCCTGCCGTCGCCGCTGGTGGCCACGGCCTGGGGTCGCCAGCTCCGCCTCCAGTCGACCTCCGATCCCCGCCTGGCCCAGTTCGTCGCCCTCTACGCCGGGCAGGGGCCCGAGCGCGGCGCTCCCTGCTGAGGCCGGCGGGCGTTGAAGGTCGGTATCACCCTGCCGCAGTTCCGACACGAGGCCGAACCGGCGCTGGAGGTCGCCCGCCGGGCGGAGGCGGCCGGGCTCGACGGGGTCTTCGTCTTCGACCACCTCTGGCCCCTGGGCCAACCCGGTCGCCCGGCCCTGCAGTCGCTGGTCCTGCTGGGGGCCCTGGTCGTCGAGACGGCGCGGGTGACGCTGGGGCCGCTGGTGGCGCGGGTCGGGCTGGTCCCCGACGCCCTGCTGGTCAACCAGCTGATCACGCTGCACCGCATGGCCGGCGACCGCCTGGTCGCCGCCCTGGGGACGGGCGACTCGGGGAACCAGGGCGAGAACGAGGCGTACGGGTTGCCGTTCGGGTCGGTGGCCGAGCGCCTCGGCCGCCTGGAGGCGTGCTGCCGTGCGTTGCGGGCGGCAGGGGTGCGCACGTGGGTGGGAGGACGTTCGGCCGCCGTCCGGGCGGCGGCGGGCCAGGCCGACGGGTGGAACGGATGGGGGACCGACGTGGCCGGGTTCGTGGCCGATGTCGCCGTCGTGCCCGAGGGGCGGGAGCTGACCTGGGGCGGCCAGATCCTGGTCGGGCGGACACCGGCGGCGGCCCAGGCCAAGCTGCGGGCCCACGGTGGGCGGCCGGGGCTGGTCTCCGGGACGGTCGACGACCTGGTCGCGCACTTCCGGGGGCTGGCCGCGGCCGGGGCGTCGTGGGCCATCTGCGCCCCGCTCGACGTGGGGACGGATCCGGGCGCGGTCGAAATGGTGGCCGAGGCCGCGGCCGCCTGCCGGTAGCCTCCATCCATATGGAGTTCCGCCGGATCAACGCCCTGCCCCCGTACGTCTTCACCATCATCGACGGGCTGAAGATGGCAGCGCGGCGGGCGGGCGACGACGTGATCGACCTGGGCTTCGGCAACCCGGACATCCCGTCGCCCGACGTGGCCGTGGAAAAGCTGGCCGAGGCGGCCCGCAACTCCCGCAACCACCGGTACTCGGCCAGCCGCGGCATCCCCAAGCTGCGGGCGGCGGCGTCCGCGTTGTACCAGCGCCGGTTCGGGGTGGAGCTGGACCCCGAGACCGAGGTCATCAACGTGATCGGGGCCAAGGAGGGGCTGACCCACCTGATGTGGGTGCTGCTCGGGCCGGGGGACACGGCGATGGTGCCCACCCCGTCGTACCCCATCCACATCTACGCGCCGTTGTTCGCGGGGGCGGACGTGCGGCGGATCCCGCTCGGGCCGGACCGGGCCGGGGGCGGCACCGGGGGGGCAAGCGAGGACTTCTTCGCCAACCTGCTGGAGGACTGGGAGAACGCCTGGCCCCGCCCCCGGGTGATCGTCCTGTCCTTCCCGCACAACCCGACCACGACGTGCGTGGACCTGCCCTGGCTCGAGCGCCTGGTGGCCTTCGCCCGCGAGCACGACGTGATCCTGGTCCACGACTTCGCCTACTCGGACACGGCGTTCGACGGGTACCAGCCCCCCTCGATCCTGCAGGTGCCGGGGGCGAAGGACGTCGCCGTCGAGCTGTACACGCTCACCAAGTCGTTCTCGATGGCCGGCTGGCGGGTGGGGTTCTGCGTGGGCAACGCCCAGATCGTCGCCGCCCTGGGCAAGCTCAAGTCGTACCTGGACTACGGGACGTTCCAGCCCGTCCAGATCGCCGCCATCGTGGCCATGAACGAAGCCTCCGACTACCCCAAGGAGGTCAACGAGATCTACTGGGGCCGGCGCGACGCCCTCTGCGACGGGCTGAACCGGATCGGCTGGGCCCTGGAGAAGCCCAAGGCCACCATGTTCGCCTGGGCCCC
>DATJHJ010000012.1:0-32067 GCA_035494015.1 Acidimicrobiales bacterium
GACGCGGTCGGCGTGGGCGCGGAGGACTGCGTCGCCGGGGCTCGCGGCCCCGACATCCCCCAGCTGGAGCGGTCGTTCCGTGAGCTGCGGGAGGCGGCCACGTTGATGGACGTGGCCAACCGGACGATCGAGAACTGGACCCATTAGCGCGGGCTCATTCCATCTTGTCGAGCAGGCGGGCTTCGTAGCCGTCGGCCAGGGCTTCGAGCGCCTCCACGCAGTCGCCGCCGAACGCCGACCCGTGCATGATGGCCAGCGTGGTGGGAGCGAGGGCGGCCAGCTTGCGGATGGTCGGTGCCGTCGAGGGGGTGAGGGCGGTCTGGCCCACGAAGATGTCCTCGGCGGCGAAGGCCCGCTCGACCACGTCGTCGTCCCGGACGGGCGGCCCGCCGCCGGTGTGGGTGAACAGGTCGCCGCACAGCAGGGTGCCGGTGACCTCCTCGTAGACCAGCCCCGCGTCCCAGCCGTGCAGGACGTGGGGGGTGTCGATCCGCCGCACCCGCTTGCTCCCGAGGTCGACGATCTCGCCGTCCGGCCACTCCTGCGGCGCCCGGTTGGCCAGGTCGGCCACCGACACCTGGGCCGTGACCTGGCCGACGAGGAGGGTGCCGTCCGGGGCGGCGTCGAGCCAGCGGTTCATGGAGCCGCACTCGTCGGACTCGAAGTGGCCGAAGGAGATCCAGCGGATGCGGTCGAGGTCGATGATCCGCCCGGCCGCCTCGGCGATGTCCCGGAACATCAGGCGGGGGCCGCAGTGGAACAGCATGGGCTCCTCGCCGTCCAGGAGGAACTGGTTGAACGTGAAGCCCCCGCCGGGCGACGCGTCCGGCAGGTAGCTGCAGATCCGGTAAATGCCCTCGGCGATCTCGTCCACGGCGGTCTTCATGGATGCGAGGCTACGGCCAGTCGGTGCGCGGAGGTGCAGCTCGCCCGGGGGCCTACCCGACGGCGCGGCGTCGTGCCAATATCGCCCGATGGGAAAGATCGTGGCGTTCACCGACAACATCAACGACCTCTCCAACGAGGGCGGGTTCCAGTTCGAGTTCGTCTGTGAGCGATGTGGCAACGGCTACCGGTCGCCGTACATGGCCAACAACCGGGAGCGGGGGCGGAGCCTGCTGCGCAGCGCGGGGTCGCTGTTCGGCGGCAAGCTGGCCGAGCTGAGCGGGGCGGCCGAGCAGATCGGGTTCGACCGGGCGTCCAACTCCCCGGCCAAGGACAAGGCCATGAAGGAGGCCGTCGAGGCCGTCCGGGACGAGTTCCACCAATGCCGGAACTGCGGCAACTGGGTGTGCGCCGCGGTGTGCTGGAACGACGACATCGGCCAGTGCCTCACCTGCTCGCCCCGCGTCGGCGACATCCTGTCCGCGGCCCAGGCCCAGGCCCAGCTCGAGCAGATCCAGGAGAAGACGAAGACCGTCGACTGGACCGCCGACCTGGACATCAAGCAGCGGGCCAAGGTGAAGTGCCCCCACTGCGGCGCCTCCGTCGAGGGGGGCAAGTTCTGCCCCGAGTGCGGCAAGGCGCTGAGCCTCAAGGTGTTCTGCGGCAACTGCGGGGCCGAGATGGAGGCGGGCAAGCGCTTCTGCTCGGAGTGCGGGCAGAAGCTCTGAGCACTCTGAGCACCTACACCTGCCACCTCGACGGCCGGCCCGTCCAGGCGTCGGTCGCCGAGGACGGGCTGGTGGTGGCCGGCCGGCTCCTGGCCTGGCTGGACATGGACGAGGTGCGCGTCGACGGCTGGAACGTCGAGCTGGAGATGGCCGGAGGGCCGCCGGTGGCCCTCACCCAGCTCGGCCGGGCGCGCGACGACTTCCTGGCCGATCTACGGGCCGCCCGCTCCCCGGTGCGGCGGGCCGCCCTGCTCCAGTGGACCGGCGACGTCCCGGTCGACGCCTACGTGGCCGGTCACGGCGACGAAGCGCAGACCCTGACCCTGTTCCCCGACGGGCTGACCATCGAGCCCCTGGTCGGCCCGCCCACGTCCGTCCCCCTCGGCCTGGTCCAGGACGTCCGCCGGGACGGCTACGCGATCACCCTCGTCCTGCGGGGACTGCCGGCCACCGTCGTGCGCCAGCTGGGCACGCGCACCGACGAGTTCCTGGAGGATCTCGACCGGGCCCGCGCCGACCTGGCCGAGCGGACGGCGGCGGCGTACGCGGCGTACGACCCGGCCCTGGCCGGGCTGGGGGCCCCGGACGGGTGGGCGGTGACGGCTGAGGACGCCGGTCGGCACTGGGCCCCGCTGCGGGCCGCGGTGGCGGGCGACGCCCGGGCGTCCGAAGTCGAGGCCCTGGAAGCGCTGGCCGGCGGCCGGCTCCGCCTCGGGATCAAAGCGGTCACCGGCGGGACGGAGCCGCTGCCGTTCGCCCTGGCGCCGGTCGGGGCGAAGGTCGCGGTCGAGGGTACGGACACCGATGCCCGGGCCACCTATGTGTTCGCGCCCGGGCCGGCCGAGCGCGACGTCGACCGCCTCAACGTCGTCCTCCTCCTGCTCAGCTTCCGGCGGGAGGCGCTGTACCTGCCCGAGGACCAGCTCGGGAGGTGGGCGGTCGCCGTCCGTACGCTCGAGGTGGTTCGCTGGGCCCGGGCGGCCTTGGCCGGTCGGGTGGTGCACGACGAGCAGTGGGAGGCCAAGGTCCGGGCCGCCCTGGCCTGAGTGGGGCGCTACCGTCGGCGTCCATGGCCGACGATGGGGTGGCCCTGGAGGCGGCTGGTCGCGAGATTGTGATCACCCACCCGGAGAAGGTCTTCTTCGGCGAGCGGGGGGAGACCAAGCTCGACCTGGCCCGCTACTACCTCTCGGTCGAGGCGCCACTGCTGGCCGCCATCGGCGACCGGCCGGTGCTGCTCCAGCGGTTCCCGAACGGGGCGGGCAAGCAGTCGTTCTTCCAGAAGCGGGTCCCGGAGAACCATCCCGAGTGGCTGCAGACGGCCGTGGTCAGCACGCCGAACGGCACCACCTCGGACGCCCTCGTGGTGGCCGACATCGCCCACGTCCTGTGGGCGGTGAACCTGGCCTGCCTGGGGTTCCACGTCTGGCCCACCCGCGCCGCCGATCTCGACCACGCCGACGAGCTGCGCATCGACCTCGACCCGACCCCCGGCGTCACCTTCCCGATGGTCCGCGAGGCGGCGGTCGAGGTCCGGGCCCTGTTCGACGAGCTGGGCGTGGTCGCCCTGCCCAAGACCACCGGGAACCGCGGGATCCACGTCTACGTCCGCCTCCAGCCCCGCTGGACCTCCTACGAGGTCCGCTCGGCCGCGGTCGCCGTGGCCCGCGAGCTGGAACGGCGACGTCCCGACCTCATCACCGCGGCGTGGTGGAAGGAAGAGCGGGGCACCCGGGTGTTCGTCGACTTCAACCAGAACGCCCCCCACAAGACGATCTTCGGCGCCTGGTCGGTCCGCGCCCGCCCGGGCGCCCAAGTGTCCACCCCGTTCGCCTGGGACGAGCTCCCGACGGTCGACCCCGACGCCTTCACCATGGCGACGGTCCCGGAGCGGGTGCGCGAGCACGGCGACCCGTGGGCACCGATGGCCGCCGACCCCCAGTCGCTGGAGCCGGTGCTCGACCTGCACCGGCGGGACCAGGCCGCCGGCCTGGTCGACGCCCCCTGGCCGCCGGTGTACCCGAAGATGCCGGGCGAGCCGCCGCGGGTGGCGCCCAGCCGGGCCAAGAAGGCCTGACGTGAGCCGGGTCCTGTTCACCGCCGCCCCGGGGATCGGCCACGTCCACCCCATGATCCCGCTGGCCCTGGCCCTGGTCGACGCCGGCCACGAGGTGCGGTGGGCGGTCGCCCCCGAGGCCTGCGACCGGGTGCGCGCCGCCGGCTTCCAGGCCGACCCGGCGGGCATCGACCAGGGCCCCCGGCTGGCCGAGTTCCGCCGCCGCTACCCCGACGCCGAGTCCACCCTGGCGCCCACCCAGCTGCCGGACGTCATGTTCCCCGCCTTCTTCGGCGAGATCTGCCCGCCGCCCATGCTGGCCGACCTCCTGCCCATCGTCGAGGACTGGGAGCCGGACCTCTACGTCCATGACGCCGGGGAGCTGGCCGCCCCCATCGCCGCCGCCCTGACGGGCGCGCCGCACGTCACCCACGGGTTCGGCGCCCTCCTCCCCGAACGCCGGGTCGCCGCCGGCGGGGAGGCGGTGGCCGGCTTGTGGAAGGCGTACGGCATGGAGGTCCCGCCCTACGGCGGCTCGTACGACTACCTCTACCTGGACATCTACCCGCCGAGCATGCGACCGGGGCCGGCGCCCCACGTGCGGCGGGCCCTGGACCTGCGCCCGGTGCCCTTCGACGCCGTCCCTACCGACGGCGACCCGGCGCTGCCCGCCCCCTCCGACCGCCCCCTCGTCTACCTGACCTTCGGGACGGTGTTCAACGCCACCGGCGGCCCGTTCGCCAACGCCCTCGCCGCCCTCGCCGCTCTCGACGTCGACGTGATCGTGACCGTCGGGCCCCGGGGCGACCCCGGCGCCGTCGGGCCCCAGCCGAGCAACGTCCGGGTCGAGCGCTACCTGCCCCAGACCGCGCTCCTGCCCCGCTGCGCCGCGGTCGTCTCCCACGCCGGATCCGGCACCGTGCTGGCCTGCCTCGGCCTCGGGATCCCCCAGCTGTGCCTGCCCCAGGCCGCCGACCAGTTCGTCAACGCCCGCCAGGCCGCGGCGGTGGGCGCGGCGATGAGCCTCATGCCCGACGAAGCCAGCCCGGCCGCCATCGTGGGGGCGGTGACCATCCTGCTGGAGAACCCGTCGATCGCCCACGCCGCCGCCGAGGTCGCCGAGGAGATCGCGGCCATGCCCGGCCCCGACCAGGTGGCCGCGGACCTCGAAGCGCTGTTGTGACCGAGGTGGTCCTGGAGCCGACGGCCATGGCCGCCGGCGGCGCCGCGCTGGCGCGCGACGCCGAGGGTCGGGTGGTGTTCGTCGAGGGCGCCCTGCCGGGGGAGCAGGTGCGGGCCCGGATCACCGAGGTCCGCAAGGACTTCTCCCGGGCCGTCACGGTCGACGTGCTGGACCCGTCGCCGGACCGCATCGCCCCGCCGTGCGCCGCCCTGGCCGCCGGGTGCGGCGGTTGCACCTGGCAGCACGTCGCCCCCGGGGCCCAGCACCGGCTGAAGGCGGCCATCGTGGTCGACGCCCTGCGCCGCATCGGCCGGCTGGCCGAGCCACCGCCACCCGCGGTGTTCCCGACCGAGGGCCGGTCGTTGCGGACCACGGCCCGGCTGGCCGTCTCCGCCGCCGGTCGTCCCGGCCACCGGCCCCGCAGCGGGTCCGGGGCCATCGAGACCGACGAGTGCGGAGCCGCCCACCCGCGGCTGGGGGAGTTGATCGTCGCCGGCCGGTTCCCCGGGGCGACGGAGGTGCTCCTTCGGGTGGGGGTGGCCGGCGGTGAGCGCCTGGCTCGCGTCGACCGGCTGGACAAGCCGGCCGACGTGCCGGCCGACGTCGTCGTCGCCACCAGAGGCGACCGCCGCCAGCCCGCGGTGCACGAGGTCGTGGCCGGCCGGCCCTTCCGCATCTCGGCCGGCTCCTTCTTCCAACCCGGTCCGGTGGCCGCGGCGGCGCTGGCCGGCGCGGTGCGCGCCGCGGTGGGCGACGGCCTGGCCCCTGGAGGCGTCCTCGTCGACGCCTACGCCGGTGTGGGCCTCCTCGGCTCGGTGCTCGGTGCCGAACACGGCGCCCGCGTCGTCGCCATCGAGAACGACCCGGTCGCAGTGGCCGATGCCCGCTCGAACCTGGCCGACCTCGACGGGCGGGTGATCCCTGTCAACGTCGGAAAGTGGCGGGCCGAGCGGGCTGACGTGGTCGTCGCCGACCCGTCGCGCACCGGCCTCGGGCGCCCAGGGGTCGGCGCCCTTACTGCCGCCGGAGCACCGCGGCTGGTCCTGGTCAGCTGCGATCCCGCCTCATTGGCCCGCGATAGCGCCTTGCTCGCCGAGGCCGGTTACCGGCTGTGCTCGGTCGCCCTGGTGGACTCGTTCCCCGACACGTTCCACGTCGAGACGGTCAGCCGCTTCGACCGGCGGCCGGGCGCCACGTGAATCAGTCGAAGGGCACGACGACCGAGGTCCCTTCGGCAAGTTCGCGGAGCACATCTCCCAGCGGGCGGCGGACGCCGCCGATCGAGATCATGTCCTCGTCTGACACCGCACGGGCGTCGGCGCAACCGGGTCAGAGGGAGACCTGGAAGTCGCCGCTGGCGCCGGCGAGAAGGCCCTCCCGCAGGGCGTCGATCCGCTCGAAATCCTTGATCTCGCCCGGGTGCGCCGCCCGGACGGCTTCGCCGACCAGGCGGACCTCCGCCTCGAGGCCCTCCTTCGCCGCCGTCGTGGCCCAGAGATAGGCCCGGCGGATCGGCTCGGGATCGGATCGAGGGTCGGCCGAGGAGACGAAGATGAGCTTCTTGCGCTGTTCCATGGGAAGGTTCTACCCGAGGCCGACGGCGGTGTCCGTCCACTCTCCACTGACCGTGCCCCGTCCCAGGACGCTCAGCCCGCCGGGTCGCTGGCGGCCGTCGCCAGGACGGCCAGGGCGGCGGCCACCGCCTCCATCGCGGCCGGGTCCCGCAGCTCGTCGCCCCCCTTGTCGGCGGCGGCCACCGCCACGGTCACCGACGCAGCCACCTTCGCCCCCTGGGCCTTGAGCGTCTGCTCCAGGGCCTCGCGCCCGAGCACGCCACCGGTCGGCCGCGGGGACGCACACAGCACGACCACCGGCTTGTCGTACAGCTCGCCCGAGCCGACCAGCCAGTCCAGGGCGTTCTTCAGGGCCCCGGGGAGGCTGTGGGCGTACTCGGGGCTGGCGATCAGCACGCCGGCGGCGCCGGCCACCTGGGCCCGCAGCTCGGTGACCGCGGCCGGGGTGGCGCCCGCGCGGTCGAGATCGGGATTGAAGGGGGCGACGTCGCCGACCGACACCGAGTCGACCAGCTCCACGCCCTCGGGTGCGACGCGGTGGGCGGTCTGGAGCAGCGCCCGGTTCGACGAGCGGGCCTGGAGGCTTCCCGACACGGCGAGGACCTTCATCTCCGGATCATGGCAGCGGCGACGGCGGCGTGGCAGAGTGCTCGCAGATCGGACCCTAGAGGAGGTTGGGGATGCCCGGATCCTGGAGCGGTCGACGTCGGTGGCCGGCCATCGTCGTCCTTCCCTTGCTGCTGGCCGTCGCCTGCGGCGGCAACAAGAAGGAGAGCACCAGCACCGGCGGGGCCCAGGGCGCCACCAAAGTGGTCAAGATCGGTGTGATCGCCCCGCTGTCCGGGGACCTCACCGCCACGGGCACCGGGATCAGGAACTCGGTCGACCTGGCCATCAAGCAGGCCAACGACAAGAACAAGGTGCCGGGCTGGCGGATCGAGCTGGCCGCCGAGGACGACGCGGCCAAGCCCGACGTCGGCGCCCAGGCCGCGGCCAAGTTGAGCTCGGACGCCGCCGTCGTCGGTGTGATCGGCACCTACAACTCCAGCGTCGCCCTCCAGGTGGCGCCGGTGCTGGACCGCGCCAACATCGTCGAGATCTCCCCGGCCAACACCAACGACACCCTGACCCGGGGCGAGAACTTCGCGACCGCGCCGGCCCGGCCGCACAAGAACTACTTCCGCACCGCCACCCTGGACTCCCTGCAGGGCGGGTTCGCGGCCGACTACGCCTACAACGACCTCAAGGCCCGCAACGTCGTCGTCATCCACGACAAGAAGGCGTACGGGCAGGGCCTGGCCGACTCCTTCAAGGCCCGCTTCACCAAGGACGGCGGCAAGATCCTGACCACCGAGACGATCAACCCCGGAGAGAGGGACTTCTCGGCGGTGGTGACCAAGATTCAGCCGATGAACCCGGACCTGATCTTCTACGGGGGCGAGTACCCCGAGGGCTCGCTCATCTCCAGGCAGGCGCACGGGCCCCAGGGCATCAAGGCTCCGGTGATGGGGGGCGACGGCCTCGTCGACCCGACCTACGGAAAGGCGGCGGGGGCGGCGGCCAACGGCGACTACGCCACCTCGGTGGGCGCCCCGCCGGAGCAGGTCGAGTCGGCCAAGCAGTTCATCGCCGACTACAAGGCCGCCGGCTACAAGGACTCGTACTCGGCCTACGGGGCCCTGGCCTACGACTCGGCCAACGCCATCATCAACGCCCTCCCCGCCGCCCTGGGGTCGGCGACCGCGGTCAACGACACGGTCCGTCGGGCGGTCATCGACGCCGTGCAGAAGACCAGCTTCAACGGGGCCAGCGGGCCGGTGGCCTTCGACCAGTACGGCGACACCGTGACCAAGACGCTGACCATGTACAAGGTCGACGCCGGCGACTTCAAGCCCATCAAGACCGGGGAGTTCAAGGTCTGAGCCGCTGCTCCATCCTGCCGTGAGGCCATGAGGCAGTTCGTCCAGCAGCTGGTCAACGGCACCGTGCTGGGCGCCACCTACGGCCTCATCGCCCTCGGCTACACGATGGTCTACGGGATCATCCAGCTCATCAACTTCGCCCACGGCGAGATCTTCATGGTCGGGGCCTTCGGCGGCCTCACCGTCTACCGGTACTGGTTGCCGGGGTCGTGGGCCGCCAACGCCTGGGTGGCGCTGCCCGCGGTGCTGATCGTGGCCATCGCCGTGGCCGTGGCCGTCGCCCTGCTCATGGAGCGCCTGGCCTACCGGCCCCTGCGCAACGCGCCCCGGCTGGCCCCCCTCATCACCGCCATCGGGGTGTCGATCTTCCTGCAGGAGGCGGTCCGGCTGTTCTACCCGGGGGGCAAGCGCCAGCAGCCGTTCCCGCAGCTCATCTCGCCGGGGCGCTTCGAGGTGGGCGGGATCACCGTCGCCTGGGTGTCGGTGTTCGTGGTCGTGGTGGCCGTCGCCCTGATGGTCGGGCTGCAGGTCTTCGTGAAGACGACGCGCACCGGCAAGGCCATGCGGGCCACATCGCAGGATCCCGAGAGCGCCCGGCTGATGGGCATCGACATCGACCGGGTGATCGTCGTCACGTTCGTCATCGGCGCCGCCCTGGCCGGGGTGGCCGGCGTCATGCAGGGGATGCGCTTCGCCCAGATCGACTTCCGGATCGGGTTCCTGGCCGGGCTCAAGGCCTTCACCGCCGCCGTCCTCGGCGGGATCGGCAATATCGGCGGGGCCGTGCTCGGGGGCTTCCTCCTCGGCATCGTCGAGGCCCTGGCCACCCAGTACGTCCCCCACGGCTCGTCGTGGAAGGACGTGTGGGCCTTCGTCGTCCTCATCGTCGTGCTCGTGCTGCGCCCCGGCGGCCTCCTCGGCGAGCAGGTGGCGACACGGGCGTGACCGGCCGCGGGCGGCTGGCGCTGGTGGTGGGAGGCGCGGTTGCCCTGGTCGTCGGCAGCGTGTCCCCGTGGGCGACGTTCGCCGGCTTCCCGGGCAAGATGTCGCTCGGCGGGTTCCCGGGCGGGGCCCGCCTGTTCGCCCTGCTGCTGGCCGCCGCCGCGGTGCTGGGCCTGGTCGACATCGCCGGCCGGCGCCGGGCGCTGTTGGCCGCCGGGCTGGGCGCGGTCGCCGTCATCGGCGTCAACGGCGTGGCCCTCGTCGACCAGGGCGGCGGGGTCGGCGGGGTGGCGTGGGGGGCGTGGCTGGCCCTGGCCGGGGCCGGCCTGCTCGTCGCCGCGGCCCGGGCGCTGCCCGCCGAGCCGGCGGCGGAGCTGCGCCCGCGGGTCCCGGCCGTCGCCGAGGTTGCCGCCTTGTGCGCCGGCCTGCTCATCCTGCTCGGCACCGTGGTGTGGGCCCTGCGCATCAACGAGTCGAGCCGGTTCGTGTCGTTCCTCGTCTTCGTGGCCACGGTGGCGGTGGTGGCCCACCACCTGGGCCTGTTCGCCTGGTTGAGCGAGCTGTCCGACCGCCACCGGCGCACCGTCGTGCTGGCCAGCGCCGCCGTGGCCGTGGCGTTCCCGTTCACCCAGCAGGGCAACGCCTACTGGATCCGGGTGTTCGCCTCCATCGGCGTGTTCGCGGTGGCGGCCATCGGGCTGAACGTGGTCGTGGGCCTGGCCGGGCTGCTCGACCTGGGCTACGTCGCCTTCTTCGGCGTGGGCGCTTACGTCGGTGCGTTACTGGCGAACGCGTCGCTCACCACGGTGCATGTCCACGTGCCGTTCGTGCTGGTCATCTTCCTCGGCGGCGGCATCGCCGCCGCCTTCGGGTTGGTCATCGGCGCCCCGACGCTGCGCCTCCGGGGTGACTACCTGGCCATCGTGACCCTGGGGTTCGGCGAGATCTTCCGGATCACGGCCAACAACTGGGACGGGCTGACCCGGGGGCCGAACGGGATATCCGGCGTGCCCGACCTGCATGCCGCCGGGGTGAACTTCGGCGAGGCCCACACCGTGCTGGGGGTGAGCCTGCCCGGGTTTGCCAACTACTACTTCCTGGAGCTGGTCCTGCTGGCCGCCGCCATCCTGGTGTTCACCCGCCTGAACGACAGCCGCATCGGCCGGGCGTGGGTGGCCATCCGCGAGGACGAGCTGGCCGCCGCGGCCAGCGGGGTCGACACCATCCGGCTCAAGCTGCTGGCCTTCGCCATCGGCGCTTTCCTGGCCGGCTGCGCGGGCACGGTCAACGCCCACGTCACCACCCAGGTCTCGCCCGACTCGTACACGTTCCTGGAGTCCATCCTCCTGGTCGCCGCCGTGGTCCTGGGCGGGATGGGGACGGTGCCCGGCGCCCTGCTCGGCTCCGCCGCCCTGTTCGTCCTGCCCGAGAAGCTGCGGTCGTTCCAGGACAAGCGCCTGCTTCTCTTCGGCGCCGCCCTGATCCTGCTGATGCGCTTCCGGCCGGAAGGCCTGGTCCCCAGCCGCCGGCGCCAGCGCGAGCTGCGGGAGGAGGCGCCCGAGGGGCTGCCCGGCCTGGCCGGCGCCACCGGCGCGCCACCCGGGAGCCCCGTCGGGTGAGCACCACCCTGCTGGACGTGCGCGGCGTGACCAAGCGGTACGAGGGCCTGCTGGCCGTCGACGGCGTCGACCTCGGCGTGGCCGAGGGCGAGATCCTCGGCGTCATCGGCCCCAACGGGGCAGGCAAGACCACGCTGTTCAACTGCCTCACTGGCTTGGAGGTCCCGACCGCCGGGGAGATCCGGTTCCGGGGTTCGGTGCTCGGCGGCCGTCCCGACCGGTTCACCCGGGCCGGCGTGGCCCGCACCTTCCAGAACATCCGCCTCTTCCCCCACATGAGCGCGTTCGAGAACGTGCTCGTCGGCCGCCACTGCCGCACCCACGTCGGCATCGCCTCGGCCATCGGGCGCGGCCCCAAGTTCCGCCGCGAGGAGGGGGAGTCCCGGGCCAAGGCCGAGGAGCTGTTGGACTTCGTCGGCCTGCGCCGGTCGGCGGGGGCGATGGCCCGCAACCTGTCCTACGGGGATCAGCGGCGCCTCGAGATCGCCCGGGCCCTGGCCAGCGAGCCGGGGCTGCTCCTGCTGGACGAACCCCGTGCCGGCATGAACGCCCAGGAGACCCGGGCCGCCGCTGAACTGGTGCGACGGATCCGCGACCGCGGGGTGGCGGTGGCCGTCATCGAGCACGACATGCGGTTCATCTTCGGTCTGTGCGACCGGGTGGCCGTGCTGGTCCAGGGACGCAAGCTGGTGGAGGGGACGCCGGCAGAGGTCCAGGCCGACCCCCGAGTCATCGAGGCCTACCTGGGAGCCCCGACGGGGTGACCCCGCCCTTGCTGGAGGTACGCGACCTGCGGGTGTCGTACGGGCAGATCGAGGCGGTGCGGGGGATCGGCTTCGCGGTGGACGCCGGGCAGGTCGTCGCCCTGATCGGCAGCAACGGGGCGGGCAAGACCACCACGCTGCGCACCCTCTCCGGCCTCCTGCGCCCGGCCGGGGGCGAGATCCGCCTCGACGGTGAGCGCATCGACCACCTGCCGGCGCACGAGATCGTGGCCCGGGGGGTGGCGCACGCTCCCGAGGGCCGGCGGCTGTTCCCCCGCATGACGATCCGCGAGAACCTCGACCTGGGCGCCTACCGCCGCCACGACGCCGAGATCGACGCGGACGTGGCCAACGTCTACGAGCTCTTCCCCATCCTGGCCGAGCGCCGGTCGCAGGCCGCCGGCACCCTGTCGGGCGGCGAGCAGCAGATGTTGGCCATCGGTCGCGCCCTGATGAGCCGCCCCCGCCTGCTCATGCTCGACGAGCCGTCGATGGGCCTGTCGCCCCTGGTGATGCGCACGATCTTCGCCACCCTGGCCGAGCTCAAGGCGCGGGGGACGACCCTGCTCCTGGTCGAGCAGAACGCCCAGGCCGCCCTGGCCCTGGCCGACGCCGGCCACGTCTTGGAGACCGGCCGCATCGTCCTGTCCGGCTCGGCCGCCGATCTCCTGGGCGACGAGAACGTGCGCAAGGCCTACCTCGGCGAGGACTGACGAACCGGATTTCGGTACCATCCGCGCTGTTCTGTCGTACAGGACGACCGGGGGGGAGCGAAATGGGATGGCGCTCGATTGCTGTCGTACCGGTGCTGGCTGCGGCCAGCCTGCTCGGGGGAGCCGCGCCCGGAGGGGCGGCGCAGGGCGCCCGACCGGTGGTCACCGACGCCGTCCAGGTGACGCCGGACCCGTCGATCGTCCGGGCCCATACCTCGCCGCAGATGGCCCGGAACCCGAAGAACGGCGAGCTGGTGGTGGTCGAGGGCGACATCCGCGGCTCCCGCAAGTGCACCGTGCACATCTCGGTCGACGACGGGAGGAGCTGGTTCGAGGGCGGTGACCCGCTGCTCCCGCCCGACACCGACTGCTCGTTCCACGCCGACTGGGGCCCCTACGCCACCCTGGCCTTCGACAAGAACGGGGTCCTGAACATGGCCATCGAGGCCAGCGACCCCGCGGTGTTCGCCAGCACCCGCAACGACGCCCCCCGGGACATCTTCCTGGCCCGGTCCACCGACAGCGGCCGGACGTTCACGACCACCCAGGTCTTGAAGGCCGAGGCCGGGAACCCGAACAAGGGGATCAACAAGGGGGCGACGATCGCCGTCGACCCCAAGGATCCGAAGAACATCTACATCGGCTGGCGCCAGGGCGCCTTCGGGAGCCCGGCGGCGACCGAGAAGCTCAAGACGATGGTCGCCGCCTCCACCGACGCGGGCAAGACGTGGAGCCCGGCGGTCGACATCACCGACGAGCACGGGGGCGACTTCCCGTGGCTCACCGTCACCGGCGACGGCGTCCTCCACGTGGCCTACTGGGTCCGGCTCTGGCCGCTGCCCGCCACCGGCACCCCCGACCCGGTGCGGCCGATCTACCACGTCAGCTCGGCCGACCACGGCAAGACGTGGTCGGCCCGGACGGTGATCGACCCGGGGAACCAGAAGCACGAGCACCCGCCGGTGATCGTGTCGGACCCGAGGACGAACGCCCTGTACGTGACGTGGGCCGGCAACGCCGACCCGATGAACGAGGCCGCCGGGTTCAACGGCGACATGGAGATCTTCTTCCGGTCGTCGACCGACGGGGGCAAGACCTGGACCGACCGGCTCGTCCTCAACGACGACCCCAAGGGCAAGGCCAACCAGATCGACCCCGGGATCGCCGTCGCTCCCAACGGGCGCATCGACGTGGCCTGGTACGACGGCCGCCTGAGCACCCTCCCGGTCACCGGCGACACCGAGAACGGCTTCAACGACGTCTACGCCACGTCCTCCACCGACGGGGGCGTGACGTTCGGGCCGAACATCCGGGTCAGCGACCGCAGCTCGGACCGGTCGATCGGGGTGTGGTCCAACAACGTGGACCAGCGCCTCAACGTGGGCGTGACGTCCTCGAACGACGGCATGTACGTGGCCTGGCAGGACACCCGCAACGCCAACCGCGAGTTCCAGCCCGAGGACGTGTACATGGCCTCGGTGAAGATGGACACGTCCTACATCACCGGTGCGAAGGGCTCGACGTCGGTCCCGCCGGGGCTGGCGCTGGCCGCGGGAGTGGCCCTCGGCCTCGGCCTGGCCATCTTCGCCGCCCCGCGGATCGCGTCCCGGGCCGGGTCCCGAGCGCCCGTGACCACCTGAACTGAGGGATCGATCGGGTGGCGGCCGGCCGGCTCTGAGTGGGCCGGCCGGCCGCCACCTACGATCTCTCGCTCAGGCCTTCGGCTCCGTCGCCCGAGGGGTCGGCGCCGCCGACGGCTGCACGGCGGCCGTGTTGGCGTCGTTGGCCCGCTTCTTGCGCGACGCCCGGTCGAGCAGGCCGATGCCGACGGCGGCCAGCAGGACGCTGATCACGATCAGGGCCCACGGCGGGCTGCTCGACGACGTGCTCTTGGCCACGACGATGCGGTCGACATCGACGCTCAGCCCGAGCTCGCCGATCCGCTTCTCGGCGGCCGCCGAGCTGCCGCCCGGGGTCAGGAGCACGAGGCCACCGATGCGGGAGACGGCAGCAGCGGCCACGGCCGCGTCCACCGGGCGGCCCTCGTCGGCGACGAAGGCCACGTTCAGCGGGAGCCCGCGGGCCTTGACCTCGTTGTTCACCGCCACCGAGGTGGCGGCGGCGTCGGCGCCGCCGAGGCGCTTGGCGTTGGGCAGCTTGGCCATGACCGCGTCGCTGATGACGTCCGGGCCGCCGATCACGAAGGTGTTCTGGATGGCCATGCTGTTCAACGTGTCGGCTGTCGCCGCCGGCACGCCCTCCTTGTCGACGAACAGGACGGGCAGCCGCTGGCTGGCGGCGAAGGCCAGGCCGGCGGCGGACTCGTCGCTGCCCTGGTTGACGACGACCGCCCCGTTGAACGCGGGGACCGACCGGCCCTTCTCCTGGTCGCTGCGCAGGTCCATGGCCCCGGCGACCGCCTTGCCGATGTCGGCCGGCGTGGCCCCGGTGAGGCGGATGACGCTGGCCCGGTCGTTGATCGGGGTGGCGACCGTCGTCGTGGTGGTCGGGGCGCCGGCGACCGTGGTCGGCGGGGCGGTGGTCGTGGCCGGGACCGTGGTGGTGGCGGCGATGGAGATGTTGGTGATCACGCCCGCGGCCTTGATGCTGTTGACGAGGGTGTCGGGGATGGCCTTCTGGTCACCGACGACGAACATGCCGGTGGGGCTCAGCCGCTTGATCTCGTCCTTCTGGGCCTTGTTCAGGGAGCTGCCGCTGACCACGAGCAGCGGCGAGTTGTTGGCCCGGGCCAGCACAGCCGCCGGCCAGGCCGAGGCCACGTCGTCCTTGTTGACCACCACCAGCTTCGAGGTGAAGTTGGCGCCGATGCGCTCGGCGCCGCCCGGGTAGGCCATCTGCGAGGCGGCCACCGACAGGTTGGCCGGGGTGGCCTTGGGCAGCTGGACCACCTCGGCGGGACCTGCGTCGCCCAACTGCAGGGTGGCCAGGATGATGTCGTTGGTGTCGTTGTCGACGTTGCCGAAGCGGGAGTCGCCCCAGGCGAACAGGATCGAGTCGTTGCCGATCGGCGCCTCCGCCGGGCCCCACCAGGTGTAGGTGCCGATGCGGCCGAGGAGGCCGTCGTCCAGGTTGATCGAGCGGTCGGAGATGCGGCGGTCACCTGAGAAGGTGGCCCCGCCGTCGCTGGACGAGGCGTAGTACACGTCGCCCGAGCCCGCCGGCTTGGGGATCACCGCGCTCGGGTACGAGGCCCGGGTGTCCACCCAGATCACGTCGACCCGGCTGTTGGGGGCGACGAAGACCTGCGGGGTCAGCTGGCGGACGCCGTTGCCCTTGGGGTCACTGTTGACCCGCAGCGGGGGAGACCACGTCGCCCCGCCGTCGGTGGAGCGCTGGAAGATGGCGTCGAGGTCGCCGAAGTTGAACCCGTCGTAGACGACGTACAGGTTGCCGTTCTTGGGGTCGACGGCCATGCGCGGGTACCCGCTGCTGCCGGCAGGGGCCGGGGCGGTGGTGGGGGCGGGACCGACGTCGCCAAGGGACGTGCGGGTCCAGGTCACACCGCCGTCGGTCGACTTGGCCACCACGATCGGGTGGGGAGCGGTGGACGGGTCGTCACGGTTGCGCCAGGCGATGTAGACCGCGCCGTCGGGGCCGACCACGGGCGGGGCGATCTCCCGGACGTGCTCGTCGGGGCCCTGGGCCTCGACCGGGTCGGACCACGTCTTGCCGCCGTCGTCGGAGTGCGACACGACGGCCTTGCGGTCGCCGGCGCCGCCGGACGCGCCCATCCCTGGCGGGTTGATGACGTACCAGCCGACCACGTACACCTTGTCGCCGCTGGCGCGGGGCTGGACGGCGACGCCGGGGCGGATGATGAACGGGCGGGAGTCGGTGGCGCCCTTGATGGCGACGACCCCGACGTCCCAGGTCTTGCCGCCGTCGCCCGAGTGGTTGACGATCACCGAGTCGCCCTCGCCGGCGACCACGTTGCTCTCCGGCCGCTGCTGGGCCCCGCGGTGGGAGGCGAAGGTGGTGTAGACGTTCTGGCCGGAGCCGAAGACGACGCTCTTGTTGTAGTGGGCGTAGCCGCCGGAGTCGAAGGTGCGGCAGGGCGGGTCGGCGAAGTCCGACGGGACCTTGAGGTGGCCGTCGGTCCAGGTCTTGCCCGCGTCGAAGCTGACGTGGAAGTCGCACTGGCCGGCCAGGAAGTCCTCGTCGATCAAGACCACGTGGCGGGGGTCGGCGGGGTCGACGGCCATCCCCGGGATGTCACGGCCCCGGAGGGGGTCGTTGCTGGTCCCCAGCCGGGTGTTGTCGACCACCCGCCCCGCGGGCGTCGTCGCCCCCTGGGCCGGCCCGCCGGCCAGCGCGGCCAGCATGCTGAACCCCATTCCGAGCGCCGCGCTCCGAAGCAAAGCCGTCTTCGTCATGGTCTCCCTCTTTCCTGTGCCCGACGCAGCGAGCACGGTTGCCCTGCATGCCTAGCGCGCTCGGCGGCCCGATCCAATAGATGCGTACGACATTTACCGGCGCCGCCGATCTGTAACGGCCGGGGACGGCGGGGGACGGAACCAACGTCGAGCGGATCGAGAGGGAGACGTCATGGCGAACGTGTACGTGCAGACGAACGAGCCCGAGAACAAGGTGCTGGTGCTGCATGCGGGGAGCGACGGCGCGCTCACCCTTGGCGACGCCTACGCGACCGGTGGCGCGGGTACGGCCAAGCCCCACCTCCCGTCGCAGGGTTCCGTGGTCCTGAGCGGGGACGGCCGGCACCTGCTGGTGGCCAACGCGGCCAGCGACGACGTGACGGTCTTCTCGGTCGACGGGGACGGACTGCGCGCCTCGGCGCGGGCGGCGACCGGCGGCGTGCCCCGCAGCGTGGCCGAGCACGCAGGGCTGGTCTACGTCCTGGCCACCGCCGATGCCACGGTCGGCGGCTACCGGCTGCAGGATGGTGGGCTGGAGCCGATCGAAGGCAGTCGGCGGGCGCTGTCGGCGCCCGGCGCCGACCCGGCCCAGGTGGCGTTCACGCCCGACGGCCGCGCCCTGGTCGTCACCGAGCGAGGGACCAACGCAATCGTCACCTTCCCGGTCGAGGCCGACGGGACGCTGGGGGAGATCCGCGTCACCCCCTCCTCCGGCCCCACCCCGTACGGCTTCGCCCTCACCGGCGAGGGCACGATGGTGGTGACCGAGGCGTTCGGGGCCCGGAAGGGGGCGGCCGCCGCCTCGTCGTACAAGGTCGACGGCGCCGCGGTGACGCCGGTGACCGCGTCGGCCGGCAACGGGCGCAGCGAGATCTGCTGGGCCGCCGCGAGCCCGGACGGGCGCTACGCGTTCACCACCAACTTCGCCGACGGGGCGGTGTCGGCGTGGGCCGTCGCCGCCGACGGGCGCCTCGCCCTGGCGGACGCCACCGCGGGAATCACGGTCGACGGTCGCATCGGCCTGCGGGACCTGGCCCTGACCGACGACGGGCGCTACCTGTACGCCGTCGACGCCGACTCCGGCAGCGTCTTCGGCTGGGCCGTGGACGGGAGCAGCCTGTCGCCGCTCGGCGCCGCCGGCAGCCTCCCGGTGACGGCCGCCGGCCTGGCCGCCCGCTGAGACCTACTTGTCGCTGCTGATGGCGTCGAGCACGGCCAGCGAGGCGGCCCGGCGGGCGGGCAGCATGCCGGCCACCATGCCAGCCGCGGTGGCCAGGGCGGCGAGCCCGAGGAGCTGGGTGTAGGGGAAGACCAGCTCGGTCACGCCCACGTGGCGCATGGACGAGACCAGGGCCCACCCGAAGAAGAGGGCGATCCCCACCCCCAGGCTGGCGCCCAGGCAGGCGATGATCGCCGCCTCCGAGCGGATCATGGAACGGAGCTGCTTGCGGGCCATGCCGATGGCCCGGAGCAGGCCGAGCTCCCTCGTCCGCTCGTGGATGGACAGGGCGATGGTGTTGGCGATCCCGAGCAGGGCGATGGCGACCGACAGGGCCAGCAGGGCGGTCACCGGGACGAGGAGGCGGTCGACCTGCTGCTCCTGGGCCCTCACGACCTCGGTGTGGTCCATGATCTTCACGACCGGGTAGTCGGCCAGCGCGGCGGTGATCGCCGCCCGGCCGTCGGCGGGGGCCAAGCCCGGCGCCAGGGTGACGTCGACCTCCAGGGCCAGCTGCTGGGCGTAGTTCGCCGCGTAGGCGCCCAGGGAGATGATGTAGTCGGTGCGCACCGCGTTGGAGGCGAAGGTGCCTTCCAGGCGCATCTGCCGGGTGCCGGTGCGGGCGAAGGTCATGGGGACCTTGTCGCCCACCTTCCAGCCGTACCGCTCGGCCGTGGTGTCGCGGACCAGGACGCCGGCGTCGTCGAGCCGGCGCACGGCCGCCTCGGAGGCGGGGTCGACCTGGTGCATGGTGGTCACCGCGGCCGGGTCGACGGCGAGCAGGGTCTGGGTGCGGCCGTCCTGGCCCCACTGGCCGCCGAGGATCTGCGAGACCCGGGCCACGGCGGGCGTGTGCGAGAGCCGGTCGACGACGGCCGGCGGCACGCCGCCGGCGGCACCGGCCACGCCGGTGGAGGTGAGGACGAAGTCGGCCCGCAGGGAGTCGTCGACCGTCTGGGTGGCGGACGCCTTCATGGAGGCGGCGAGGACCGAGACCACGCCGATCAGCCCGATGCCGATCATCAGCGCCGCCGCGGTGGAGGCGGTGCGGCGGGGGCTGCGCATGGCGTTCTCCCGGCCGAGGAACGCGGGCTGGCCGAAGACGCGAACCAGGGGGGCGCCGATCATGCGGGCCGCGGGGCGGGCGACGAGGGGGATGAGGGCGGCCAGCCCGACGAGCAGGGCGGCGGCTCCGACGGCGACCACCACGACAGCCCGACCGGGGCCGCCGAGCACGCCGTCGAGGACCAGGGCGAGGCCGGCACCCGTCGTGGCCAGGCCGACGACGAGGCGGCGGCGGGCGCTGCCGCGTCCGGCGCTGCCGTCGAGGGCCCCGAGCCCGCCGATGGGCGCCACCCGGGTGGCCCGCAGGGCGGCGGGGAAGGCGGCCAGGACGGTGACGACCACGCCGACGGCCACGCTCACCACCGCGGTCCGCAGGTGGAAGGCGGCGGCCGGGCCGGGCAGCTCGAAGCCCAGGTGGTGGAAGGCGACGAGCAGGCCGCGGGCGGCGCCGGCCCCGAGCAGCACACCGGCGGCGGACCCGACGAGGCCGACGGCCACCGCCTCGAACAGCACCGAGCCGATGAGTTGGGCCCGGCCGGCGCCGAGGGCCTGCAGCAGGGCCAGCTCGCGGGCCCGCTGGCTGACCAGGATCGAGAAGGTGTTACAGATGATGAAGGCGCCCACCAGCAGGGCCACGGCGGCGAACAGCATGAGGGCGGTGGGCAGGAAGCCGACGGCCTTGGTCCACGACTCGGCCGCCTCCTTGGCCACCTGGGCGCTGGTCACCGCTTCGTAGCGGGCGGGCAGGACGGCGTTGATGCGGGAGCGGAGGGCCTGGGGGCTGGTGCCCGCCTCGGCCTGGACCGGGATGGCGTCGACCTGGCCCGCGGCGCCGAGAACCTTCTGGGCCGTCGCCGCGTCGAAGATGGCCTTGGTCGAGGCGATCACGTCGCCCGCCTTGCGGAGGAGCCCGCCGATGGTGAACTCCTGCGAGTCACCGGAGAAGAGGACCTTGATCTTGTCGCCGAGCTGGAGGCCGTACTGGCGAGCGGTGTCGATGTCGATGGCGACCTCGCCGGGGCTGGGCGCCTTGCCGGCGACGAGGCTGTCGCTCGGGGCCCAGCTGCCGCCCACCGTGGGCAGGCCCTTGGGGGCGATGGCGTTGCCCTGCTTGTCGACCAGCTCGGCGTAGCCCTGGATGGCCGTCCACACCGCCTTGACCCCCGGGATGGCGGCGATCTGGGAGACCAGCGACTCGGGGACCGGCTCCCGCTCGGGCAGGCTCGTCCCCTGGGCGGCGAAGAGGGCGGTCGAGCGGATGACCAGGTCCGAGGATTCCGCCGTGTCGGCCGAGGCCTTGTGGAAGGCCCCGTCGATGGTGTCGGTCAGGATGAACGTGCCGGAGACCAGGGTGACGGCCAGGGCCACCGCCAGCGCCGTACCGATGAGGCGAGTGGTGTGGGCGAGGGCACCGCGCACCAGTCGCCGCATCTCACTCCCCCAGCAGCTTCATGTGGTCGATGGCCCGCTCGGCGGTGGGGTCGAGCATCTCGTCGACCACCCGGCCGTCGGCCAGGAACACGATGCGGTCGGCGTAGGACGCGGCGACCGGGTCGTGGGTGACCATCACGATGGTCTGGTCGAAGGCGTCGACGGCGCGGCGCATGAAGGCCAGCAGCTCGCCCCCCGCCTTGGAGTCCAGGTTGCCGGTGGGCTCGTCGGCGAAGATGATCTCGGGCTGCGAGACCAGGGCCCGGGCGGCGGCGACCCGCTGCTGCTGGCCGCCGGAGAGCTCGGAGGGCCGGTGGTTGAGGCGGTCGCGCAGGCCGACGACGTCGACGACCTTGTCGTACCAGCCCTGGTCGGGCCGGCGCCCGGCGAGGGCCAGGGGCAGGGTGATGTTCTCGGCCGCGGTCAGGGTGGGCAGCAGGTTGAAGGCCTGGAAGATGAAGCCGATGCGGTCCCGGCGCAGGCGGGTGAGCTGGCGCTCCCGCAGCGTGCCCAGGGCGGTGTCGCCGATGTGGATGGTCCCGGAGGTGAGCGTGTCGAGGCCGGCCAGGCAGTGCAGCAGGGTCGACTTGCCGGACCCCGAGGGGCCCATGATGGCGGTGAAGCCGCCCCGGGCGAACTCGAGGTCGACACCGTCGAGGGCCCGCACCGCGGTCTCGCCGGAGCCGTAGACCTTGACCGCGTGGGCGGCACGGGCGGCGGGGACCGGGCGGACCAGGTGGGGGTAGGTCGGCACCGACGTGCTGTCGACGTCGATGTCGGCGACGGCGAGGGCGGCGCTGCGGGATCGCATCATCATGGCCATGGCGGGTTGGTTGCTCCTCAGACGAGCTTGCTGGCGTAGCCCGGGCAGTAGAGGTTGACGATGGTCTTGACGACCCAGTCGGCCCCTCCAGGCTTGACGGTGGTGAGCGGGACTTGGGTGATCATCGACAGGCCGGTGGCCTTCACCTGGGCGAAGGTCTGGCCCTGGTCGAAGGCGGTGCAGACCTGGTCGCCCAGCTGGGCGACCTGGGCCGGGGTCGGGGTGAAGATCGTCGAGACGTACTGCGGCAGGGTGGCGATGGCCTGGCTGACCTCGGCGGCCGAGGGCACCCGGCGGGCCACCGTGGCCGGCGCCGCCGGGGCGGCGGCGGGCGCGGCGGCGGCTGCGGCCGGAGCGGGGGCGGCGGTGGTGGCCGGCACCTTGGTCGTCGCCGTGGTCTTGACCGCCTTGGTGGTCGGCGTGGTGGTCTTGACCGCGGTCGTCGGCGGCGCAGTGGTGGGGGCAGCCGTCGTGGTGGGCGCGGCGGCGGTGTCGGGCGGCACGTCGCCGGGCTGGCGGGCCGCGGGCGCGGCCAGCTCGTCGATCTTGGCGGAGGCGGCGATGGTGGTGCCGTTGCCACCCGCACCGGGGCGGGGGATGGCGCCAGCCCCGACGGCCAGGGCGAGGGCCAGGTTCACCCCTGCCACCCCCGCCAGGACCCTTCGATTGACACTCGTGTTCAGGTGCATCTCGCCCCGCTCCTCCCGTTCTGGTTTCAGGAGGTATCGACGCCAGGTACCGCTATCTGAAGAAAAGGATTTCGACTCCCGGCCGGGCGGGCGGACGTTCCGGTGATCAGCGGGGCGAGTTCAGGTGGCTGACCGACCGGTCGAAGGTGCTGAGGACCTGCTCCAGTTCGGCCGCCTGCTCGGGGGACTGGGCGGCCAGGGCCGCCGCCGCCAGGCGTGCCCCCGACACCAGAGCGGCCAGCTCCGGCACCTTGAGTACCACTTTGACGACCCCGGGCCGCTCCCAGTCCAGCTGCATGTCAGGCCGCGGCCTTGATGTGCTCGACGATGCGGCCCATCTGGGCCCGGAACTCGTCGTAGTTGACCTGCATGCCGTTGATGTAGGTGCTCCAGCCGGTGACCACCTTGGTGTAGTGGACGGCCTCCTCGACCTCTTCGTCCGTGGCGCCGAACAGCTTGGCCGCGTCGGTGTGGAACAGGATGCAGTACCGGCACTTCGTGGCCGCCGCCACCCCGACGCCGATCAGCTCCTTGTACTTGTTGGGGATGAGCGTCTGGCCGAGCTGCACGCCCTTCAACAGCTCCCACTCGGCGTCGATGAACTGGTCCGGGATCAGGTCGACGAACCCGATCACCTCGCCGAACATCTCCTTCATCTCCCGCTGCACGTCGGACCGCGCCATGCGATCGCCTTCCTTTCCTGTCGGGGAGCCGCACGACGGGCTCCTGCTCGAACCGTACGGACCCGCCCCTGCAGAGACCCTGCACACGGCGGCGCCCGGCCGGAGCGTCCACTGCAGGATTTCTGCAGGGCCGGCGCCCATCCTGGGACGATGACGACGACCACCAGCGGGGCTGGCCGAGATGGCCGCCACCGAGCACGCTGGGTGATGTGAACACCCTGGCGCCGACCGTCGAGGACCTGCTGGCCGGCGCCGAGGGCCGCCGGCCCTTCGTGAACCCCGATGGGCGCTCCACCTCCCGCTTCGAGCACCTGACGATCGGCGGCGAGGCCCGAGTCGTCAAGTACGTCCATCCCGACGACGACTTCACCATGCGGGTCTCCGGGGACCTGCGGAACCGCACGGTGCGGGCCTGGGCCGCCGGCCTGCTCGACGCCGCCCTCGGCCTCGTCGACCACGCCATCGTCGGCGCCGCCCTGGGGTGGGGCCGCTGCGGGTGGGGCGCGGCGCTGCTGATGCGCGACGTCTCGGCCGACCTGCTGCCCCAGGGCGACGAGCCCGTGCCGCGTGACCAGCACGACGCCTTCGTCGACCACCTCGCCGGCCTGTGCGCGGCCACCTGGGACTGGCACGACGACCCCGTGTCCGGGGTGGGCCTGCTGCCCTACGCGGCCCGGTGGGCCTGGTTCGGCGAACCTGCCCTCGAGGGCGAGCGGGCCCTCGGGTGGCCCGAACGGGTGCCGAAGTTGGCGCAGCAGGGGTGGGAGTGCTTCGACCAGGTGGCGCCGCCCGACCTCGTGGCGGTGGTGGCCGACCTACGCCGCGACGTCACCCCCCTGGCGGACGCCCTGATGCGGACGCCGTCGTGCCTGCTGCACGGGGACGTCAAGGCGTCGAACACGGGGCGGGCGGCCGACGGTCGCACCGTACTGATCGACTGGGCCTACGTGGGCGAGGGCCCCGCCTGCCACGAGCTGACCTGGCACCTGGCCCTTGACCGGACCCGGCTGCCCGTGTCGAAGGAAGCCACGGTGGAGGCGTTCCGGGCCGCCCTGGAGCGTCACGGCGTGGCCACCGGCGAGTGGTGGGACCGCCAGCTGGCCCTGTGCCTCCTGGGCGGGCTGGTGCAGTTCGGCTGGGAGAAGGCGCTGGGCGACGCCGACGAGCTCGGCTGGTGGTGCCGGGCCGCCCGCGAAGGCGTGGCCCGACTGTGACGAGCGCGGCGGCGTACACGGCCACCGGCGCCCTGTGGGAGCGCGGCCCGGCACGGATCTACGACCGGCTGGCCGCGGTGCTCGTCGGCCGGTCGCCGGTGGCCCTCGACGGCCGGCGCGTCCTCGACGTCGGGGCGGGGACGGGCGCCGCCAGCCGCGCCGCGCTGGCCGCGGGGGCGGCCGGCGTGGTCGCCCTCGACGCCGCCTACGGGATGCTGGCCCACGAGGCCGCGGCCCGGCCGCCGGCGGTGGTGGGCGACATGCTGGCCCTGCCCTTCCGGGCGTCGGCGTTCGGCGCCGCGGTGGCCGCGTTCTCGCTGAACCACCTGGCCGACCCGGTCGCCGGCCTGCGCGAGATGGCGCGCGTCACCGGCGCAGGCGGGGCCGTGCTGGCCGCCACCTACGCCCAGGACGACGACCACCCGGTCAAGGCCGCCGTGTCCGCGGCGTTGGCGGCCCGGGGGTGGGCGCCGGCGCCGTGGTACCGGTCGATGATGACCACCGTCGTGCCCCTGCTCGCCACTGCGGAGCGGTTCGCCGCCGCAGCGGCGGCGGCGGGGCTCGATGCCCAGGTTCGGGCCGTGCGGGTCCCGTTCCCCGAGCTCGACGCCATGGATCTGGTGGCCTGGCGGTTCGGGATGGTCCAGCACGCGCCGTTCGTCGCCGGGCTCCCGGACGCGGAACGCCGCGCCGTCGTCACCGACGCCCTCGACCTGCTCGGCGACGAGCCGGCGCCGCTCGTCCGCTCCGTACTGGTCCTGACCGCGGTCAGGGTTTGAGGATGCGGGCCACGAGGCGGCGGGCCGGCTCCCCGCCGCCCGCGGCCCCGTCCACGACCACGGCGGCCATGCGCTCGGCCTCGGCCCGCCACCGCGCCGAGGCCCGGGCGGCGGCGAGGGCGGCCACCAGCGGCCAGCCGTCCAGGACGGCGCAGCCCCCCAAGCCCTCGACGACGGCGTCCAGCTCACCGGCGGGGACGGACGGTTGGGCCAGCCCGAGGACCGCCCGCGCCAGGAGCTCGTAGCGGCGGGCGCCGCGGGCTGCGGCGTCGGCCGCCACCCCTGCGGCCAGCTCGGCGGCGCGGCCGGCGTCGCCATCGGCCAGGGCGAGGCGGGCCCGGAGAAGGTCGTAGCGGTGGCGCTGGTGCCAGGCCATCGTTCCCTGCCATGAGCTAATCGGCTGCAGGCGGCGGCAGAGGGCGGCGGCCTCCCCGAGGTCGCCGGCGAGCAGCCGACCGTCGGCCAGGTCGAGCAGGGCGACGTAGTGCGCCTCGACGAAGGCGTCGGCGGACGGTCCCGTCTCACCGCCGGTCGCGGCCACGGCGCGGCGGTTCCGGTCGTCGGCCTCCGCTTCCCGTCCCGACCAGCGCAGGATCCACGCGCCGACGTTGGCCGCCGGCGCCTCGAACCGGGCGCCGACCTCGCCCTCGCGGGCGAGGACCTCCTCCAGCTCGGCCACGGCCCGCAGCGCCTCCGCCACCCGCCCGAGCTGGCCGAGGGCGGCGGCCCGGCTGAAGCGGAGGTGCATCGGGGCCCACGGGTGGGCCAGGGCGTCGGCGTCGACCATGGCCCGCGCCGCCGCGGCCAGGGCGTCGAGCGGGCGACCCTCGTGGACCCGGACCTGGGCCAGCCACGCGTCGGCGATCCCGCGGACCGGCGGCGGGGCGTCCTCGACGCCGGTGAGGTGGGCGACGGCGCCGGCGAGATCCCCGCGGGCGTGCAGGATGCGCCCGGCCAGGGCGGTGGCGCTGGCCCGGACCGTCACGTCGGTGGCCCGCGCCGCCGCCTCTTCGGCGAACGAGCGGGCGTTCTCGTAGTCGCGCCGGTAGTACGCGGCCCACCCGGCGACCTCCAGGGCCGGCGGGCCCCCGCCCAGGGCCATGGCGGCCCGGGCGTCGGCGGCGGCGTCGTCGAGGGCCAGCCGGGCGATCCGTACCCGGGCCCGGGCGGTGTGGGCCTCCGCCGTGGGAGCCAGGGCCAGCGCGGCGGCCAGGAGGTCCTCGGCCGCCTGGAGGTCGAACCGGGCCACGGCCGCCGCGGCGGCGGCGGCGAAGGACGTCGAGGCCAGGGTGGCGTCCCCGCCGGCCCGGGCGTGCACGGCCACGGCCAGGGCGTCGGGGCGGGGCCGGCCGGCGAGGGCCCGGGCCGCCTGCTGGTGGAACAACGCCCGGCGGGCCGCACCGGTCGCCGCCTCCAGCGCCTCTCGGATGAGCTGGTGGCGGAACTCGAAGCGGCCGCCGCGCTCGGTGATCAGCCCGGCGCGGGCCGCGCTCTCGAGGTGGTCCAGGATGTCGGCGACGGGCGTGCGGGCCACCTGCGAGACCAGCTCCAGGTCGCAGTCCGGGCCGAGCACGGCGGCGACCGTCAGCGTCGCCGCCACCTCAGGGCCGAGCGACTCCACCTGGGCGGCGACGGCGTCGCGGACGGTGGCCGGTACCGCTTCGTCGGGGCTCTCGGCCAGGGCGGCGAGCAGGAGGGGGTGGCCGCCGCTGCGCCGGTAGAGACCCTCGGCGCGGGCGGCACCGACCAGCAGCTCGACGGCCTCCCGGTCGAGAGCCCCGAGCGAGATGCGGCTGCCGGCGTCGAGGCCCCTCGCCCCGCCCGGTCGGGTCGTGGCGACCACGAGGGTGTGGCGGCTGCGGCGGCGGGCGAACGCCATCCAGGCCAGGGTGCTTGCGCTCCCCACGTGGAGGTCCTCGATCACCAGGACGGTCGGCGTCGCGGCGTCGCCGATCCGGTCCAGCACGGCCACCAGCGCGGCGAAGATCCGGGTCCTCGCCGACTCCGTGTCGCCCACGACGGTGGCCGCGGACGCCGTCATCGGCCCGAGCAGGGGGGCGAGCGTCCCGGCGTCGTCGCCGAGGACCACGCCGGCCCGTTCGGGGCCGACGGCACGCAGGTGGTCGGCCAGGGCGTCGGCCACGGGCTGCAACGGGAGATCGCGGCCCAGCTCGTCGCACCGGCCCCGGAGCACGACGGCCTGGCCCTCCACCCGCCGGGCCCACGCGTCGACGAGGGTCGTCTTGCCGATCCCGGCGTCGCCCTCGACCACCACGAGCCCCCCTCCCGTGCGGGCGACCTGACCCAGGCCGCGGTCGAGCGCGGCCAGCTCGCCGGTCCGACCGACGATGCCCGCGGGCGGCGGCAACGACGGTGGGGGCGCCGGTCCGTCGCCGTCGGCGGCGGCGAGGGCCCGCCCGTACATCGCCTCGGTCTCCGACGTCGGGGGCACCCCCAGGTCCTCGGCCAGGCGGGCCCGGACGCGGGCGTAGGCGGCCAGGGCGGAGGCGGGGCGGCCGGCGGCCAGGTGGGCGGCCATCAGGGTGCGCAGGACGGCCTCGTCGTAGGGGTCCCGGGCCAGCGCCTGCTCGGCGAGGGCGGCGGCGGCGCCGTGGTCACCCGCGGCCACGGCGGCGTCGACGGCCAGCCGGTGGACCTGGGTCACGGTGGCGGCCACCGCGGCCCGCTCGGCCAGGATCCACTCGCCGTCCTCGTCGGGGAGCAGGTCGCCGGCCAGCCGGAGGGCGGCGTCGGCGGCGGCGCGTGCGGCGCCCACCCGGCCTTCGTCGAGGGCTCGGGCGGCGGCGGCGGTGAGGGCGCGCAGCTCGCTCACGTCCAGCCAGTCGGTGGCCAGGGCGTAGCCGGCGTCGCTCTTGGTGATGCGATCGCTGCCGAGCACGCCCCGCAGGCGCGAGACCAGCACGCCGACCTGCTCGGACGGGCGGGCCGGCTGGTCGTCGCCCCACAGGGCGTCGGCGATCCGGTCCACCGACACCGGCTGGTGGTCGGCCAGGGCCAGGATCTTCAGCAGGCCGCGGCCCTTGCGGCTCCCGAGCTCGCGCGCCGGGATGCCCTCGACCTCGAACGAACCGAGGACCCGGACGCGCACGCCCCATATTCACCGATACCGCCGCGGGTCGGGACGCCGGTCGACGTCAGCGGTCCCCGCCGGCGAGGCTGCGCAGGGCGGGCAGCAGCTCGATCGGGATGGGGAAGATCAGGGTCGAGTTCTTCTCGGTGGCCACCTCGGCCAGGGTCTGCAGCGTCCGGAGCTGGAGGGCGCCGGGGCTTTCGGTCAGCTTGGCCGCGGCCTCGGCCAGCTCCTGGCTGGCCTCCAGCTCGCCGGTGGCGGCGATGACCTTGGCCCGCCGCTCCCGCTCGGCCTCGGCCTGGCGGGCCATGGCCCGCAGCAGCTCGGGGGGCAGGGTGATGTCGCGGATCTCGACCTGCTTGACCTCGACGCCCCAGGCGCCGGTCGACACGGCGATCTTGTCCCGCAGCTCGTCGTTGACCGTCTCCCGGTGGGCCAGGAGGTCGTCGAGCTCGAAGCGGCCGATGATCGAGCGCAGGCTGGTCATGGCCACCCGCTGGCTGGCGAAGCGGAAGCTGTCGACACCCAGGATGGCCTGCACCGGGTCGCGGACCTGGAAGTAGACGACGGCGTCGACCTGGATGGTGACGTTGTCGGCGGTGATGGCGGCTTGGGCCGGGATGTCGACCACCTCGACCCGTAGGGTGACCTTGACCACCCGGTCGATCATCGGGAAGCGCACCACGATCCCCGGCCCCTTGGCCCCCTCCCGGATGTGGCCCAGCCGGAAGAACACCGCCCGCTCGTACTCGGTCACGATGATCAGGATCGACGGCAGGACGATGAACAGCAGCACGGCGACGATGGCACCCGCGACGATCAGACCGGTCATGACCGCCAGTCTGGCCCCACCCCGTGCGTTTTGGCTGCAGTCACCCGCGCAGTGGCGGCCAACTGCAGCCAGAACGGGGGGAGGGGGTCAGGCTTGGGCGCGGATGGCGGCGACGGTCTCGGCCAGCGCGTCGGCTTCGAGGACGTCGGCCATCACGCCGATCTGCGCTTCCCAGACGTCGTCAGGGATGTCGGCGTGCACCTCGTCTTCGAGCACGTGGTAGGTCAGGAGGCCCAACTGGGCCCCGGCCAGGGCGCCTGCGTAGGAGGGATCACCCACGACCACCGTCTCTGCGGCGATGGTCGCGCTCTCCGGGTCGGGAGAGCCGATCAGCACGAGCAGGTCGGCCTTGTCGTGGGTCTGGGACGCCCGGAGTATCGACTCCTGGCTCTGCAGGTCCATGGCCCCAGCGGCGGTTCAGACGAAGCACTCGGTGGCCACGAAGACCACGTCGGCGCCGGCTGCTTTCGCGCAGGCGGCGATGGCGGGGCCGGAGATCCCGTCCCGCTCGCCGATGGCGATCACTTTCTTTCCCTGGAGCATGTGTTTGTTGTTCACCCCCTCTGCGTTGCCTCTAGGAGGCGCGGTTTCTCTCGAGAAGGACGCTCATCCCGTCGGAAAGCTGGGACATGCGGCCGAGGAACAGGCTGCCCTTGGCGAGGAGCAGGACCCGATTGGCGTCCCCGGTGGTGAGGCGATCGAGGGCGTGGGGGAGGTAGCACAGCGACGACGCCAGGTGCCCCTGGGTGGGAGCGAAGCCGGGCATGCCCCGCCGGGCGACGAAGTCGGCGATCTCGGTCCGCTCGATGTCCTTGCGGGCGGCGGCGAGGGCGGCGATGACCCGGTAGTTGCGGGCCGGCACGTCGCCCGACCCCTGGGGCTCGGTGATCTCGGGGTTGTGCAGCTCGGTGGCGTAGTCGTCGACCTCGGTCATGCGAATGCCTTGGCGGGCCAGCGGCTCGACGGCCAGGGCTTCCATGACCTGGGGCTGGGATCCGCCGGCCGACACCTTGTGGCGCCCCACCACATCCAGCCGGATGCGGGGCGACCTGCCGTCGTCGGCCTCCAGCAGGGCGGCGGTGCCGCCGAGCACGTCCTCCATGATCGGCAGGTCGTGCGACAGGTGGCCCTGGAACTTCATGCCCAGCTTGGCCAGCGAGCCGCCGGAGACGACCGCCACCCGGTTGAACACGCCGGACCCGACGAGGGCGGCGGCGATGACCAGGGCGGGGACCGGGGCGGCGCAGAAGTTCTTGACGTCGGCACCGGACGCCTCGGTCAGGCCGGCGGCCTGGGCCACCGCCTTGCCCATGTTGCCCCCGCCCCGCTGGTACCGGTCCCCGATGGCTTCCTCGCCGGCGCCGATCACGTAGTCCACCGATGCCGGGTCGATGCCCGACCGCTCGAGGAGGTGGAGCAGGGCCAAGGTGGCGGTGGCCTTGGCCGCCAGGTTGTCTATCAGGACGTGGGCCGACAGCGACTCGTCGTCGGCCTGGGCGCAGCGCATGACCGCGCCCGGCGTGAGGCGGAGGGCCTTGGCCTCGCCGGCCGCGGCCTCGATGTCGGTGGCTGCGGCGTCGAGCTTGGCCAGGTCGAAGGCCTTGGCCAGGGGGTGGGCGGCCAGGGCCGTCGCTGCCGCCTCCGCCGCGTGAGGCGACAAGGCGAGCAGGCCGAAGTCGTCCACCGCGGCCAGCAGGCCCAGGAACTCGTCCTGGGGCATGATCTCGCCGAACGGGCCCGTGCGGGTCGGCGCGCCGCCGGCGTTGACCCACGGCCGCGCCGGCAGGTCGCGGGGGTGGACGTTGCCGATCCACGCCTGGTGGGGGGCGTAGGCGGCGGCGGCGCCGTAGCTGCGCAACGCCGCCGCGAACCGCTCGGCCACGGCCGGGTCCTTGGGCAGCTCCCGCCTCGGCTTGGACCCGTGGCGGGCGAAGCCGGGGGTGTGGGCCAGCACCTGGGTGGCGGCCGAGATGACGACGTCAGGCAATGCCTTCTCCTCCCGGCGGGGCCCCATCCCCGCCTCCTCGACGAGATGGGGCCCCAGCCCCATCCGCCGCCGTCTGGGGTTGTGCTTGTACCTCGAAAATCGTCGGTTGGTGGACGGCGGTGGAGACGGCCTCGAGGGCCCGGTCGAGGAGGCGGCGCCGCCACGCCCGCTCGGCCTCGGGATCGAGCGACGGGTCGCCGGCCGGGAAGGGGATGCCCCGGGTCGGCACGATGCGCGGCGCGCCCACCCGCTCGGCGATCGAGGTGAGGTTGCACAGCAGGGCGGTGGGGATCCCGGCCCGCTCCAGCTCCTTGGCCAGCGTTGCCCCGCAACGCGTTCCCGTCCCTCAGGTGGCGGTAAGGATGGCGGCCCGGGCGCCGGAGTGGCGCAGGTCCGCCGCCCACTCGATGCCGAACCGGCGGGCGTTGGCCACCGACGTCCCGTTGCCCGCGGTGACCAGGTACTCCTCGTGCAGGTGCCCGATGACACCCTCGCGCTCCAGCTCCCGGGCCGCGTCCAAGGGCAGGATCCGGTGGGGGTCGGCGTTGGCCCAGACGGTCGAGAACCCGCCGTGGACCGAGCGCCATTCGCCCGACGGCAGCTGGTCGATCCCGGCCAGCGAGTACCGCAGCCACTTGGTGGCCCGGGCCGACTCCAGCGCGCCCGGGTTGTCATCGGGCACCAGGGCGCCCTCGGTGACCAGGGCCACCGTGGCCGAGGCCAGGTCGTCGACCGGGGGGGCAGGGGTCACGTGGTCGAACTTCGGCAGGGGGACCTCGGTGGCGTCACGGTCGCCGGCCAGCCGGGCCAGGACCAGGGCGACGGCTCGCTCGGCCGCGTTGCGGTCGGCCATGCGCGGCGTGCGGGGGGCCAGGCCGATCAGGCCATCGGCATTGGTCAGCGGCTCACCGCCGGCCAGCTTGCGCACGGCGGCGGCGAGGCTGTCGAGGGCGGGGCCCATCATCCGGGCCGCCTCGCCCACGGCGACCACCGGCGCCCCGCCGGCCTCGTCCAGGCCCGGGTTGTCGGGGTGCATGGCCGCCACTGCCGTCAGGCCCGCGGCCTTGGCCGCCCCCGCCACCCGGGCGCAGGCCAGCCCGTAGCGACCGCTGGTGAAGGCGGGACCGGCCACGACCACGTCAGGCTGCGCCGCCTCGATGAGGGCGACGATCTCGGCGACGGCCTCGGGACGGCCGGCGGCATCGTCGTCGCCGCAGGAGACGGTGGTCACGATCTCGTGCTCGTCGCCCAGGAGCTGGGCCAGGCGGCGGCCGGGCCCGACGGGGCCGAGCTGGGACGAGGGGGGAGAGGCGGCGGCGTCCTCGCCGCCCAGGCCGACGAAGAACTGGTTGAGGTAGTGGACGATCCGGGCCATCAGGCGGTCACCGGCTGCTCGGCGCAGGTCAGCCGGCTCCAGCCGAGCGGGCTGAGGGCGCCGAGGATGACCGCGGTGGGCAGCTCCATGGCCGACGTG
>DATJHJ010000013.1:0-9575 GCA_035494015.1 Acidimicrobiales bacterium
GGATCTCCTCGGTGGACGTGACGATGGTCTTGGGCAGCCCGGTGACGAGGTCGCGGCCGCGGATCTCGGCCCGCAACTCCTCCTCCATCGGGCAGGCCGAGCCGAGGGCGATCTTGATCTCCTCGGCCGTGCGCTCGCCCAGGGCCAGGCTGTACTCCTTCTTGATGAACTGGATGATGGCCTCGTCCAACTCGTCGCCGCCGATGCGGACCGACTGGCTGGTGACGATGCCGCCCAGGGAGATAACCGCCACCTCGGTCGTGCCGCCGCCGATGTCGACCACCATGTTGCCGGTGGGCTCATGGACGGGGAGCCCGGCACCGATGGCCGCGGCCATCGGCTCCTCGATGATGAACGGGGTCTTGCGGGCCCCCGCGTACTCCGCCGCCTCCTGCACCGCCCGCTTCTCCACCCCGGTGACCCCTGAAGGGACGCAGATGACCATGCGGGGCTTGGCCCAGCGGCGCTGGTGTACCCGGGTGATGAAGTACCGCAACATCTTCTCGGTGATCTCGAAGTTGTTGATGACACCATCACGTAGTGGGCGCACGGCCTGGATGTGGCTCGGGGTGCGGCCGATCATCCGCTTGGCCTCGAGGCCCACGGCCAGGGGGCGACCGTCCTTCACGTTGACGGCCACCACCGAGGGCTCGTTGAGGACGATGCCGCGCCCGCGCACGTACACGAGGGTGTTGGCGGTGCCGAGGTCGACCGCCATGTCGCGACCCAGGAATGCAGAAAAGAAGTTGTCTGACATGAGCAGGCTCCGCGCCAGGGGTCGGCCCTGAGGCTAGGCGCTGGACGGGAGCGTCACAACCCGCGCCTAGCCAAAGCCGGGAAAGAAGAGCCCGATCTCCCGCTCGGCGGATTCGGGCGAGTCCGACCCGTGCACCAGGTTCTCCGTCAGCTCGATGGCCAGGTCGCCCCGGATCGTCCCCGGCGCGGCGTCCTTCGGGTTGGTGGCGCCCATCAGCGTGCGCACCACCTTGTAGGTGTCGCCGGGGCCCTCGACCACGACGAGCAGCGCCGGCCCCCGGGTGATGAACGCGACGAGGTCGTCGTAGAACGGCTTGCCCTTGTGCTCCCCGTAGTGGGCCCCGGCGGTCTCGGCGTCGATGGTCCGCAGCTCGGCCGCCACCAGCTTCAGCCCCTTGGCCTCCAGGCGGGCGAGGACCTGGCCGGCGAGGCCCCGCTCGACGGCGTCGGGCTTGCAGATGACGAGGGTTCTGTCCACGAGGGGGGCACGCTACTCGGCCGACTGCACCGGTCCCAGGCGGTCCCCGGTAGCAGCCCAGCGGGCGATCCCGGACTGGTCGCGCACGCGGCCACGGCGCAGGCCAGCGCAGCCGCCGTTTGTCACCGGGATATCGCCGGGACGCGCCCATCTCGACTTCAGGACGTCGGCGCGCTGGTCGATCATTTTCTTAAGGAAAGCGGGCGCCCCGGGTGGGCCCCGTCGATGGCGAGGAGATGCTGCGATGTTCCGTTCCGCGAACGCGAAGACCAGAGGGCGGCGACACGTGCTCGGCCCGGCCGCCGGCGTGGCATTGCTGCTGGTGGCGGGGGCGGCGTGCGGGACCAGGGGTGCCTCGCCGACCGCCGCCGCGGGATCAGCCAGCCAGGGGGTCCAGGGCACGGCGCCCCGTACGAGCCCGTCGTCCGAGCAGGTGGCGAACGCCATCGCCCAGGTCAAGGAGCGCATCCCGATGACGTTCCAGCCCAACGAGGGCCACGTTCAGGCCTTCGGCGACGCGGTCTGCACCGCCTTCGACCAGGGCAAGAGCGCCTCGCAGGTGCGGGGCCTCGTGCTCCAGGCCGCCTCCCAGCTGCCGGCGATCACGGTGTCCCCGGCCAACGCCGCCTTCGCCGTCGAGACCGCGGTCAACCTGTTCTGCCCGGGCAACGCGGCCAAGCTGGCCTCGTAGGGCCTGACGGTCATGTCCCAGATCCTCGACCAGCCCCTGCAGACCGCAGCGTCGGCATCTCCCCGGCGCGACGGCCGGCGCCGCCTGACCTGGGGCGAGTGCCTGCTCAGCGACCTGTTCGCCCTGTGGGTGATCGTCGGCCTCTTCGTCGACGGCTGGGCCCACAACCACCAGAAGCCGGAGACGGCGTTCACCCCCTGGCACGGGATTCTCTACTCCGGCTTCCTGGTGTCGGCCTGGTGGGCGCTGCGAGTCGCCCGCCGGGACCGCCGTACCGGAGAGAGCATGTGGCGCTCGGCGCCGGTGGGCCACTCGCTGGTGCTCGTCGGGGTGATCGTGTTCGCCATCGGCGGGACGAGCGACCTCGTCTGGCACGCGGTGTTCGGCGTCGAGGCCAGCCTCGCCGCCCTCCTCAGCCCCACCCACCTGCTCATGTTGGCCGGCGCCCTGTTGGTCATGACCGGCCCCTTCCGCTCCGGCTGGGCCGACGGTCGCCAGCAGGCGCCCTCGTTCCGCCAGTTCCTGCCGACCCTGCTGTCGTTGATCCTGGCCACCGCCCTGGTCGCCTTCTTCTTCCAGTACGCCACACCCTTCCGCCGTGACAGCTACGGCACCTGGGTGTCGCCCTACACCAGCCTCGTCACCCGGTTCGCGGGAGCGGGGGCCAACTACCGGGAGAGCATCGAGATCGTCGGGATGCTGTCGCTGCTGGTGACCAACCTCGTCTACGTCGGCGCCCTGCTCTTCCCGCTGCGACGGTGGCGGCTGCCCTTCGGCACGGCGACGGTGCTGTTCTGTTCGGTGACCGCGCTCGTCGGCGGCATCGACGGCTTCCGCCGGATCGTGCCGCTCGTCGCCGCCCTCCCCGCCGGCCTGGTCGCCGACCTGCTCATCCGGCGGCTCGACCCGTCGCCCCGTCGGCGCGGCGCGGCCTACGCGGTGGCCGCCGCCACCTCGTTGACGCTGTGGCTGGGCTTCTTCGGGGCATACCAGTTCGCCTACGGCGTGGGCTGGACCCCCGAGCTGTGGGCGGGCGCCCTGGTCATGGCCACGATGTCAGCCACGGGGCTGAGCCTGCTGGCCTTCCCCGCCCCCCTCCCCACCCCTGCTGCCGGATAGCGCCGCTTCCGAGGCCACAGGCCGTGGGGCGTGCGAAGGTTCTTCGTGATCGCCCCCGAAGGCAATGTCATCAATGTCGTGAACCACAGCGACGAGTAGGCGGAGCCCACCCCTACCGCGGTTGACCCGATCAATCTCGGGCCAGCACACGGCCTGACGGCGCAGGTACGATGCCGGGGATTGGAGTACGTCTCGTTGGCGGCGAACTCTCCCTCCCGGCACGGGTCACGAGGCGGCCCGCTCGGGCCATAGGCGCCGCCTTCTCCGAGGAGGCCAGATGCTGACGATCGAGAGCGTGTTCTTCCGTCCGCCGCTCGCGTTCGCCCGTCTCGGCCGCGCCGCGTCCCCCATGGACAACTACGTCTGGCGGGAAGATCCGACCATCCACGGCGCGGCCCGGAACATCGTCGAACCGGCGCTCACGCTCGAGGTCCAGCCCGACGGCAGCATCTGGCCGTTCATCCCGACGGTGCTGCGTTTCAAACAGGGAAACGACCTCCGCCCCGTCGCCCCCTTCTTCGAGCTGTGGGCGCGTGTCCAGGTGGGCCAGGATCTCGCTGCGGCGGGCAGCACGGAGGAGGTCCCGGTGACCCTCGGGCTCCTGGAACAGGCGGGGGCCGGCCTGGAGGACGTGGCCTTCGGGATCGCCGTGGCCAACCGCAAGGCGGCCCGGCGTACGGGAGACGCGGCCAACGGGTTCGAGGCCAACATCCTCGTCCGCGGCAACGATCACGAACGCCACCAGCTCCTGGCCCGGACCGTTCCGCAGCCGGGGAGCGTTCCGCTGGTCCTGGCCGACCATCCGGTCCCGCTCGGGTGGTTCCAGGTGATCCGCCCGGTCGCGGTCCAGGCCGCGGGCGTCGACCTCGGGGTGCTGCGGGTGCGCTTCACGCCGGGCGGAGGCGAGGTCTACGGGCCGCCGACGGCAGCCATGGGCCAGGACGACGCCACGGGGCGGTTCTACGAGATGGTGCCTGCGGAGAACCGCATCCTCAACCCGGCGGCCAGCTGGCTCCGCTATGACGGCGACTACACCACCTTCACCAATCCTGAGCCTTCCGACACCTACGACGGGGCCGACCAGGGCGCCAACGTGTCCTGGGGCGTGGTCGACGACACATGCGACGGCGTGATCACCGCCGAGCTGGTCGTCGCCGGTCGGCGCTTCGTGGCCTCGGCCCGGGTGTCTGCCGGGCCGCCCGACTACGCGCCCGATCGCCGCCCGTTCGCGTCCCTGGCCGACGACCTGGCCGACCGGGATCTCGATCCGGCCTCTGCCGACGACCTCCTCGCCGCCGAGGCCGATACCCAGGCCCGCCTCGCCGACCTCTTCCAGCGGGTGTGGGAGACCGCGGGGCTCGTCAATGTGGACGCCATTCGCGCCCGGGCCCTCAGCGACAACTCCTACCTGTCGGACAACGCCAAGGTCGACGACCTGCCCTACACGGACTGGCGGAGCATGCGCCCGCAGGACACGCCATACGCCGACGCCAAGGTCGAGGCGGTCATACCTTCGACGGGAACGGAGCCCCGCCTTCCCTGGAGCCAGCTCGTCGGTCTCGCCCACGACCCGTTGGCCGAGGAGGACGAGCTGATCGACTTCATGCTCACCCAGGCCGATCGGGTGCGACAGATGGTGCGCCCCCCGTACGGCGCGGTGTCCGAGCTGCAGCCGACGGTCACGGCCGACCAGGAGCCGGGCCCTTCGGTGCGCGATCCCCGGATCACCCGCGACCTGATGCACGACATGCGCATGCCGCCGTACATGCGCGACGAGATGGCGCGGGCGCTGGGGCTGACCCGCCGCCAGTTCATCGAGCTGATGCGCTACGTGGAGGCCATCGCCGCGGCCAAGCCGCCGGGCCGAGGGGAGAGCCTCCTGGCCGGGACGGCAAAGGCGACACCCGACGCCGCCGCCCGCCGGCCGGTCCGTCGCCGGGTGGCGCAACGCTTGCAGCGAGGGCTGCGGGCCGACGGCGGCGAGTCGTGAGCGCCGGTTGCGGAGGCGGTGGCGGGGCGGCCACCGCGGTGCCCGTTCGCCTCACCGGCCGTCGCTCAGCCATGGGAGCCGCCGCGGCGGCGCCCCCCTGGTTCCACCTCGTCCCGGGCGACCGTCCGCAGGTGCTGGCCGTCGCCCGCTCAGCCCTGTTCGAGGTCACGTCTTCGCTCTACGACGAGCTGGCTTCGGGCGACCCCGCCGCGCACGCCGAGCTGGCGGCGGCGGTCCCGCCGGCCGACCCCAGCCAGTTCGGCGACGTGGGCCCCCTTCCCCCGCCGCGCGCCATCTCGCTGAACGTGGCCCAGGCCTGCAACCTGGCCTGCACCTACTGCTACGCCGACGAAGGCCGCTTCCACGGCAGATCGCGCAAGATGAGCCAGGCCGTCGCCCGACGGGCCGTCGACGAACTGCTGGCCGGGGTCGTCCCCGGTGAGCGGGGGCTCGTGGGGTTCATCGGCGGCGAACCCCTCCTGAACCGCCCGGTCGTCCACGCCACGGTCGCCTACGCCGCCGAGCGGGCAGCCCGGCTGGGGGTAGGCGTCGGCTTCTCGATCACGACCAACGGAACCCTGGTGGACGCGTCGGACGTGACCCTGTTCCGCTCGCAGCCGTTCGCGGTGACGGTGAGCGTCGACGGCGGGGCGGCCACCCACGATCGCCACCGGTCACGCCATGGGGGGGCGGGCTCGTGGCAGGCGACGATCGCCAACCTGCGACCCCTCCTCGACGACCCCGGCCTGAGCCGGGTGTCGGCCCGGGCGACGGTCACCCGCGACGACCTGGACGTGGCGAGAAGGGTCGCGGACATCGCCGCCGCCGGGTTCGGCGAGATCGGGGTGAGCCCGGCCCGGACCGGCCCCGACCCTTCCGTGGTGCTGCGGGGACCTGACTGGGCGAAGTACTTGGACGGGCTGGTCGGCGCGGCCGAGGCCGAGCTGGACCGGCTCCGCCGAGAGGGCCCGTCCTGGGGCTTCCAGTTCTCGAACCTCGGGAACGCCCTCGGGGAGATCCACCGGGGCACCTGCCGGCCGCTGCCGTGCGGCTCCGCCTACGGGTACCTGTCCGTCGACGTCGACGGCAACTACGCCACCTGCCACCGGACGGTGGGCGAGGACCGCTTCCGCATGGGCGCCATCGGTGACCTGGACGATGCCGCTCGGCGCGCGTTCCTCGAACCTCGCCTCGTCGACCGCCAGGAGCCCTGCCGATCGTGCTGGGCCCGCTACCTGTGCGGGGGCGGCTGTCACGCCGAGGTGGACGAGGTGGGCCGGGAGGGGTGCGACATGATCCGCGGCTGGCTCGACTACTGCCTGTCGCGATACCCGGTCGTCCGCGCCGAGCTCCCCGAACTGTTCCCGTCGATCCAGGAGGTGGCGGCACCGTGAGCCCCGAACCGCAGCGGGTCAACCGCATCTTCCCCCGCAACCTCACCGCCCAGGCCTCCTACAACGTCCCGGGTAACCCGCCGAGCACGCGCCCCGAGAGCGGCGTGTCCAACTGCTTCCCCGGGCTCGAGTACGACCACCGCAACTTCGAACGCCGGTTCTTCCCGGGTCTGGTCGTGGAGTACGTGTCGCAGGCGGACGCCTCGCCGGAGAGCCTGTTGCGCCAGGGGGCCCGGATCGTCGACGTCCAGACCTCCGATCCCGCCCTCACCCAGCCCCGGCCCGACCAGGCCGACCAGGCCCGGGCCCTGCGGTCGAGCCTGGCGCAGTTCGCCCAGCAGCTGGCCGCCCAGCCCTGGTTCCTCGTGTCCGTGACCCAGGGCGGCACCACCATCGAGCTGGTCGACGACACGGGCGCCAACCTGGACGGGCTGGTCGTATGGCGGCTCGTCCGCAACCTTCGACCGGAGCCGGTCACCATCGTCGTCGGGCAGCGCAAGACCGGCGACGACGACCCGCCGCCCAACGTGACCTTCGCCGGGTGGCGCCGCAACTACACGGACGCGTCCACGGGAGTCATCGACCTCTCCTTCCAGCCCGGCGAGCTGACCCAGAGCCTGTGCTCGCCATGGCAGCACGACTTCCGCGACTGCTCCTGCACCTACTGGGCGTCGAACCACCCCGACATCGTCCTGCCCGCCGTCCCCCTCGGCCAGGCCACCCTGCCCAGCGGCAACCCGGCCGAGCCCGACCCCGGCGAGCCGAGGGTCGACTGGCTGCGGGACCCGGACTTCGGCGAGCTGCACCCCTGGGCGCTGCCGTCGCAGGGCGCCAACCGGCGCTTCGAGATGTCCTACTTCCAGATCAACCGCCAGTGGCAGGACCTGGCCGTCGTCCTCGAAGGGCGCGAGATAGACGCCATGTACGTGCCCCGCAGCCGGTCCCGCGACTGGGCCACGCCGTTCGCGTCCGATGAGGAGCTGTGGGAGCGGATCCGCGTGCTCGCCGGCCTCGAGCACCTGGTCGCCCTGCTGTACCTGTACGCGCTGTTCAGCGTGGTCGACCCGGACGAGGCCCGCAAACGGGGTGGGCGGCCCAACAAGTGGCCCATGCTGCCCGACGACGCCGCCTTCACCAGGAGCATCCTCATCGAGATCGCCACCGGCGAGATGCAGCACCTCCGGTGGGCCAACCACCTGCTGTGGGGGCTGGCCGACGCCGTGGACCTCCCGTTCCAGCCCGCGGTCGTCCCGCCGTCGCTGGTCATCCCGAGCCCGACAGGCGGTGACCCCCAGCCGGCCGTGCTGTCACCCCTGACCGCGGCCACGCTGCAGCTGTTCGTCGACATCGAGCAGTCCAGCGCCTACATCGACGGCCAGTACGCCCGGGTGACCGCCACGCTGCGGCGGCCCAGGTACCCCAAGCACCTCTACCAGCTGGCGTCGAACGTGGCCGAGGAGGGGGAGGAGCACTTCCTCCACTTTCGGGACCTCCAGCGGGTCCTCAAGCCCTACGGCGACAATGCGCCGGTCTACCTTCGTACCGTCACCCCCGGCGACCCTGCGGACGCCGAAGTCGCCGCCGCCCTGGCCATCTACCGGCAGATCACCGACGCGCTGACCGTCGGCTACCAGCCCGGCGACATCCAGAACCAGGCGTCGCTGGCCGATGCGCGCAAGCTCATGTTCGACCTGCAGGCCCGGGCCGAGGCCTTGGCCAAGGCGGGCAAGGGGGTCCCCTTCCTGTCCGTCTGGCAGTAGCCGGCTCGCGGTGTTCGGCCAGCCGGACCCGTTCGTGGTCATCGCCGGGAACGGCCTCGCCGGCTCGGCCCTCGCGTGCCTGCTGCTCGACCGCGGGTTCGGCGTGCTGTTCCTCACCCGTCGCGCCGGGTTGCGGTCGAGCCCGGTCATCGAGGCGTTCCCGCAAGCGACGGTCCGCCTGTTCGCCGAGGTCGGTCTTGGTGAGTCCCTGGCCGAGGCAGGGTCAGTGGCGGTGGCGGGGTTCGACAACGGCTACGGCGACCGCCGCCGGATGGACGGATGGTGGCTGCACGTGGACCGACGCCGGCTCGACCGGGCCTGCTACGTCGCCACCCGCCGGCGCGGCGCGGCGGCGATGCCGGCCGACGGGTCCCGCCCCGCTGCCTTCGCGTTCGTCGACGCGACCGGGCGGGCCGCCCGGTGGTCCCGGCCGGTGGCCCGGGCCCATCCCTGCGTCACCGCGCTGTTCGCAGGCCCCGGCGCCGCGGAGGCGGTGGCGGGCCGCGTCGTCCGTATGGGCGCCGGGTGGGCGTACCGCCTTGCGCATCCGGACGGGACGACGGTCGGGGTCACCGGCCCGGCCGGGCATGGCCCGCGGCTGGACGAGCGGGTGGCGTCGGACCTGGGACTGGCTGACCTCGACCGGCTCGTTCCGGTGGGCCGGCGCCCCGCCTCGGTCCAGTGGTCCAAGGACCCGATCGGCGTCGGCCGCCTGGCGGTGGGCGACGCCGCCCTGGCCTACTCCCCGCTGGCCGGCCAAGGCGTCCGCTTCGCGCTGGCCTCGGCGCAGGCGGCGGCCGCGGTCCTGTCGACCTGGCGGGACGGAGACGTGTCCCTCGGCCGCGAGTACTACCGCTCGTTCGTCGACCAGGCTCGCCGCCGGCACCTGGCGAAGATCGAGGCCATCGCCAACGAGGGCGAGCCGGCGGCTCCACCGCCAGGCATCAACCCCGAAGCCCACCTCGCGTTCACGGCCGTGACCTGCGACGTCCCCATGAACGTCGGGGGCCGGGTCCGCCGCGGTCCGGCCTGCCTGTTGCCCGACGGCGGCCAGGTCCGTTGGGTGGGCGGCTTCGACCTGCTCAGCCTCCGCGAGGCCGTCGATCAGGGCGAGACGGTGGCAGGGACGTGCCGGGCGCTCGAGAGGGCGGCCGTGCCCGGGCCCCTCGCCCTCGTCGCCTGGGCGGTCAGGACTGGCGTCCTGACCTGCGAGGAGGCGCCGGTGACGCATCCAGGCGAGGTAGCCGCTCCTCTGCGGCGCTGACGCTCATCCCGCCAGCGTGTGAAGGACCCCGGTGGTGATCACCGAAGCGCCGGCCACGCGAGCGCCTGCGGTCGGCGTCATCCGGATGGTCGCGGTCGAACCCGTGCCCAGCTGGCCATAGTC
>DATJHJ010000014.1:0-55284 GCA_035494015.1 Acidimicrobiales bacterium
TTGGTCTCGCCACCCGGAACAAGAAGCATTTCGAGCAGGTCCGAGGTCTCCGGATGCGAGATCTCAGCTGAGCCGACCAAGGCGGCTTTCCCCCCGCATAGTGCCCTGAGGCATCGGCTGGCCCCACACAGGCGGTGGCGAGTGTGACCGGCGATATCACTGGGCATGCGCTGGCAGTCGCCAGCTCGGGCCTCGTGCCGAACCAGGGCATACTCATCTCGATGGGTGCCAGCGGTAACGATGTCGGCGAGCAGTTTCCCTGACGGAACTGTGACTCGCAGAGCTTCACCCGATTCGAAGTGCGACCGGTGTGGCCGGCCAGTCCACGAAGACGTGGACTACCTCGAAGAGATCGAGGACTTGGCGAGTCAGGTGGTCGCAGCCGCGTATGACGAGTACGACGAGCTCCGGCCGACGTCGGGACCCGGCACTCCGCACACCGTGACCACAGGTCGGCTCGGATCGAGTTCGCCGACGCGGTCGAAGACGTAGTCCGCAGGGATGTGCACGGCTCCGTCGATGTGGCCGGCCTCCCACTCGTTGCGATAGCGAACATCGACGACCTGGAACTGGCCCATCTCACTGGCCAGCTTCGCCGGGTCCATCAGCTGCGGCCCCAGGGGCGCTTGGACTGCACCGGGCGAGGGTCTTCCTGGTCGGGGTGGTGGGAGAGGAAAGCGGGCATGAGATCGAACAGGTCCGACACGGCCAAGGGGTCGCCGTTGCCGGCCTTGCCCGACCGGGCCGCGTCCAGGTCGGCGCCGAAGCCCGTACCCCGCCGGTTGGCGTACGCCGAGAAGAGGTCGCGGGCCACGAAGCGCTCCCTGATCTCGGCGATCACGTCGGGGTCGGGCTCGTGGGTGCCGTTGAAATACGGCTCCTTGTAGATGTACCTGTGGTCCACGCCCATGTCGGAGAGGGCGAACGCCATCTCCTCGAGCATGGCCCCGTTGCCGGCCAGGTAGTACCGCCTCCCGCCGAGCGTCGCCAGCCGCGGCGGCACCGACTCGCCAACCCGGCCCCGCAGTCCGGTCCACGCAACCGTGGGCTGGGAGAGGGTGACGTGGTAGCTGAAGCTCGGGTAGGCGGTGGCCAGCGCGTCAAGCTCGTCGGTCAGGCAGATGTCCTCCGCCAGACGCAGGCCCCACCACAGCCTGATCGGCCGGGTGTAGCCGTTGGCCAGCAGCTGGCAGGCCAGAGAGTAGAAGGGCGCCACCCCGGTGCCGGTGGCGAACAACTCGAGAGCCCGGTCGTCGTCGGGCGGGACCATCGACCGCCCGGTGGGGCCCCGGAACGCCACCTCATCCCCGGGGCGCAAGGACGCCAGGTGCTGCGACAGCGGACCCTGGGGCACGACCCGGACGAGGAGGTCGAAGACGGGCTCATCCGTCGGTGCGGAGAGGATGCAGTACGGGCTTCGCCGGTAACCCAGCCCCTCGAAGTGGGCCTCGATGCCGACGAACTGGCCCGGGTCGAAGTGGAACGGCGCTCCGTCCACGACCTCGAAGCCGACCTTGACCGTCCCCGTCGACGTCAGCCCAGCCACCGAGGTCACCCGGGCCCGCCGCCGGTATCGGGCAGAGTCGAACCACCGGCCCTCGGCCGCGCCCAGTGCCTCGATGGCCTCGGACTCGGTGTGATGGGAGCCAGCGCGGGGCGTGTGGCCCTGGAAGTTGCCCGGCCGCAGCCGAGCCCGAGCCTGCTCGCGCAGCTCCGTCGTCGTCCGAGCTGAATTCATGACAGTCCTCTCTCGTTGTTGCGTTCTTGTCCATGGTCAAGGAACCGAGTGCCCCCACACTCCTGCGAGCACCGGCTGACGTGGACCTCAGGATCATTCATGCGCGCCGCGGCAGCGGATCGTCCGGCCCGGGCGGCTCGGCGAGCGCAGCCAGTACCCGCCGGACCAGCTGGTCGACGCCCCCGACGTCGTCGAGAGCCTTCAGCTCGGTCAGGGTCTCCACCAGCGAGGCGTAGAGCGGCGGGCAGAACTGGCAGGTCTGCAGATGGTCCTCGAGGGACCGGGCCTGGTCGCGAGGGAGGTCCCCGTCGATGTAGTCCGAGACCATGGACCGGGCCATGGGGCAGGAGAGTTGGGTCATCGTGCTTCCTCCAGCAGGCCGCGGTCGTCTTGGCCCAGAAGCGTGAGCAGGGCCAAGCGGGACCGGCGGATATTCGACTTGGCCGTGCCCAGGGGTATGCCGGTCGCCTCGGCGAGCTCGGCCGCGGTCAGTCCCAGGCCATCGTGGAGCAGCAGGGCGTTGCGGTAGGCCTCGGGAAGTTCCGCAAGAACAGACTGCAGGGTCTCCGCGTGCGAACGCCGAGCGGCGACCAGCGCCGGGTCGACGCTGTAGTCGGGGTCCTCCCACCGGGCCAGCAACTCAAGTGGTTCGGCATCGACCATCAGCGGCTTCCTTCGCCGACGCTCCTGGAGGCAGCGATTGAGGGCGATGCGGTAGAGCCACGTACCAACCGCAGCATGCCCGGCAAAGCCGGCGAGGCCCCGATAGGCGTCGACCATTGCTTCTTGGATCACGTCCTCGGCGGCGTCGGGACCGACCACCTGGCGGGCCAAGGCCAGGAGCCGGGGACCGTGACGGCGAACCAATTCCCCGAAGCTGGTCGTGTCCCCGGCCTTGGCCGCCTCGACCAGGTCGAGGTCACTCAGGTCGTCCATCTCCCTTTAGATGCGCGCCAGACCGGAAATGGATGCACGGAGGGCCCTTGTGGCCGCCGTCCGGAGCGGCGAGCGGGGGCGCGCAGGCCCCGCCGGCGGGAGCGTCTCCTCCATCCTTGCCGCGACGACGAGCCCGGAGAGCGCACTCAGGATCGCGACGGCGATGACCGCGGCGCGGAGGTCGAACAGGTCGGCCACCACCCCTCCGAGCAGCGCCCCGACGACGTAGCCGGCGTCGCGCCAGAAGCGGTAGACGCCGACCGCCGTGGCCCGCCACGTTGGATGGGCGACATCGCCGACGGCGGCGATCAGGGTCGGGTACACCAGGGCCGTGCCGACGCCGATCAGGACCGAACCGACGGCCCACGGGGCGAAGCCGGTCGTGACCGCCATGAGGGTCAGGGCCGCCCCCTGAACCACCATCCCGGCCACGATGAGCGGCTTGCGACCGACCCGGTCCGACCACGAACCGGTAATGAGCTGCCCGACGCACCACACGCCGGGATAGAGGGCGGCCAACACCCCGATGGCCTCCACCGATTGCCCGTCGGCCGCGAACAGGAGGGGCAGGATGCCCCAGGCCAGGCCGTCGACCGCGTTGTTGACCAGGCCGGCCTGGCTGACCGCGCTGAGCGTGGGGTCCCGCCAGGTAGCCCGGCCGACGATGGCGCCGAAGCCACCGCCGGCGTCGTGGCGCGCCCGCTGGCCCGCCGCCTCGTGGCGGGCATAGCCCCGGGTCTCGCCCACGAACAGGCTCGACAGGCCCAGGCCCAAGGCCGCGAACGCGATGCCCAGGAAGAACGGCTCGGGGCGCAGGCCGTAGCGGGCGGCGATGGCCCCGGTGGCCAGCGCCGTGAGCGACACCGCCCCGTAGCCGGCCGCCTCGTTGAAGCCCAACGCCGTCCCCCGCCGGGCCGGGCCGACCAGGTCGATCTTCATGACCACCGTCGTCGACCACGTCATGGCCTGGTTGAGGCCCAGCAGCACGTTGGCGGCGATGACCCACCCCCAGGTCGGCGCCCAGATCAGGAGCACCGGCACCGGCGCGCCGACGACCCAGCCGGCGACGAGCACCGGCTTGCGCCCGATCCGGTCGATCAGGGCGCCGGCGGCCAGGTTGGCCACCGCCTTGGTGGCGCCGAAGGCGACGATGAAGGTGGCGCTGGCGGTGAAGGCGCTGAGGGCGAACGTGCGCCTGGCCAGCAGCGGCAGCACCGTCCGCTCCTGGCCGACCATGCCGCCCACCAGGGCATTGACCGCCACCAGCAGGCTGAACTGGGCCAGGTTCTCCCGCAACCCCAGGCGCAGTGCCGGCGGGGCGTCCAGCGGTGCCGCTCGCCGGCTCACTCCACCAGACGCTGACCGCGAGCGGCGGCGACGTCGGCCGGTCCTCCGACCAGCACCGAGACGTCGGCCCGCCCGTGGGCGGCCAGGATGCTGGCCGCGCTCATCGCCCGTTCCCCGTGGCCACACATGACGGTGAGCCGGCCGGCCGGCAACGCTGCGGCGTGGGCGGCCGCGTCGCCCAGCTCCATGTTGAAAGCGCCGTCCACGTGGCCAGCGGCGAACTCGTTGCGCTGACGCACGTCGACGATGGTCCCGAGGGCCTCGCCCGGGCCGACGAGGGCCACCGTGGCGAGGGAGCGGCCGCCTGCTGCCCAGGCGTCGATCCCGCCCGCCAGCTCTCCGGCCAGGCGCTCGTAGCCGATGGCCAGGCACTGGCGGACCAGGTCGTCACGGTCGGCGTCGGCGTCGGCGACGAACACGAGCGGGCGGTGTCGCTCCACCAGCCAGCCCAGCCAGCTGGCGAACTGGGGGCGCAGCGGGATCGAGAACGACCCCGGCACATGCCCGGCGGCGAAGGCTTCAACCGGCCTGATGTCGACGAGCGCGGCCCCGTCGTCGAGGAGGCCGTCGACCGTGACCGCGTCCAGGGGGGCCAGGGCCGGGTACTGGCCGTACACGCGGGGGCCGCGCCGGTTGACCTCCCGCAGCTCGAGGAAGTAGGTGGGGAAGGTCCCGAAGCCGGCGAGGAGCCGGGCCACGAACGCGTCCTCGTCGGGTGCGCTCAGCAGGGGGTTGGTGGCCCGCTCCCGGCCGATCGTGGTCACCCGCTCACCGCCGGGGGCGACCGAGCAGAACGAGCCCGCGCCATGGGTGGGATAGACGGCCAGGTCGTCGGGCAAGCAGAGCAGGCGCTGCCGGATCGACCGCCACAACGTCCGGGCCAGGTCCTCGGTGGCCTCCGGGGCGACGAGATCGGTGCGGGCGACGGCGCCCACGAGGAGGGACCCGCCAGTGAACAGGGCCACCGGCCGGCTGGCGTCGCGCAGCAGGTAGGCGAGGTGCTCGGGCGTGTGGCCCGGCGTGTCAATGGCCTCGAGGCTAAGACCGCCGACGTCGAGCGTCTCGCCCCCGGCCAGCCCGTGGTGGGGGTGCTCCAGACCGGCGGCCCGAGCGGCGACCACGGTGGCGCCCCGAGCGGCCAGCTCGCGACTGCCGGAGACGAAGTCGGCGTGGAGATGGGTCTCCGCCGTCAGCCCGATCCGCAGGCCACGCCGCTCGGCGTCGGCCAGGTAGGGACGGGCGTCACGCCCGGGGTCGACCACCAGGGCCCGCCCGTCATCGAGGTCGACGACATACGAGCAGTTCCCCAACCCCTCGTCGACCACGATGGAGATACCGGGACCGTTCATGCGTCGGGCCGTTTCCTTTCAGTCGTGGCCGGCGGCGACTGGGAGCCCCGCTCGCTTCCATTCGGGGTACCCGTCCTCCAGACGCCGGGCCCGGTAGCCCCGGCGGTCGAGCTCGCGCACGGCGTCGTCGGCGTACACGCAGAACGGGCCGCGGCAGTAGGCCACGACCTCGGTGTCATTGGGCAGGGCGGCCAGGCTGCGGCGCAGCTGGGCGGGCGGTACCGAGCGGGCGCCGGGGATGTGACCGGCCCGGTACTCGGCGTCAGGGCGCACGTCGAGAACGACGACATCGCCCGTGGCCAGCCGCTCGGCCAGCTCCTGGCGTGAGATGGCCTCCAGGCCGGCGCGGTCGCCCAGGTAGTCCTTGGCCAGACGGTCGATGCCGGCCACGTGCTCGGTGGCCACGTCGCGCAAGGCGGCCCACAGGGCGCCGACGCGCTCGCTGGACAGGGCGTAATAGATGCGCGTCCCGTCGCGCCGGGTACTGACCAGGCCGGCACGGGCCAGCGCCCGGAGATGGTGCGAGGTGTTGGCCAGCGTCTGGCCGAGCTCGTCGGAGATGGCCTCCACCGAGCGCTCGCCCTGCGCCAGGACGTCGACGATCTCGGCTCGCCGGCCACTGGCCAGCGCCTTGGCCACCTCGGCGAAGGCGTCGTACAGCGCGTCCTTGGCCTGACGATCTCCCATGGCGGCATCCTGCCCCCGCTCCGCGCTCGTTGTCAAGTAATCAAACTAGTACTTGACAAGAGCCGTCGGAGCGCCGAGGATTCGGCCTGCGGACATCCACCACACAGAAAGGGACCTACCTATGGCCGGAAAAGCCGTCGTCAGCCTGACCACCGGACTCGAGGACACCGAGAAGGTGACCGTTGCCTTCCTCGTTGCCGTCGGCGCCGCCGAGTCGGGTCGGCCCACACTGATGTTCCTGACCAAGGAGGCGGTCCGGCTCGCCCTCGTCGGCGTCGCCGGCGGGGTGGCGTGCGAGGGCTGCCCCCCGCTCGCCTCCCTGCTCGACCGCTACGCCGCCGCGGGTGGCCGCTACTTCGTCTGCCCCATCTGCTTCAACTCCAAGGGGCTCGACCCGGGTGGCCTGCTCGCCAACGCCGAGGTGGCGGGGACGGTCCCGATGTGGGAGTGGATCGGCGACGGCGCCACCACCTTCAGCTACTGAGACCCTGCCGCCGCCGTCAGCGCAGTTCGAGCACCAAGGTCATCAGGACGGACACGCTGGCCAGGGACACCACGCATGCCCGAACCCAGTCCTTGTCCAAGGACAGGGCGACGCAGGCGGCCAGGGCGGGCATCATCGACAGCCCGTACCGCGGGGGGATGCCGTAGAACGCGCCCTGGAACACGTAGTTGGTCACGGTGAGCAGTGGCCCGGTGGCCAGCATGCCCACGATGGCGGCGGCGGCCAGGGCCTCGCCCCGGCTCCCCCGGGCCGACAGGGCGGCCAGCCCGACGGCCGTGCCGAGCAGGAGCCAGTCGGTGAGCTTGACCACGACCCGGACCTTGTTGTTCTGCAGGAAGGAGACGAGGTAGGGGTCGTGCGCCGGTGTGACCGTGGCGTCGACCTGGCCGAGGATGGAATCAAACGGAAGGCAGCAGGCCTGTTGGTTGAAGGTGTTCGGGTTGGCCAGCGGCCCGACCCGAGCCATCGCCGAGTTGAGGCCCACCCATGCGACGCCCGTGACCGCGACGGTCGCGACCACCGCCCCGGCCATGAGCAGCAGGGCGCGGGGCGGTGGCGACGCCGCGGCGGCGGGCTCCGCTCGGGGCCGGAGGGCGCGAATCACGAGGTAGAGCACGACCACCCCGGCGCCGGCGAAGTTGGTCAGCCGGAACGACACCCCCACCGCGGCGGCGAGGACGACGACGAACGCCGGCGCCCGGCGGGCCTCCCAGGCCAGCGCGGCCAGCAGCACGGCGGCGCCCGCGAGCACCGCGGTGGCGTCGTCGGTGATCGTCGCCGACGCGTGGAGCACCACCGGCGTGGTGGCCAGGAGGGCGCCGACGGCCAGCCGTCCCAGCACCGGGACGTCGAGGATGGACAGCGCCGCCCACACGGCAAGGATGCCGGCGCCGAGCCACAGGACGCCGACCATGCGCCCGGCGGTCACCAGGCTGGCCGTCCCGAGCAGGGGTCGCAGGGCCCGGGCGGTCCAACCGGTGATGACGTAGTACGCCGGCGGCTGGATCTCCTCGGTGTTGAACTCCCGCCCGGCCAACCACGTCTCGTCGTCGCAGGAGAACGGCCCGACCCCCGTGGCGTCGACGCCGCGGCACGCCCCCTCCCTGCGGGTCTCCGGCCCCATCACGTCGCCCCGCCGCAGGAGCTGGCCGTGGGCGGCCTTGATCATGTAGTCGGCGTGGTGCAGCTCGTCGATGGGGGAGAACGTGGTGTAGGCGTGCACGTGCAGCGTGATGACGACGCCGACAAGGAGGAGGAGGCCGGCAAGGGCCGCCGCCCCGCTGCGCTGCGGCGACCGCAGCGCGTGCCACATGGGGCCATCATGCTGCGCGGCACCGGGGGCTGCAAAGCACCCCCGCACTTGCGCATCCCCCCGCCCGCGATGAGCCTGACCGGGTGCGCATCGTCGTGGCCACGCCGGACACCATCACGGCGAAGATGGCCGGGCCCGCCATCCGGGCGTGGCAGATCGCCCGCGCCCTGGCGGCCGAGCACGAGGTACGGCTGCTCACCACCACCCTGGCCGACCTGCCGGGCTCGCCGTTCCCGGTCGAGGCGGTCGACGACGACGGCCTCGCCGCCGCCGAGCGGTGGTGCGACGTGCTCGTGTTCCAGGGCTGGCTGGTCCACAAGCGCCCGTTCCTGCTGCGTTCGGACAAGGTGCTGGTGGCCGACGTCTACGACCCCCTCCACCTGGAGCAGCTCGAGCAGGGGCGCGACGAGGGCCATCGCGGCCGCCTCCTCGCGGTGCAGTCGGCCACCGCGGTACTCAACGAGCAGCTGCTGCGGGGCGACTTCTTCCTCTGCGCGTCCGAGAAGCAGCGGGACTTCTGGCTCGGCCAGCTGTCGGCCCTGGGCCGGGTCAACCCGGTCACCTACGACGAGGACGAGACCCTGCGGTCGCTGATCTCGGTGGTGCCCTTCGGCGTATCCGAGACGCCGCCGGTGCGGACGCGGGCGGCGATCAAGGGCGTGGTCCCCGGGATCGGGCCGGAGGACAAGGTGATCCTGTGGGGCGGCGGCATCTACAACTGGTTCGACCCCCTCACCCTTCTCCACGCCGTCGACCGCCTCCGGGCCCGCCGCCCGGAGGTCCGCCTCTTCTTCCTCGGCTTGAAGCACCCCAACCCGGACATCCCCGAGATGCGGATGGCCGTCGCCGCCCGCCAGCTGTCCGACCGGCTCGACCTCACCGGCACGCACGTCTTCTTCAACGAGGGGTGGGTCGACTACGAGGACCGCCAGAACTACCTGCTCGACGCCGATGTCTGCGTGAGCACCCACCTCGACCACGTGGAGACGGCGATGTCGTTCCGGACCCGGATCCTGGACTACCTGTGGGCCGGGCGCCCGACCGTGGCCACCTCGGGCGACGCCCTGGCCGAGCTGATCGTGGCCCGGCAGCTGGGCCTGGCCGTGCCCGCCGGCGACGTCGGCGCCCTGGAGGCGGCGCTCGGCTCGCTCCTCGACGACGACGACCTCCGGGCCCGCATGGGTGCCAACGCCGCGGCGGCCGCCGCCGACCTGACGTGGCCGAAGGTGCTGGCCCCCCTCGTCGAGTTCTGCCGGGCCCCCCGGCGGGCGCCCGACCTGCTCGACCCCGGCGTGACCGCCGGGCTGCGCAAGGACCTGGCCGAGGTGAAGGAGCGCTGGCGGGGCCTGAGCTACGACCTGCAGACGGCCAGGGACCACCTGCACGCCGGGGGGCCGGGTCTCGCCGTGCGCAAGGCCGCCGGCCGGCTGCGCCGGCTCGTGGTCACCCGTGGCCAGGACGGTCCCGCGTAAGCTGGGCCGCTGATGAGTGCGACAGGAGCGGTCGGCATCAGCTCTGACCGGCCCGAGGCGGCACACCCCGACATCTCGGTGGTCATGCCCTGCCTGAACGAGGCCGGATCGGTGGGCGCGTGCATCGAGAAGGCGTGGGAGGGCATCGCCCGTACCGGCCTCACCGGTGAGGTGGTGATCAGCGACAACGGGTCGACGGACGACTCTGTCGAGGTCGCCACCCGGGCGGGGGCGCGGGTGGTCCGCCAGCCCGAGCGGGGCTACGGCAACGCCTACCTGAAGGGCTTCGCCGAGGCGCGGGGCCGGTACATCGTTATGGGGGACTCAGACGGCAGCTACGACTTCGCCCAGCTCGACCGGCTGATCAGCCCGTTGCGGGAGGACGGGTACGACTACGTGCTCGGGTCCCGCTTCGCCGGGAAGATCCTGCCGGGCGCCATGCCCTGGTCGCACCGGTACATCGGCAATCCCGTCCTCACCGGCGTCCTGAACCGGCTGTTCAAGGTCAAGAGCTCCGACGCCCACAGCGGCATGCGGGCCTTCACCGCCGACGCCTACCAGCGCATGGAGCTGCAGTCGGCGGGGATGGAGCTGGCGTCGGAGATCGTGATCAACGCGGCCAAGGCCGGCCTGCGGGGGACCGAGGTCCCCATCACCTACCACCCGCGCGAGGGCGAGTCGAAGCTCAACTCCATGCGCGACGGGTGGCGCCACCTGCGGTTCATGCTCCTGCTCAGCCCCGACTGGCTGTTCGTGTGGCCGGGCATCGCCCTGTTCGTCGTCGGCCTGCTCGGGCAGGCCATCCTGCTGCCCGGCCCGCTGAACCTGGGCTTCCACGCCTTCGACGTCCACGCCAGCGTCCTGTTCGCCCTGGCCGCCATCCTGGGCTACCAGACGCTGCTGTTCGGGGTCTTCGCCCGCACGTGCGTCCCCAGAGAGCACGAACGGGGCGATGGCCGCCTGCAGCGCTGGTTCGACCGCAACTACAGCCTCGAGCGAGGCCTGCTCAGCGGTGCCCTCCTGTTCCTGATCGGCTTCGCCATCGACGCCGCCGTCCTGATCCACTGGCTGCGCAAGGATCTCGGCCCGATCAACTCCCTTCGCCCCGCGCTCCTGGCCATGACGCTGATGATGGTCGGCGCCCAGACCGGCTTCGCCGCCTTCTTCCTCAGCCTCTTCCGGGCCGACCGGGCGCGCTGAAGACCTATCATCCCGGCGTGGGGCGGCCGCAGGGTCCGGTGCGCGAACCGACGTTGCCCATGACCGGCCCGGGAGGCCGGTCCCGCAAACATTCACGGGGCGGAAGCCCCGTGGCCGACGTGGTCCCCGTCGACGCTCGCGGGTACTCCCGCACCCTGGTCATCCTGCCTGCGCTCAACGAGGAGGCGGCGCTGACCGGGGTCCTCAAGGAGCTGGCCCGGGACTGCCCCGAGCTGGACGTGCTGGTGGTCGACGACGGCTCGACCGACGGCACCGCCGCGGCGGCCCGGGCCGAGGGCGTGCCGGTGGCCGTGCTGCCCTTCAACCTCGGGGTCGGCGGCGCCCTGCAGACCGGGTTCCGCTACGCCGTGGCCCACGGTTACGACCGGGCCATCCAGTTCGACGCCGACGGCCAGCACGACCCGAGCCAGGTCCCCGCTCTTCTCGCCGCCCTGGACGAGGGTGCCGACCTGGTCATCGGCAGCCGCTTCGCCGCCCCCGAGGAGGGGTCGGAATACGACGTCGGCCGGGTGCGGGGCGGGGCCATGGGCGTCCTCCGCCTGGCCGTGCGAGTCCTGTCGGGGCGGACGTTCTCGGACACCTCGTCGGGCTTCCGGGCCTTCTCGGCGCCGCTGCTCGACTTCTACGCCGCCAGCTACCCCAACGAGTACCTGGGCGACACGGTGGAAGCCCTCCTGCTGGCGTGCCAGGCCGGGTTCACCGTCGTCGAGGTCCCGGTCACGATGCGGGTCCGGGCCGCCGGCACCCCGTCGACCCAGAACCTCCGCCTCGCCTACCACTACCTGCGTGCCCTGGTCTCCCTGCTGAGCAGGGCGCCGATCCGTCGCCGCGAACGGGCCATGCGCGCCGCCAACCGGTCGTGAGCGAGCCTTGGCGAGCGAACCGATGAGCACAGTGCCCCGCTCAGCGGGGCAGCCGCCCGAGGCGGCAACCCGATGAGCGTCGGGGCCCACCTGTTCATCCTGGGGCTGACGCTGGTCAGCCTGCTGTTCATCGTCCGCATGGTGCGGCGCAACCAGCTGCCGTCGCGCTACGCCATGCTGTGGCTGTCGATCGGGGCGGTGATCGCCCTGCTGGCCACGTTCCCCGGCCTGCTCGACCGGGTGTCGTCCGCCCTCGGGATCGCCTACGCCCCGGGGACGTTCTTCCTCGGGGCCATCACCCTGCTGTTCCTGATCGTGGTCCACTTCTCGTGGGAACTGTCCCGGCTCGACGCTCGCACCCGGCTGTTGGCCGAGGAGCTGGCCGTGCTGCGCGCCGACCCTCCTCCCGACCGGCCTCGCATCCCGACCCCCGGAGCCCAGCCTGTCGAGCCCTGACCGGCGGCCCATGGTCCGCGTGGTCGTCGTGAACCACAACGGCGGCGACCTCACCGTCTCGTGCCTGGAGAGCGTCCGGCAGTCGCAGTGGCCGGCGGATCGCCTCGACCTGGTCATGGTCGACAACAGCCCGAGCGACGGTGTGGCCGACCGGGTCCGGGCCCAGCTGCCGGCCGTGCGGGTGGTCGACGCCGGCGGCAACCTGGGCTACGGCGGCGGCTGCAACCTCGCCCTCGCCGACCTCGACGGTGTCGACCACGTCGCGCTGCTGAACAACGACGCCCAGGTCGATCCCGGCTGGCTCGCGCCGCTGGTCGACGCCCTGGGCGCCGACCCGGCCGTGGGGGCGGTGAACCCGAAGATCCTCTTTGCCGACCGCTTCGTCGACGTCGAGCTGCGGTCCGGCACCACCGTCCGCGGTTTTGGTGACCGCCGCCCCCTGGGCGTGCGGGTCTCCGGGGCCATGCTGGGCGGGCGCGACGCCTGGAGCCGGCTGCAGACCGTGCGGGGGTTCTGGGGCCTCGAGCACGGTTTCGACGGCGAGGGCGCCTACGAGTGGACCAACGGCGAGGCCCTCCTGCGAGTGCCCGCCGGCGACGACGGCGAGCTCCCGGCATGCGAGCTCCGCTTGGCGGCGGACAGCGAGCAGACCGTCGTCGTCACCTCGGGCGACCAGCGGGTCGAGCACCGCGTCGGCCCGAAGCCCGGCTGGTACCGGGTGCCCCTCGGCGGCGAGCCGTTCGACGTCCTCAACAACGTCGGCTCGGTGCTGCTCCCCGACGGCCACGGCGCCGACCGCGGCTACCTCGAGCGCGACACGGGCCAGTTCGACCGGACCGAGGAGGTCTTCGCCTGGTGCGGGGCGGCCGTGCTCCTGTCCCGCCGCTACCTCGATTCCGTCGGCCTGTTCGACGACCGCTTCTTCCTCTACTACGAGGATTTCGACCTGGCGTGGCGGGGCCGGGCACAGGGCTGGCGCTACCTGTACGTCCCGGGATCGGTGGTGCGCCACGTCCACTCCGCGTCGTCGGTGGAGGGCTCCCGGCTGTTCCAGCACTTCGACGAGCGCAACCGCCTCCTGACCCTGACCCGCAACGCCCCCCGGTCGCTGGCCCTGCGCGAAGCGGGCCGCCACCTGCTCATCACGGGCTCCTACGCCCGGCGCGACATCGTGGCCCCGCTTGTCCACCGGCGGCCCGCGCAGACCGAGACCGTGCGCCGCCGCCTGCGGGCCTACGGGGCCTACGTCCGCCTCCTTCCCGAGTCCCTGGGCGATCGCCGCCGGCTGGCGGCCCGGGGCCGGTTGGGCGAGGACGAGCTGGCCGGGTGGATGCAGCGGCGGTGAGCGGCTAGACCCGTACCTCGTGAAAGCGCTGATCTTGGCCGGCGGTGCAGGCACCCGCCTGCGGCCGATCACCCACACCAGCGCCAAGCAGCTCGTGCCGGTGGCCAACAAGCCCATCCTGTTCTACGGGCTGGAGCAGATGGCCGAGGCCGGGATCGTCGAGGTCGGGATCGTGGTCGGCGACACCGCCGACGAGATCCGCGCCGCCGTCGGGGACGGGTCGAGGTGGGGGCTCAACGTCACCTACATCCCGCAGGAGGCCCCGCTCGGGCTGGCCCACTGCGTGCTCATCGCCGGCGATTTCCTCGGCAAGGACGACTTCGTGATGTACCTGGGCGACAACCTGCTCCGCCAGGGCGTCAAGGTCTTCGTCGACCGGTTCGAGGCCGACGGGCGCACCGGGCAGGCCGTGGCCCAGATCCTGCTGGCCCGAGTTCCGGACCCGCAGCGCTTCGGCGTGGCCGAGATCGGCCCCGACGGCCACGTGCTCCGCCTGGTCGAGAAGCCGGTCGACCCGCCATCGGACCTGGCCCTGGTCGGCGTGTACCTGTTCGACCCGACCATCCACGAGGCGGTACGGGCCATCGAGCCCTCGGCCCGGGGCGAGCTGGAGATCACCGACGCCATCCAGTGGCTGCTCGACTCGGGCCTGCGGGTCCACCACCAGGTCGTCGACGGCTGGTGGATCGACACCGGCAAGCTGGACGCGCTGCTGGAGGGAAACCGGCTCATCCTGGAGACCCTGGACCAGCGCATCGACGGCGCCGTGGACGCCGAGTCCCGGATCGAGGGTCGGGTGGTGATCTGCGCCGGCGCCGAGGTGGTGGCGTCCACCATTCGCGGCCCGGCCATCATCGGGGCCGGGACGCGGATCGAGCACAGCTTCGTCGGTCCCTTCACCTCCATCGCCGAGCGCTGCCAGGTCATCCGGGCCGAGGTCGAGCACTCGGTCATCCTCGACGACAGCCGCATCGTCGACATCCCCCGGGTGGAGGACTCGCTCATCGGCAAGCAGGTGGTCGTCACCCGCTCGGCCCGCCGCCCCCGGGCCAACCGCTTCATGCTCGGCGATCACTCCCAGGTCGACCTGACCTAACCGCACCCCAGCAGGCGCAGCAGCAGCCGGAACAGCGGGGTCAAGAACGACAGCGGCGGGCTCAGCAACTGCCGGAGCAGGGCGCACAGGCCCGGGGGCCGGATGGTGGTCGTCGTCGGGCGGGCCACCGTGGTGGACGTGGTCGTCGTGGTCGGCCGCAGCGTGGTCGTGGTGGTCGACGTGGATGTGGTCGTGGTCGGCGGCAGCGTGGTCGTGGTCGGCGGCACGGTCGTCGACGTGGTCGTCGTCGGGCGCACGGTCGTCGACGTGGTCGACGTGGAAGTGGACGTGCTGGTGGACGTCGACGTGCTGGTCGAGGCGACCGTCGTGGACGTGCTGGTCGAGGTCGGGGCGACCGTCGTGGACGTGGTGGTCGAGCTCGGGGCGACCGTGGTGGAGGTGGATGTCGTGGAGGTCGTCGAGGTCGAGGTCGTCGTCGAGGTCGAGGTCGTCGTCGAGGTGGTGGAGGACGTGGTCGTGCTCGACGGCGGCGTGCCCACCTGGGCCAGGACCTGCTCGATGAGGGCGTTGGCGGCCCCGGGATCGACGAGGCCGAGGTCGACCAGGCTGTTGACCAGGTTGGTGGTCAGGTCACGGGCCGAGGTGGCCAGGCCGGAGGCCAGGCGGGCGTTGACGATGCGCACCAGGCGCTCGGCCAGCGAGGGCTCGTCGGCCACCGAGGTGCCGGTGGGCTCGGCCGCGCTGGTGCCGTCGAGGCGGGCGTCGAGGTAGGCGGCGACGGTGTGCTGGAGGTCGGGCGTCTCGCAAGCGTCGCCGATGCCGTTGATGTTCTTGTCCCGCTGGTCGGCGTTGGCCGTCTGGGGGCAGTTGTCGGCGGCGTCGAGGACCCCGTCGCCGTCGGCGTCGGGGCGGTTGCGGACGGGCAGGACGTAGCGCCCGGGCCGGGTGTTGTTGCGGCTGCCGTAGATCAGCCCGGCCGGGGAATCGTCGAGGAACGACCCAGGGACGCCCGAGCCGGGGAGCTCGAACGCCGTCCCCGCCGCCTTGGTGCCGCTCGAGTACCCGACCCTCGCCGACGTCCCACCCCGGCAGGTCCCGTCCCCGCCCGCCCGCTCGCCGGTCTCCCACTGCAGCTGGTCGTAGTTCATCTCGATGTCGAAGTCGCCCGGGCCGAGGTCGCTGCGGTCGACCAGCACGACTTGGAAGAAGTCGTCCCCCCCACCTTGCACCGGTTGGGCGGCCACCGCGGGCGCCCCGGCCACCCGCTCGGCGGCGATGACCGGCGCGGCGCAGGCCACGCCCGGCCAGGTCACGCCGAAGGCGGCATGGCCGTCCACTGTGCCCTGGCCGTACTTCACCGGGGCGCCGAAGCTGGTGTCGGCGTCGGCGAAGAAGGGGGCGATGACGGGCCGATCGGTGGTGGTGAGGTCGAACGGCGTGGAGGCGTCGAGCGGCCCGTCGAAGGTCACGTTGCCGTTCTCGTTGACGTAGAGGGAGCCGGCGGGCTGCCCGAAGAAGCTCGGAGTGAAGCCGATCGCCACTGGCCCCGTCGACCCGTCCCCTCCGACCGCGGCCACGGTGCCGTCGAAGCCCGTGCGGATGGCGTGCAGGCCGATCCCCGCGGAGCAGCGGAGGTCGTCGCCGTCGACCGTCCCGTCCTCGTCGTTGTCGATCCCGTCGAAGCACGTCCCGGCCACCTCGGTGGTCTCCGGCCGGCTGGCGGCGTCGAAGGGCTGTGACCCGAGCTGGATCTCCAGGGTGTTGTCGACGCCGTCCCCGTCGGCGTCGGGATCGCAGGCGTCGCCCACTCCGTCGCCGTCGATGTCGCCCAGGAAGTCGGGCGCGTTCGGGCACAGGTCCATCTTGTTCGGGATGGTGTCGCCGTCGTTGTCCTGGCAGCCGGGGTCGGCGGCGTCGGTCAGGCCGTTGCCGTCGTTGTCGATGCCGTCGGAGCACAGGTTGCCGAACAGGATGGACTCTGGGCGGCTGGCCGGGTTCAACCGGTCCGAGCCGGCGATGAGCTCCTCCAGGTCGGTGGTGCCGTCGGCGTCGGCGTCGGTGTCGCAGGCGTCGCCCCGGCCGTCGCCGTCCAGGTCGCCCTGACCGGGGTTGGCCTTGACCCGGCAGTTGTCTACCGCATCGAGCACGCCGTCGTTGTCGTCGTCGGGGTCGGCCACGTTGTCGATCCCGTCGTTGTCCGAGTCGGACGGGAAGGCGTCGCTGGCGTCGAGGATGCCGTCGCCGTCGCGGTCCGAGTCGCACGGATCGCCGACCCCGTCCCCGTCGATGTCCGACTGGTCCGGGTTGGCGACGCCGGTGCAGTTGTCGACCCGCTCGATCACGCCGTCGCCGTCCCGGTCGGTCTGCTGGAACTCCAGGATCGGGTTGTCGAAGACGGTGTTCTCGCGGGGCGCCGGGTGGCCGGGACTGGAGTCGATGAAGGCCAGGTGGCTCGTCGTCACGCTGATGATGTACAGCGACTGGGCGAAGGTCAGCTTGGCCGCGCCGGGGTAGGGGTCGGGAGGCCACGAGTTGAGCCCGGGCGGGAGGGGATCGCTCTTGGCCGGGTCGTTGGCCACGTCGGCGTCGTTGTCGAGGCCGAGCGAGTGGCCGAGCAGGTGGGCGATGCTGCGGCTCACCAGCTGGGTGATCCCGTAGCTCTCCGCCTTCTCGGGGTCGGGGTCGGCCCGGCCCAGGCCCCGTGAGTAGGGCTTGGGCACATCGGTCACCACGCCGTTGTTGAGGACCTTGGTCGGGAACAGGCCCGGAGAGCCGTACTTGCGGTCGCAGACGGTGAACAGCCCGAGCAGGTAGGGAACCGTCTTGCCGATCGGGCAGATCCACAGCGGGCTGAGCGACAGGATCATGTCGCTGCCACCCACCGCGGCCGAGCCGAAGGGCGTGTTGTCGAAGAAGGGGACCACGCCGTCGTCGGTGAACAGGTCGGCGAAGATGTCGGTCGGGTCGGCCACGCACGGGTTGTCGTCGTCGGCGAAGGTGGAGTGGCCGGAGATCATGTAGCGGTACGCCAGCTGCTTGGCCTTCAGGACCTCGGGCGGGCCGTTGCGCTGGTCGAGCGTGCCGAAGAAGCTGCGGTTGACGATCGGGGGCAGGTCGCAGTTCGGCGCGTGCGGGATCTCCTCGTCCTGGGCGATGTGGAGCCGCACCCCCTTGGTCCCGTCGGGATTGGACAGCGGGAGCCCGGCGAACATCAGTCGCACGTCCTGCAGGGCCTGGGCGTCGGCCCCGTGGACCATGGGGTCCAGCGGCGGGCAGCCGCTCACCCGGCAGCTGTAGGCGTCGAGCTCGACGAAGACGTCCTTGCGCAGCGGGTTCGGGCGGTCGGTGGTGCCGAACACCTGCTCGGGATGGACGTCGACCACGCCGTCGCCGTCGAGGTCGAAGCCGATGTTGGACCGGCCGAAGGTCTCCCACGAGTCGAGCAGGCCGTCGCCGTCGGTGTCGTGGTTGCAGGGGTCGGTGCCGAGGGACAGCTCGACCTCGTGGGGGATCCCGTCGCGGTCGACGTCGTTGCCGACCTGGCTGGTCAGCCCGGCGGCCCACGGCGAGCTCTTGCCGTCGATGCTGGCGCCGACTGCGGTCGAGCACTTCTTCGGCGGGGGCGGGGGTGGGCCCGGGGGCGACGCGGCCCCGAACCAGAACGACGGCCCCGGTGAGGTGCCGCTCCCCCCGGCGGCGTCGAGGAGGATCTGGTACTCGACGACCAGGTGCGGGGTGGCGCAGTTCGGTGACGGGACGAACCCGGCCCGGCCCCGCTGGTGGTCGATCTCGGTCACCCGCGACTGGCCGTTCTCGGTCTGGAGCACGCCGTTCTCGAAGAACATGATGGTGCCGTCGCCGAAGACGTGGATGTCGTAGCGGACGATCTTCTCCGGCCCCGTGCCCTCCTTCTCGACGGAGTCGAAGTTGATGAGGAAGTACTCGTCGGGGGCGAGGGCGGTGGTCCGGGTGCAGTCCTCGTAGAGCAGCATCCGGGTGTCGACGGTCCCGTTCGGGATGTGGCGGACGGGGTCGAGGTCGGCCTGGTCCTGGTAGAGGAAGGCCTGGTGCTGCGGGTAGGCGACCGGGGTGATGTCGGACCACTCGGTCCGGCCGTCCGGGCAGGGCGTGAAGGCGCCGTCGGTGACGTGGCACGTGGTGCTGGCCGGCTGGGCGGGGAGCACGGCGGCCTGGACGGCAGGCAGGGCCAGGGTGTGCAGGACCGACACCACGACGGCCGCCACGGCGATTACAGTGACTGCCCGACCCCGCTGACCCATCCGGTCCCCCGACTCCCCCAGGGGAACCGTCGCGCAGACCGGGTCGGCATGCAAGGGGCCGACTCAGGTGGGCGGCGCGGCGTCCTCCAGGGCGGCGGCCAGCGCCTCGACGTCGGCCACGGTCACGGTCAGGCCGGGGTGGCGGAGGTGCCCGGTGGGGTCGATGCACACGACCGGCTCATGGAAGCGCAGGCAGAGGCCCTGGCGACGGTTCGTGGCGAACGTCACCCCCCGGTCGGCCGCCGAGAGGTGGGCGACGCCGATGGTCTTCAGGATGCCGTAGGGCCCGCTGCGCTCGATGCCGGCCACGTTGGTGAGCGGCGTCGCCACCGCCCAGAAGCCGAAGTGGGCCTCGAACCGCCCGTCGCCCACCTCCACCCAGGCCCGCCTCGGGGTGATCCCGAAGGGCAGGGCCACGGCCCGGTACAGGGGCTCGAAGGCGAAGGGAAAGCGCACCCGCGCCGCGCTAGCGGCTGCGGAGCTTGGAGAGGAGGCGGAGCAGCTCCAGGTAGAGCCAGACGAGCGTGACGAGGAGGGCGAACGCCCCGTACCACTCCATCCACTTCGGCGCCCCGTTGGCCACGCCCCGCTCGATCAGGTCGAAGTCGAGGAGGAGGTTGAACGACGCGATACCGACCACGGCCAGGCTGAACAGGATCCCGATGGGGCCGGCCTCGTGGATCATGGGCACGTCGGCACCGAACAGGCGCAGGAGCAGGGTCACGCCGTAGACGGCCATCACAGCCAGGGTGGCGACCATGACCACCCGGCGCATGCGGTCGGTGACCCTGACCCGCCGCGACGTGTAGAGCCCGAGCATGATGGCGAACACGGCGGCGGTGAGCATCACCGCCTGGAGGACGATCCCGTCGAACTGGGCGTTGTAGAGGGCCGAGATGGCCCCGGCCACCAGCCCCTCGATGGCCGCGTAGGCCGGCGCCGTCCAGGGCGACAGGCGGGGGCGGAAGATGGTCAGGATGGCCACGCCCAGGCCGGCGAGGAGGGCGGGGATGATCCACGCCGGGAACCGGACCTCCAGGTCCGTGACCTTCACGGAGTTCCAGCCCACCCACCCGAAGGCCAGGAGGATCGGGAACAACAGGCCCGAGCGGGCGATGGTGCCCTCGAGGGTCATGGTGGCCGGGCGGACGGGGGCGCCCTCGCCGAACACGACCCGGGGATCGACGGTGCGCAGCCGCTCGGGGGCGAAGGTCTTCTCGTTCAGCGCGGGGTTGGCCATGCGGTGAGGCTAGAACCAATGGCGGGCCAAGTGGCTGCGGCGCGGGGAGGAACTGTGGCTGAAGACGATGCAGCCGAGGTCGGCGAGGTGGGCGAGGTCGCCGACGAGCTCTACGCCCTCGACCCGGCGGATTTCGTGGCCGGGCGCACCGCCCTGGTCCGCCGGCTGCGGGCCGAGAAGCGGCGGGACGTCGCCGCCGAGGTGGCCAAGCTGCGGCGCCCCACCCCCGCGGCGTGGGCCGTCAACCAGCTGGCCAGGGCCCGGCGAGGCGAAGTCGAAGCGCTCCTGGGCATGGGACGGGACCTGCGTACGGCCCAGGAACGGGTGCTGGGCGGGGCGGACGCCGGGGTGCTCCGGGCCGCCACCAAGGCCCGCCGGGACGCCGTCGCCGCCCTGACCGCGGCGGCCGCCGGCCTCCTCGCCGCCCGGGGAGCCGGGGTCGACGCCCATCTGCCCGGCGTCATCGCCACCCTGGAAGCGGCGTCGCTCGATCCCGAGCTGGGCGCCGCCGTGGTGGCCGGCCGGTTGTCGACCGAGTCCGAGCCGCCCTCGGGCTTCGGCGGGTTGGACGTCGAGCTCGCCGACCTGCGCCCCGCACCGGAGGCGCGGGCCGAGCCCAAGCCCGCCGCCGAGCGGGAGCCGGAGCCGGAGGAGGACGAGCAGGCCCGGTTGGCGGCGGCGCGGCGGGACGCGGAGCGGGCCCTGGCTCGCGCCCGGGACCGGGCTGGTGAGCTGGCCGAGGCGGCCCGGTCGGCGGCGAAGGGGGCGGAGCGCCGGGCCGAGGCCCTGGTGCGGGCCCGGGACGAGGTCACCCGGCTGCGGGCCCGCCTCGAGGACGCCGAGCGGGACCTGGCCACGGCCGAGGACGAGGCCGGCGACGCGGCCCGGCGCCTGGCCGATGCGGAGGCGGCGGCGGCGGAGGCCGCCGACCGGGTGCACGAGGCCGAGCAGCACCGGCGCGGTCTCGACGACTGAAGCGAGCCCTAGTCGCCGTCCTCCAGGGAATCGCCGATGAGCCAGAACATCGGCGGCCACAGGCCGACGAAGAGGGCCCGGCGCTCGGCGTTGCCCCGCATGTCCTGGTCGACCGTCTTGGCCCGGATCCAGAGCCCGACGCATAGGCCGATGCTGGCCAGGGAAAGGACGTGGCAGTGCCAGCCCCGCAGGCCGGTGCGGTGCAGGAACGACGTCAGCATGCGCTCACGCTACCCACGGACCCCTCGATGCCACGCCGGCTGAGCCCGTGGTACCGCCTGGGCACGGCCGCCCTGTGGCCCCTCGGCATCGGGCTCACCGGCTGGCACTACATGTGGCGGATCACGCCCCTGCACCGCCGGGAGCTCGCCGGCTCGCCGGAGGAGGACGGTCCCCCGTCGCTGCCACCCACCCTGGCCCGGGACGAGCTGCAGTTGGCCGACGACGGCGTGGGCGCCCTCTTCCACCGCCGCTACCAGGTCAGGATCGTCCACCCGGAGCTGGCGGCCGAGGAGCTCTTCGAACGCATCCTCGCCGATCCCAACACGGTGGCGCCCACCGAGTTCGCCCGCTTCCGCAAGGTCCGGGGCGACGCGGGCCACATGGCGGCCGCCGACGAGTACGTCGTCCGCATGCCCGGCCCCTGGGACGGGCCGGTGCGGGTGGTGGAGGTGGCCCCGACCTCCTTCCGCCTGGCCACCCTCGTCGGCCACCTGGAGGCGGGCCAGATCGAGTTCCGGGCCGAGCCCGCGGGTGACGGCGACATCCTCTTCACCATCGAGTCGTGGGCCCGCAGCGGCGACCGGCTGTCCCGGCTGATGTACCAGGGCCTGCGCATGGCCAAGGAGGTCCAGCTGCACATGTGGACGTCCTTCCTGGAGCGGGCGGTGAAGCTGGCCGGCGGGCGGTTGGAGGGCGGGATCGACGTGGAGACGCACGCCGTCGCCGAGGCACGCCCCGTGCCGCGGGTGGCCGAGCAGGTGGCCGTCCGCCCGGCCGCCGGACTCTGCGGCTAACGGCGCAGGAGGAACCAGATGGCCTTGCCGCCCGCGGGGAGCGGGCGCGCCCCCCAGGACTCGGCCAGGGCGTCCAGCAGGAGCAGGCCGCGACCGTCCTCCTCGTAGCCGGTGGCCCCCCGGGCGACCGGCAGCCGGGGGTCGCCGTCCTCGACGCTGAGCTCGACCGAGTCTTCGGCGAAGGACACGACCAGGGCGCAGGGGCCGCGGGCGTGGCGGATGGCGTTGGTCACGAGCTCGCTGACCAGGAGGACGGCGGTGTCGACCTGCTGGGCCCAGCCCGCGCCCTGCAGCACCCCGGCGGTGAACCCGCGGGTCAGGCCCGCGCTCTCCGGCTTGGGCTCGAACGGCAGCCGGTGCACGCCGGGTCGCCCGACGGTCGGCCGGATGCGGGCCACCAGGATGGCCACATCGTCGCCGCGGCCGGCGCTGGCCGGCACCAGGGCCTCAAGCAGGGACTCGCACAGCACCTCGGCATCCTCGGTCGCCGCGTCCTCGGCCGCGGCGGCCAAGCGGTCGAAACCCTCCTGCAACGACTCGCCCCGCCGCTCGACGAGCCCGTCGGTGTACAGGACCAGCACGTCGCCCTCCTCCAGGGCGGCGGCCGCCTCCACCACCCGCCGGCCGCCGGTCGCGCCCAGCATCACGCCGTTTCCCTCGCCCAAGAACGACGCCCGGCCGCCCCGTAGGAGCAGCGGCGGCGGATGGCCGGCGTTGCTCCACCGGAATGACGACGCGCCCAGGTCGAGCACGCCCAGGATGCAGGTGGCGTAGCCGAGCCCGAGCCCGTCGACCAGGCGGTCGACCCGGGCCAGGGCCGACCCCGGGGCCCCGTGCTCCTCCCAGGCGTAGATGCGCAGGGCCGTCCGGAGCTGGCCCATGGTGGTCGAGGCGGCGATGTCGTGGCCGATCACGTCGCCGACCACGACGCCCGTGGTCCCGTCGTCGAAGGCCAGCACGTCGTACCAGTCCCCGCCGACGGAGGCGCCGTCCGTCGCCGCCACGTAGCGCACGGCCACGTCCAGGCCCGACACGATGGGGACGGTGGCGGGCAGCAGCGCCCGCTGGAGGGTTTCGGCGATCTGGTGCTCCTGCTGGAACGTGCGGGCGTTGCCCACGGCCAGGGCGGCGCGGTGGGCGATCTCCACGGCCAGGTCCAGGTCGTCGTCGTCCAGCCGCCGGTCGCCCTCGGTGGAGAGGATCAGGACGCCGAGGATCTCCCCTCGGGTCTCGATGGGCACGATCACGCTGGAGTTGAGGGTGAACTGGCGGGCCAGATCGGGCTGGCCCCGGTCGATCGCGGCGTTGTGCAGCAGCTCGGTCATCAGCCCGGGATGGGCCAGCCGGGCCTGGCCGGACCGCAGCACCTCGGCGATGGGCCCGCCGCCGTCCAGGGTCATCGGCGCGGCGCGCAGGGTGGCGGCCAGCGCGGCGGCAGCAGCCGGGCTCCGGTTGGATACGGCCACGTGCTCGACCTCCCCGTGGCGCCCCAGCAGCTCGATCACGCACCAGTCGGCGGCCACCGGGGTGAGGACCCGGGTGAGGCGGGTGAGCAGCTCGTCCAGCTCCATGGTGGTGGTCAGCACGGTGCTGGCCGTGGCCAGGATGGACAGCCGCTGGTGGGCGGCCTCGGCCAGGCGGAGCAGGGCGGCCCGCTCGGCCTCGGCCCGCTTGGCATCGGTGATCTCGACCAGGGCCAACCCGGCGCCGACCAGGGCGCCCGCCGCGCTGCGCACCGGGAAGTAGCTGACGGTGAACGAGCGCACCCCCGCCGGATCCGAGTCCGTCAGCACCTCCAGGGGACGGCCGAGGATGGTCCGCCCGGTGGTGACGACTCGCCGCAGGTCGGCGGCCACGCCGGCCTGGAGGGGGACGACGTCGCCCAGCCGCCGGCCGGCGTGCGCCTCGGCCGGCAGGCCGGTCAGGGCGGCGTAGGCGTCGTTGACCCGCACGTAGGTGAGCCGGAGGTCGAACACGGCGATGCCGACCGGTGCGGAGGTCAGGATGGCCTCGACCAGGCCGAGGGCCTCCTCGGCCGTGGCCCGGGCCGCCCGCTCGGCGGAGAGCAGCACCGACCGCTCCTGCTCGGCCAGGCCCTGGTCCATCCCATCGGTGGCGATCCAGGCCCGGGCCGCCGCCCCGCCCCCGCCCTCGTCGCCGCCGACGGCGGCGAGGCGGAACGAGCTGACCAGCAAGGCCCCGTCGCGGCGGCGGACCCGGAAGTCGCCGTCCCAGCAGTCGCCCGGCGCGACGCTCTCGATCAGCGCGGCGGCGGCCGTCACGTCGTCGTCCTCGAACAGCACCTCCAGTACGGGCCGGCCGAGCACATCGGCCCGGGGGTGCCCGTAGAGCACCTCGGCGGCCGAGTTCCAGCCGCTCACCCGCCCGCCCGGATCGATGAGGACGATCGCCACCGGCAGCGCGTCCAGCAGGTGGTCGGCGACGAGGGCGGCGGGGTCGCTCACCTGGGGCTCAGCGCTCGGGGCGGAGGTCCAGACCGATGAGGACCCGTTCGGTGTTCGACAGGTCGCCGATGATCTTGCGGACCGGTTCCGGCAGCCGCCGCTCCAGCGTGGGGATGGCCACGATCTGCTCGCCCCGGGCCAGCTGCGGTCGCTCCAGCAGGTCGATCACCTCGATCGTGTACTTGCCCGCCAGGTGGTCCTCGCAAATCTGGCGCAGGTTGGCCAGGGCGGCGACCGAGCGCGGCGTCTCGCCGGCCACGTACAGCCGCAGCTCCCAGGAGTCGGCCCCCCGGTCGGGCTCCGTCGCGCTCACCCCTGCATTGTCGCAGCCGCGGGGGCGGCGCCGGGAACGACGTCGAGGAGCCGGATGCCGTCCTCGCACAGGACGAACTCGCGGATCTGGTTCGAGTGGCTCATGCCCCGCGCCTTCTGGATGAACAGGCCGCGGTCGCGCTTGGCGTGCGTCTCCAGGTTGCGCAGCTGGAGCCAGTTGTCGATGAGGGAGGAGATGCTGGGGTCCTCGCCGGTCCGGTCGGTCAGCAGGCTGGTGAACACCGTCGTGATCTGGCGGTTCTTGAGGTAGTCGACGATGCGCATGAGGAGGGCCTTGACGTCGACGACGGTCCCGATGGCGGTGAAGTCGGTGATGGGGTCGACGACCACCACGTCGGGGTGGTGGGCCTCGACCTCCTGGTAGATGGTCGTGAGGTGGCGTTCGAGGCCGAGCTGGGTGGGCCGGCTGGCGTGGATGCGCAGGAGCCCCTCGTCGACGCCCCGGTCCAGATGCAGGCCCACCGAGGCCATGTTGCGGACCAGCTGGGACGCCGACTCCTCGAACGCCAGGTAGAGGGCCCGCTCGCCCCGGCGGCAGGCGGCCTCGGCGAAGGCGGCGGCGAAGGTCGTCTTGCCCGTCCCCGACTCGCCCGAGACCATGGTGGTGCTGCCCTTGTACCAGCCCCCGCCGCCGAGCATGGCGTCGAGATCGGGGACTCCGGTCGAGACCACCTCGGTCGACGCCGCGTGGTCGAGGTCGAACGAGGTCACCGGGATGACCGACAGGCCCGAGCCGTCGATCACGAAGGGGTACTCGTTGGTGCCGTGGGCCGAGCCCCGCAGCTTGACGACCTGGATGCGCCGGACGGCCAGCTGCTCGGCCACCCGGTGGTCGAGCGAGATCACGCAGTCGGCGACGTACTCCTCCAGCCCGTGCCGGGTCAGTGCCCCCTCGCCCCGCTCGGCGGTGACGATGGCGGTGACGCCCCTGGCCTTCAGCCAGGCGAACAGCCGCCGCAGCTCGGCCCGCAGCCGGGCGGTGTCGTCCAGGGCGGAGAACAGGACTTCGAGGGTGTCGAGGACCACCCGGTGGGCCCCCACCTCGTCGATGGCCAGGCCGATCCGGATGAACAGCGCCTCCAGGTCGTAGTCGCCCGTCTGGTCGATGCGCTCGCGCTCGACCTTGACGTGGTCGATCACCAGCTTGCCGTCGGCGGCCAGACCGGCCAGGTCCCAGCCGAGGGAGGCCACGTTCGTCGTCAGCTCTTCCGCGGTCTCCTCGAAGGCCATGAACACCCCCGGCTCGCCCAGCTGGATGCCCCGGACCAGGAACTCGGTGGCCAGCACCGTCTTCCCGCAGCCGGGCCCACCGGCGACCAGGGTCGTCCGCCCCCGGGGGAGCCCACCGCTCGTGATCTCGTCCAGCCCCGAGATGCCGGTCGGGCAGTGCTCCAGCGGGGTCGGCGGCGGGTGCGGAGGCGCCACGGACAGAGAAGGTAGCGGTCCCTCGCCGCCGCGCCGCCCGTATGCCCGCCGGCGGTACGGTGCTCCTCCATGGTGACGCTCGACGAGGCGGCCCGGATGGCCCTGCAGCTGCCGGAGGTCACCCAAGGTGAGCGCCACGGCCACCGGGCGTGGTCCGTGGCCGGCAAAGCGTTTGCATGGGAACGGGCGTTCAGCAAGGCGGACATCCGCCGCTTCGGTGATGCCGCGCCGCCCAGCGGCCCGATCCTGGCCGTGCGGGTGGCCGATCTCGGCGACAAGGAAGCCGTGCTCGCCGCCCACCCCGACGCCTTCTTCACCATCCCCCACTTCGACGGGTACTCGGCCGTGCTCATCCAGCTGGACAGGGTCACCAAGCGGCCGCTGCGGGAGGCCATCGTGGACGGCTGGCTGGCGTGCGCACCGCCCGATCTGGCCGCCGCGTACATGGCTCGCCGCCGCGGCAGCCGGCGCACGGCCCAGGGACAAGGTCCGGGCCGCAGCCCCAAATAGCTAGCCTCCGGGGGTCCCCTTGCGCGGCCGCGCTTGGGGGGCATAGTGTCCCGGTCGGCCCCGATGCCAGCGGACGTCCGCCGTGTCCGTCTGTGTCGGGGCCGCTACGCGCCCCTGCACCTGCGTCAGGGCTTGCGGAACGACGTCACCGCCTCCACCAGGGTGCGCACGCCGAAGCCCGTGCCCCCCTTCTGCAGGTAGCCCTCGTCGTCCTCGCTGCGGGCCGGCCCGGCGATGTCGAGGTGGGCCCAGGGGACGTCCCCCACGAACTCGCGCAGGAACAACCCGGCCGTCAGCGCCCCGCCGTACCGCCCGCCGCCGATGTTCTTGATGTCAGCCACCTCGGAGTCGATCTGCTTGCGGTAGTCCTCCGGGAGGGGGAGCGGCCAGACCTCCTCGCCGGCCCGAGCGGCGGCGGCGGCGACCTGGTCCTGCCAGCCCTGGTGGTTCCCCATGAGGCCGGCGACCTTGCGGCCCAGGGCGACGATGCACGCGCCGGTCAGGGTGGCCACGTCGATGATGGCGTCGGCGCCGGCCTCGACGGCCAGCGACAGCCCGTCGGCCAGGACCAGGCGCCCCTCGGCGTCGGTGTTCAACACCTCGACGGTCTTGCCGTTGCGGATGGTCAGGACGTCACCCGGCTTGGTGGCCGACCCGCCGGGCATGTTCTCGGTGGCCGGGATGATGCCGATGACCTTGACCGGCGGGGCCAGGGCGGCGATGACCGACATGGCGCCGAGCACGGCGGCGGCGCCCGACTTGTCGGTCTTCATGGTCTCCATCCCCTCGGCCGTCTTGATCGACAGCCCCCCGGAGTCGAAGGTGATCCCCTTGCCCACCAGGGCGACGGTGCCGACGGGCGACGGCGGGTCGTAGACGAGCTCGATCAGCCGGGGCGGTTCGTCGGAGCCGGCGGCCACCCCGGCCAGCCCGCCCAGGCCCTCGGCGGCGATGGCCGCCTCGTCGAGCACGGTCAGGGTCAGGCCCTCGGCCTCGGCGATCTCGGCCGCAATGTCGGCCAGCCGCCGGGGGGTCATGGCCTTGGCCGGCTCGTTGACCAGGTCACGGGCCAGGGCGACGGCGGCTGCCACCCGGGCGCCCCGGTCGAGGCCGTGGCGGGCCCCGTCGCCCGTACCCAGGACGACGATGGACTCCAGGCGGCAGGGCTTGGGGTCGGCCTTGTACCGGCTGAACTTGTAGGCGGCCAGCGATGCCCCCTCGGCCACGGCTTGGGCGGCCAGGGCCGGGTCCAGGTCGGCCGGGGCCGCGGCCAGCAGCGTCAGCGCCCCCGCCGTGTCCCGCCATGCGCTGCGCACGAAGGCCGCGGCCGCCCGCCGCAGGATCTCGGCCGTGACCTTCTCGGGCTCGCCCACGCCCAAGGCGATCCACGTCCCCCGCCCCGAGGGCACCGCCAGCGCCTCGCCCGGACGGCCCTCGAAGCCCCGCTCGGCCAGGAACGACAGGTCGAGGTCGGCGGCGGCGCCCGGCGGCAGGCGGCGGCCCGCGAACACGGGCGCGCCGACGACGACGGCGCCGGCGGGAACGTCGTCGACCAGGGTGAAGGAGATCGGCATGGGCTACTCCGGGGGTTCGGGGGCTCGGGCGGGCACGGACCGGCCCTCCTGCCAGCGGGCCAGGGTCCACAGCAGGTCGGACAGGCGGTTCAGGTAGGGGACGGCGGCCGAGCCCGGCGGCGCCACGGCCAGGGCGCTGCGCTCGGCCCGGCGGACCACGGTCCTGGCCACGTCGAGGGCCGCGGCCACCGGGGTCTGACCGGGCAGGACGAACTCCGTTGGGGCGTCGAAGCGCGTGGTGACGTCGTCGATCGTCGGCTCCAGGGCGGCCACCATCTCGGCCGAGACCGCGGTCTGCCCGGGTACGAGGCGGGCCCGGTTCTCGGGGGCGGTGGCCAGCTCGGCCATGAGGACGTACAGGTCCCGCTGCAGCCCGACGAGCAGCCGGTCGAGCTCGCCGCCGGGCTCGGCCAGGGCCCGGGCCACGCCGAGGGCGGCCTGGGCCTCGTCGACGTCGCCACCGGCGCGCGGGCCGGGGCTGTCCTTGCGGACGCGACCGCCGAAGAGCAGCCCGGTGGTGCCGTCGTCGCCCCGTCGCGTGTAAATCTTCACGAACCGGCGAGCGTACCGGCGACGGTCTCGAGCCCCGCCGCCCGGCTGCCCTTGACCAGCACGGCGTCGCCCTCGCCGACCGGGCCCAGCCGCTCCAGCGCCTCCTCCGGCGACGCCACCTGCTCGCCGGCGCCGTAGTCGGGGGCGGCCACGGCGATGACCCGTATCCCCAGGTCGTCGGCCAGCGCGGCCATGCGGGCGTGCTCGCTCGGGCCCACGGCGCCGAGCTCGGCCATGATCCCGAGGACGGCGGTGCGTCGTTGGGCGGGAAGCCCGGCCAAGGCCCGCAGGGCGGCCTCGGTCGACAGGGGGTTGGCGTTGTAGGCGTCGTTGAGGACCAGGGCCCCCGAGGGCGACCGCTCGAGCTGCATCCGCCACGGCGACAGCTCGGCGTCGCCCAGGCCCAGGGCGACGTCGTCCAATGGGGTGTCGCAGGCCAGGGCGGCCGCGGCGGCGGCCAGGGCGTTGCCCACCTGGTGGTGCCCCCGCACGGCCAGGGCGACGTCGGCGTCGCCCCACGGCGACCGAAGCCGGAAGCGGGGTCGCAGGTCGTCGGCCAGGGTGACCCCGTCGGCCCGCACGTCGCCGGCGGCCAGCCCGAAGGTCAGCACCCGGGCCGTGGCGCGCGACGCCATCGCCGCCACCAGGGGGACCTCGGCGTTGAGCACCGCCGTCCCCCGGGGCGGCAGGGCCTCGACCAGCTCGCCCTTGGCCACGGCCACGTCCTCGACGGTCCCGAAGAACTGGGAATGCGAGAGGCCGACGGTGGTGACCACGCCGACCAGCGGCCGGGCCACGGCGCAGAGGGCGGCGACGTGGCCCCGCCCCCGGGCGCCCATCTCCACCACGACGGCCTCGGTGTCGTCCGGGGCGCTCAGCACGGTGATCGGCACGCCGAGCTCGTTGTTGAAGGACTTGGCGCTGGCGCTCACCCGCCAGCGCCGAGCCAGGGCGGCGGCCAGAAGATCCTTGGTCGACGTCTTGCCCACCGATCCCGTGATCCCGACCACCCGCTCGGGCAGCCGGGCCCGCATGGCGGTGGCCAGCGCGGTCAGGGCCACGAAGGTGTCGCCGACGAGCACACCCGGCTCCCGCCGGGGCCGCTCGGACACCAGGGCGGCGGCGGCGCCGGCGTCCAGGGCGGCGTCCACGTAGTCGTGCCCGTCGCGGTCGCCGTGCAGGGCGACGAACAGCTCGCCGCCTCGGAGCAAGCGGGAGTCGATGCAGGCGCCGTCCACCGTCACCTCGGGCCCGTAGACCGTCCCACCGGTTGCGGCGGCGACCTCGGCGGTGGTGAGTCGCATGGCTCCTAGACTCCCATCCGTGCGCCTCGTCATCCTCTTCGGCGGTCAATCGGCCGAGCACGACATCTCGTGCATCACCGCCGCCCACGTGGTCGCCGCGGTGGACCCCGAGCGGTACGAGGTCGTCCCGGTGGGGATCGCCGAGGACGGCCAGTGGGTCATGGCCGAGGCCCCACCCGGGGCGACCGCCCTGGTCGCCGAGGGGCCCGGCGTGGACCCGTCGGTCCTCACCCCGGAGTCGCTCGCCTTCCCCCTCGTCCACGGGCCCCTCGGCGAGGACGGCACCCTCCAGGGGCTGCTGGAGCTGGCCGGCATCCCCTACATCGGCTCCGGCGTCCTCGCCTCCGCCCTGTGCATGGACAAGGCCATGGCCAAGGACGTGCTCGGGGGCGCGGGGCTCGACCAGGTCCGCTACCTGGCCCTGCGCGACATCGAGGTCGACGATGGCGCCCTCGACGAAGCGGCCGCCGAGCTGGGCTTCCCGCTGTTCGTGAAGCCGGCCAATCTGGGGTCGTCCGTCGCCATCACCAAGGCCCACGACGTGGAGGAGCTGGCGTCGGCGGCCAAGCTGGCCCTGGCCTACGACGAGTGGCTGGTGCTGGAGGAGGCCGTCACGGCCCGGGAGATCGAGTGCGGCCTGCTCGGCTACGGGCGGCTGCGGGCCTCCCTGCCCGGCGAGGTGCGCCCGAGCCACGAGTTCTACGACTACGAGGACAAGTACACCGACGGCGCCGCCCAGCTCCTCGTCCCCGCCCCCCTGCCCCCCGAGGTGGTCGAGGAGGTCCAGGGCCTGGCCATGGCCGCCGGCCACGCCCTCCGGGTCGACGGCATGGCCCGGGTCGACTTCTTCTACGAGGAAGGCGGGCGCGGGCTGCTCGTCAACGAGGTCAACACCATCCCCGGCTTCACCCCCATCTCCATGTACCCGAAGATGTGGGAGGCGTCCGGGATCGGCTACTCGGACCTGATCGAGCACCTAGTCGACGCCGCCCTGGAACGCCACCACACCCGGGCCGAGCGCATCGGCCGGACGGGGCGGGCGGGCTAGCGGCTATCGGGCGCCCAAGAGCGACTTGACGTCGCCGACGGGCCCGAGGTGCTTCAGCTTGTCGGGGTTGACGACCGAGCTGATGCTCGTGATCTGCCCGCCGGCGATGTCGAGCGCCAGCACGCCGAGCAGCCGTTGCTGGTCGTCGAGGTAGAGCGCTCCCGGATTGCCGTTGACCTCGACGGGCCGGAACGACACGCCCGGGAGCCGGGCGGCGAGGCGGACCCAGTTGACGATCGTCCGGGCGACCCGGCTGCGCCCGTGCACGGACCGGGCCAGCGCGGGCACTTTTCCGCCGCCGTCGCCGGTCAGCTCCACGTCGTGGGCGAGCAGCGCTTCGAGGGCGGCGACGTCGCCCTGTTCGGCGGCGGCGAGGAAGCGCCGTCCCAGCTCGTCGCGCTGCTCGCGGGTCGTCTGGAACCGGGGCGAGCGCTGCTCGACGTGGCGGCGGGCCCGGGCCGCGAGCTGGCGCACGTTGTCCTCGGTCTTGCCCACGATCCCCGCGATCTCCGGGTAGCCGTAGCCGAACACGTCGCGCAGCAGCAGCACCGCTCGCTGCTCGGGGGAGAGGCTCTCCAGTAGGACCAGCATGGCCATTGACAACGAATCGGCGATCTCGGCGTGCCGGGCCGGGTCGTCCTGCCCGTCGGTGATGATCGGCTCGGGTAGCCACTCACCCACGTAGCGCTCGCGGCGGGCGCGGGCGGAGTGGAGCTCGTTGATCGCCAGCCGGGTGGTGACGGTGGCGACGAAGGCGCGGGGCGACGCCAGCTGCTCGCCGCCCTCGATCGTCTGGTGCACCCGCAGCAGCGCTTCCTGCACGACGTCCTCGGCCTCGGACACGCTGCCCAGCATCCGGTACGCGATCCCGAAGGCCACCGGCTGCAGCTCGTCGAGCAGTCGCTCGTCCTCGGTCATGCCGCCTCGAACCCCTCCCGCCAGCTCGGGTGGGCCGGGCGCCACCCCAGCTCGCGCTTGGCCTTCTCGTTCGACGCGCCGCGCAGCTCGGTCATCATGACCACGCCGGCCTCCCCCGCGAACACCCGCCCGACGAGACGGGGCACCCGCATCGGCTCCTTGGCCCCGATCGTGTGCGCCAGCTCGGGCAGCCACTCGGCCACGCGGGCGGGCTCGTCGTCGACCACGTTGTAGACCCCGCGCCTGCCCCGCTCCACGGCCGCCACTGTCGCGTCCGCGGCGTCGGCGATGTGGATGAACGACCACACCCCGCCTCCGTCCCCGGCCAGGGGGAACTTGCGCTTGCGGACCAGCTCGGTCGCCTCCCCGCCAGGCGCCAAGGACGTGCCCGGGCCGTAGAACGCCCCGTAGCGCAGCACGATCCCCTGGGTCCACGTGGCGCCGAGCACCGCCTCCTCGAGGTGCCGGATGGCGGCCACTGTTTCGCGCATCTCGCGGGCCGGAGAGGGGTCCGTCGGGTCCTCCTCGGTCTTGACCATGCCACCGTCGCGCTCGTAGAAGGCGAAGTAGCTCTGGGCCACGAACCGCTTCACCCCGACCGCCTGCCCGGCGGCGAGCAGGTGGTCCGTGCCCTCGGTCCGCAGCCGGTTGGTCAGGGCGAAGGAACGGTCGAAATGGCGCAGGTCCAGGTCGCCGATGGCGGTCAGCTCGTGGACGATCACCTCCGGCTGCGCCACGGCCACGGCCTCGGCCACCTGCTCGGGATCCAGGGCGTCGGCCACCACTGGCACCGCCCCCAGCTCCTCGAGCAGCCCTTTCTTCGACTCACTGCGCGTCATGCCATGGACCTCGTGCCCGGCGGCCACCAGGCGCGGCACCAGCTGCCGGCCGATCGCCCCTGTTGCTCCTGCCACAAACACTCGCATCGCAATCACCTCGCTCGGGAACTTGCCTTCATCCCCAAAGACAAGGCAGCCGCCCCGGCTGTGACACCTCTATTCGTTGGCGACCTCGATGAGGACGTCGGCGTGGCACGGTCCGTCGAGCGGGCAGTAGCACGCCAGGTCCCGTCCCCGCAGCTCCCGCTTGGCGTCTTCCACCGTGATCTTCAGCCGGCCGGCGAGCAGATCCTCCCGGTACCGCCGCACCGCCTCGGCCCGCCCGAGCTCCAGCGGGTGCGGGTTGCCCCACTTGGTCGGCCGGGTCACCACCACGACGCCCGGCGGAAGCTGGGCCCCCTTGCGACGCGAGCGTCGGAACCGTTGCGGCACGGCTACCAGAGTGCCTCGGCTCGGGGCGGCGACGTGGCCCGTACAGTGCCTGCTCGATCGGTGACTTCCAGTTCGCCGTCCGGGCGCAGCTTGGCGTGCCACCCGGGCTGGTGCAGGACGTGATGGTGCCGCGAGCAGAGCAGGACCAAGTTGGCCAGCTCGGTCGGGCCGCCATCGGTGACCCACACCACGTGGTGACCCTCGCACCACACCGAGGGCCGGTCGCAGCCGGGGAACCGGCAGTGCTCGTCCCGGATGACCAGTGCGTTCCAAAGGGGAGCGGGAATCGTGCGGGTGGACACGCCGTAGTCGAGGATCGACGAGCGCCCGGCCATCACGACCCGGTGGACCGCGCTGTCGCAGAAGAGGCGGGACACCGTAGGACCGTCGAGGTGCGGCCCGTCGACCACCCGGCCGCCTCGACCCCGTTCGAGGTCCGCCAGCTCGACCACCACGTTGACGTGGGGGCGGTGCCGGCCGGCGGCCTGGCCGTGTTGGTGGTCGAGGAAGAAGCGGCAGACGTCGATCACGGCGTCGGCCCGGCGGATGGCCGGGCTACGGGAGGGATCCGGCTTGTCGGGCGTGGCGAGGCGCACCGCGGCAGCGACCACCGCGCCGCCTTCGGCATCAAGCGACCCATCGAGCACCCACCGGTCCTCGAGGGTCTGAGACAGGTGCACCGACCGCTCCGGCTCCACCGGCTCCTTTGGCTCGGGCCGGGCACGCGTGAGCCACGCGGACATGGCCCGGCTGACTCCAGCCACGTTGAGACGGGCGAGGTAGGGAACCAGCTCGGCCTCTTGAGCGGCGAATATATCGATCAGCTCACCGTCCAAATGCGCCAAAATGGCCTCGATCTGACCGCCGGAAAGCGTGCCATCGGCATATCCCGTTGCGCACACGGGAAGCGCGCGCAAGCGGCTCGCCAGCGTGCGGAGCCGTTGGGCCGACCGGCGGGTCATCAGGGCGTGGCCGCGCAGCCAGGCCACCATCGACGCCGACGCGTCCACCGCCCACCAACCCGTGACCTCGTACTCGCCGACGGCCTGAGCGATGCGGGCGTCGAGCCGGTCCCGCAGGGCGATGGCTTCCTCGATGGAGTCACCGTCCACGCCGATCTCGACACTCGCAATTGCTGCCGCCAGCTGTTCCAGCACGATGATACTCGTACATATGTTCGCCCGCCCGCGCAAGCCCTATTTGGGATAATTCGCCATACCGGAGCGCCATCAATTCACCTCCTTGTGTGACGCCGTCGCCGCCAGTGAAGCGGCCGCGCGGTCGGGCCGGTAGCGTGCGTGTGGTGCCGGGGGGGCGCGGGGACGACGGGGCAGCTGGGCAGGGGAGACGCCGCCGGGCGGCCAATGTCGAGCTGTTCGTCAACGGCGGGCTGCTGGCCGTCATGCCCGCGCTGCTCCTGGCCATGGCGTGGATGTCGTACTGGGCTTGGGCACCGCGGTGGATCGCCTGCATGATGCTGGCGCTCGTCGTCACCCTCCGCCTGGTGGCCACCCGGTTCTCCCAGGCCGTGCTGCGGGCGTTCACCGTGGCCGCCATCGTGGTGTCCATCGGCGGCCTGCTGTCCGTGGGCCGCAGTGGCCGGATCGAGGCGCGAGCACGTGCCGGCCGGGCCACGGCGAACCGGCTGGCGGTGGAGTCCGCACAGGTCAGGGCCGACGTGGGCGGGCCGGGATCGGCCGGCGCCGCTCGCGCCCAGAGTGCCACCGCCACCAACGACCTGCGCCAGCTCGCCCCGCCGACGAAGTCACCGCCATCGGTGGCTGCGCAGATCGCCTCCGAGATCGAGTCCGGCCTCCAGTCCGGCGCCACCGCCAGCTCAGTGGCGCGGGTGGTCGACCTCCAGGGCCGGCTCGCCGCCGACCCGGCACTGGCCGGGGCGGGCGGTCCCACGGGCCCGGTCGTCCCGCAGGTGAAGGTGGCGATCGATGCCTACCGGCAGCTGGTCGCCATCCAGACCCTCGACCAGGCAGACGACCTCATCGCCGCCACCTGCCGGGAGCTGCGCGGCGCCATCGCCGACGACGCTGAGCACGCCTGCCGACCCCGCCCCGGCTCGCGCGACACCGGTACCGACACCAACGACGACCGGCGGCAGCTGGCCGTCGACCAGGCCCGCGCCGGACTGCTGCTCTCCGAAGCGGCTAAGGCCGGGGGCCGGGGCGACCCCGGGGCGGTGGACAAGGCCCTCGACGGCCGGCGGCAGGCGCTGGCCAAAGCCCTGGCCGAGCGGGAAGAGGACACGCCGTCGACCGATTTCCTCGTCGTCCTGCGTGAGGGGGGCAACGCGTTGGTCCGCTCGCTCCCGCTGGTGAACCGACGGGGGGTGCCGCTGAGCCTGGCCGTCGTCGGCTGGGTGGTCCTCGCCGGCGTCGGCATCATGGGCTACCGCCACTTCGAGGTCATCAACGGCGACGGCGGGCTCGGCCCGGTGACGGTCCCGGGTGACGACAATGCCGCCGCCCGCTTTCGAACCTACCTGCTGTGGAACGTTCCCGAGCCGGGCGCGGTGCCTGGCGCCAGTTCGCTCAAACCGGTCACCGACCTGCTGGGCGCGGCCACCGGCGGGGTGCCCGGCGCGCAGTGGCTGCAGAGGATCCTCGAAGCCCTGACCGCGGCGATCACGATCGACCACGGCTACACGGTCGAGTTCTCCGTCCTCGACGAGGGGACCGCGGACACGCAGACGAGCGTGTGCGTGCGGGTGCGGATGACCCGGACCACGGAGATGCTGGGCCAGCACGTCACGTTCCAGCGGACGACCAAGGAGGCGACGCGAGAGGCGGCGTACTGGGCCGCGGCCGTCATCCTGTCCCGGAGCCCGAAGGTCCCGGAGTGGGCGGCCTGGGACAAGGAGACGTCGGAGTCGCTCGCCGCCTACTTCCACGCTCCCGACGAGGGCACGGCCAGCATCAAGCTGCTGCGGGACGCGGTGAAGCGGGCACCGGGAAGCGGCATCCTGGGCCTCAAGCTGGCCAACGACGAGTCGCTGGCCGGCAACCACCTCCGGGCCTTCCAGCTCGCCCTGCGGGTGGCGACCATGCACCCCCGGTACATCGCCGGCCGCTACCGGCTGGCGGCCACCGCCAACCTCCTCGCTGCCGACCCGACCACCTGTTGGGACAGCGCTTCCGCCGCCGACCAGGCCGGGGTGCTGGACGCCCTCGCGCGCTACTGGGCGCCCACCGGGGACCTCGTCACCGCCTTGAAGACGGGACCGGGCTCGGATCCCGCCATCGACCCTCGCACCCGCGAGCTGTCCCGGTTCGCCCTGCGGGAGCTGGAGCGGCTGTGCCGAGATACGACCGCCGGGCGAGTGATGGTCAAGGCGCTGCGGCTGCGGGAGCGCACCTACTGGTACGGCCTCCTCCACGCCACCCCCGGCACCAAGAGCCTGCGAGCCCAGTTCGAGGAGACGTTCCAGTCCTGCATGCCCGCGGTCAAGGCCCGTGGGGGGATGCACGTCACCTACGACGACCTCGCCGGGTTGGAGCGGCGGGTCGCCGACCCCGGCACGCTCTGGCTCGTCGCCTACAACCTGGCCTGCTACCACGCCATCCGCCACGACCAGGAGGAGAAGGCGGGGAGCCCGGGGTCCATCGACCACGTGGCCGAGGCGGTCCGGCTGCTGGAGACGGCCCTGGAGCGCCCGGGCGCCCACCAGCTCACCCACGCGTGGGCCAGCAAGGACCCGGACCTGGAATGCCTCCGCGGCCATCAGCGCTTCGACCGGTTCCTCGCCGGCCTGCCCAAGAACGACGCCCAGTCCGAAGAGCCCTGACCGGCAAACTCCGCCCGAGCACCGATGGCACGGCCGGTAGCCTGAAGCGATGAAGAGCTACCTGGAGGCCGTACACGAACGCGTCGTCATATTCGACGGCGCCACCGGCACCAACCTCCAGCGCATGGAGCTCACCGCCGACGACTTCGGCGGCCCGCAGTTCGAGGGCTGCAACGAGATCCTGGTCGATACCCGGCCCGACGCCATCGCCGACCTCCACCGGTCGTTCTTCGAGGTCGGCTGCGAGGTGGTGGAGACCGACTCGTTCGGGTCGCTGTCGTACACCCTGGCCGAGTACGGGATCGCCGACCGGTCGCACGAGCTGAACTACAAGGCGGCTCGGATCGCCCGGGAGGTGGCCGACGGCTATGGCGGGTGGGTGGCCGGCTCGATCGGCCCGGGGACGAAGTTCCCGTCCCTCGGCCAGATCCGCTTCGCCGAGTTCCGCGACGCCTACGAGGTCCAGGCCCGCGGCCTCCTCGAGGGCGGGGTCGACCTCCTGCTGGTCGAGACCGTCTTCGACCTCTTGCAGGCCAAGGCCGCACTGATCGCCTGCCGCCGGGCCATGGCCGCGGTCGGTCGTGACGTGCCCCTGCAGGTCCAGGTCACCATCGAGCTGACCGGCCGCATGCTGCCGGGGACGGAGATCGGTGCCGCCCTGGTCGCCCTCGACGCCCTGCGCCCCGACGTCATCGGCATCAACTGCGCCACCGGGCCCACCGAGATGCACGAGCACCTGCGCCACCTGTCGCAGCACTGCCGGGTGCCCATCTCCTGCCTGCCCAACGCCGGGCTGCCATCGGTGGTCGACGGCAAGATGCACTACGACCTGACCCCCGACCAGCTGGCCGAGCACCACGCCGGGTTCGTCTCAGAGCTGGGCGTGAACGTGATCGGCGGCTGCTGCGGCTCGGGCCCGGAGCACCTCAAGGCCGTGGTCGAGCGCTGCCGCGACCTGGAGCCGGCGCCGCGCTCACCGACCCACGAGGCCGGTGCGGCGTCGATCTACACGTCGGTCCCCTTCCACCAGGACACCTCGTTCCTGGTGGTGGGCGAGCGGACCAACGCCAACGGGTCCAAGAAGTTCCGCGACGCCATGCTGGCCTCCGATTGGGACACCTGCGTGGCCATGGCCCGCGACCAGGTGAAGGAGGGTGCCCACGTCCTGGACGTGTGCGTCGACTACACCGGCGAGGACGGCGTGGCCGACATGGACGAGATCGCCCTGCGCTTCGCCACCGCGGCCAGCATCCCGCTCATGCTCGACTCCACCGAGCCGCCGGTCATCGAGGCCGGGCTCCAGTGGATCGGCGGCAAGCCGGTCCTCAACTCCGTCAACCTGGAGGACGGCGACGCCCCGGGCACCCGGCTCGACCGCTTCCTGTCGCTCGCCCGTGAGTACGGGGCAGCTGTGGTCTGCACGTGCATCGACCAGGAGGGCCAGGCCCGCACCGCCGACTGGAAGGTGCGGGCGGCTCGCGCCATCCACGACCTGGCCGTGAACCGGTACGGGTTGGAGCCGGGCGACCTGTTGTTCGACGCCCTGGCCCTGCCGCTGTCGACGGGCATGGAGGAGAGCCGGCGGGACGGGATCGAGACCATCGAGGGCATCCGCCGTATCAAGGCGGAGCTGCCCGGGGTCCACACCATCCTCGGCCTCTCGAACGTGTCGTTCGGGCTCGCCCCGGCGGCCCGCCACGTCCTCAACTCCGTCTTCCTGCACGAGTGCGTGGAGGCCGGGCTCGACGCGGCCATCGTCCACGCCGCCCGGATCATGCCGCTGTCGAAGATCCCGGAGCGCCAGCGCGACGTCTGCCTCGACCTCGTCTACGACCGCCGCCGCCCCGGCTACGACCCCCTGCAGGAGCTGCTGGCCATGTTCGAGGGCGTGTCGTCGGCGACGCTGGTCAAGGAGGACCGCAGCGGGTGGCCGGTTGAGGAGCGGCTCAAGCAACGGATCATCGACGGCGACCGGGACGGACTGACCGACGACCTCGACCTCGCCCTCTCCACGACGCCGGCCCTGTCGATCGTCAACGACACCCTGCTGGCCGGGATGAAGGTGGTCGGCGACCTGTTCGGCTCCGGGCAGATGCAGCTCCCGTTCGTGCTCCAGTCCGCCGAGGCCATGAAGGCGGCGGTCGCCTACCTGGAGCCGCACATGGAGAAGTCGGACCAGGGGGGCAAGGGCCGGATCGTGCTGGCCACCGTCAAGGGCGACGTCCACGACATCGGCAAGAACCTGGTCGACATCATCCTCACCAACAACGGCTACGAGGTCCACAACCTGGGCATCAAGGTCGCCCTGGCCGAGATGCTGGCCAAGGCCGACGAGGTCAAAGCCGACGTCATCGGCATGAGCGGGCTGCTGGTCAAGAGCACGCTGATCATGCGCGAGAACCTGGAGGAGCTGAACCGCCGGGGGATCGCGGCCGAGACGCCGGTGATCCTGGGCGGGGCGGCACTGACGCGCCGGTACGTCGAGCGCGACCTGCGCGAGGTTTACGAGGGCCGGGTGTTCTACGGCAAGGACGCCTTCGAGGGGCTGCACACCCTGGACAAGCTGATGGAGATGAAGCGGTCGGGCGAGGTCGACCCCGACTTCGGCCGGGTGCCGCTCGGCCGGGTGGTGGTGAAGGAGGAGGCGGCCGCGCCGGTCGACCTTCCGGCCCGCTCGCCGGCGGTGGAGACCGACAACACGGTGTTCGTCCCGCCGTTCCTGGGGTCCCGGGTGGTCAAGGGCATCGCCATCGACGAGCTGGTCGGCTACGTCAACGAGACCGCCCTGTTCCGCAACCAGTGGCAGTACCGGCCCGAGAAGGGCGAGAACGACGCCGACTTCAAGGCCCGCATCCGGCCCACGCTGCGCGAGGAGCTGAGCAAGGCCACGGCCGCCGGCCTCCTCGTCCCCCAGGTGGTCTACGGCTACTACCCGGCCAACGGCGACGGCAATGACGTCGTCCTCTGGAAGGACGAGACGGCGACGGCCGAGTGGCTGCGGTTCTCGTTCCCCCGCGAGCGCACCGATCCGTGGCGGTGCATCGCCGACTTCTTCCGCCCGCTCGCATCCGGCGAGGTCGACTACGCCGCCTTCACGATCGTCACCATGGGCAGCCGGGTGTCGGAGGCGACGGCCAAGCTGTTCGCCGAGGACCGCTACACCGAGTACCTGCTGCTGCACGGGCTCGGGGTGGAGATGGCCGAGGCCCTGGCCGAGTACTGGCACCGGCGGATCCGGGAGGAGTGGGGCTTCGCCGACGAGGACGGCCGCCTGGTCGACGTGCTGGTCCGCCAGGGCTACCGGGGCGGGCGCTACTCGTGGGGCTACCCGGCCTGCCCCGACCTGGAGGACAACCTCAAGGTGGCCGAGCTGCTGGAAGCCGATCGCATCGGCGTGGCCGTGAGCGAGGACTTCCAGTACGTCCCCGAGCAGACCACCTCCGCCATCATCTGCCACCACCCCAAAGCGAAGTACTTCGTCGCCCGGTAGGGCGAGCATGTGACCGTCGCCCGCTGAGCGGGCCGCAGATTGGGTGCACCAGCCGTCGTGATTTGGGCGGCCCTTTCGGCCGGGATCACGACGCCTGGTGCACCGAGATCGGTGAGCCCGGCGGGCCTACAGCAAGGCGACGTCGGCGACGAGGGGGCGGTGGTCGCTGCCCCGGCCATCGCCCGTTCTGATGCTGGTGACGGCGAGCGGGCCGCGCGTGAGGACGTGGTCGATGCGGGTCAAGGGTGGGACGAAGCGGCGGTCGCGCGGCCAGGTCATCTGGTAGGGACGACCGCGGGCGGCGACGGCGTCGACAAGCCCGGCATCGAGGAGCCGCCGGAACGCCCGGTGGCCCCAGGTGGCGTTGAAGTCCCCGGACACCAGGACCGGGCCCACCCCGACGCCCACCGCTCGCCCCAGCCGGGCCAGATCGTCGATCCACTCCTGCCGGCCGCCGCCGACCGGGGCGACGGCGTGGAAGGCCAACAGCCGGACCGAGTGGTCGGGGTAGTCGATCGTGGCCGTGACCAGCACGGGCCGGCCCCGGATCGACACCACCTCCTGGTCGGTCAGGGCCCAGCGGGACGCCACCAGGGCGGCCGAGGGGTCGGTCCGGGGCACGGTGATCCGGTTCGGCAGTTCGGCCAGGACGCCCGTGGCGTCCAGGGCGGCGACGAAGGCGGGGGTCGCCTCCTGGAGGACCACGACATCGGGTCGAGCCCGCGCCATCTCGGCCGCGTAGCCGGCGGCGTCCTGGTTCCCCACCAGCACGTTGGCGTCGTAGAGCCGCATCGTGGGTGCCGATGCCGCCGCCGCCGGCAGCGCCTCACGAGCGGCCAGCTCGGGCGCCACGAAGGCCAGGTGGGCGACCACGACCACCAGGGCGGCGGCGAGCAGCGGCCACCGCCGGCCGAGCCCGGCGCCCACCGCCACCGGCCAGGCCGGCAGGTAGAGGAACGGGGTGAGGGCGTTCAGCCCGACGAGGGTCGACCGGGCGTCCCAGGCCACGACCCGGGCCAGGGCCACGGCGAGCAGCGGGACCACCACCACCCACCCGCCGCCGACCAGCAGCGGCGGGACGAACCTACGGAACGAAGCGGCGGCCGTCGGCCACGCTCTTGATGGCGGTCTGGCCGCCGGCGGTCCCGGTGGGGACGATGCCCCCCCACACCAGCATCTCCTTGCCCGTCCAGAGGGCGATCGACCCGAAGCGGCCGGACCAGCGGGCGATGGGCTTCCAGGTGTTGGTCGCCGGGACGTAGGCGGCGCCGTCGGCGAAGTAGTTGTTGAACGTGCCGGGCGTCCCGCTCCACACCACCATCTCCTGGCCGGTCCAGACCTGGGCGTCGACGATGCGGGCGCTCAGGGGGCCCTCGGGCAGGCTCCTCCACGTGTTGGCGGCCGGGTCATAGGCGGCGCCGTCAGCGAAGACCTGGGACCAGTCCTCCCCGCCCCAGAACAGGACCTCCTTGTCCGTCCACGTGGCGTGGGAGAAGCGGCCGGCGATGGGCGACTTGGGGAGCGGCCGCCACTTGTCGGTGGCGGGGTCGTAGGCGGCGCCGTCGTCGAACGCCTCGTTGCTGGTCCCCCCGCCCCAGAGGACAACCTCCTTGCCCGTCCAGGCCATCCCGTCCCGCATCGAGCGGGCGGACAGGCCGGCCGGGGGCAGCATGCGCCAGCGGTCGGTGGCGGGGTCGTAGGCGGCGCCGTCGTCGAGGTACAGGCCGCTCACGATGTCCCGGCCGCCCCAGACGACCAGCTCCCTGCCGGTCCAGACGCTGGACGCGCCCCGGCCCGAGAGCGGGGACGGGGCCAGCGGGCGCCAGGTGTCGGTCGCCGGGTTGTAGGCCGCCCCGTCGGCGAACGACTGGCTCGTGCCCACCGTTCCGCCCCAGACGAGCACCTCCTTGCCCGTCCACTCCGACACCGACCCCGTCCGGGCCGCCAGCGGGGCGGGGGCGACCTTGCGCCAGCTGTCCGTGGCCGGGTCATAGGCGGCGCCGTCGGCGAGGGGCTCGACGTTGTCGAACTGGCAGGGGTTGGCCTTGCAGAAGCCGCCGCCCCAGACGACCAGCTCCTTGCCCGTCCAGGCCCGGGCCGCCGGCGTGCGTCCGGCGATCGGCGCCACCGCCATGTCCTTCCAGGTCCCGGTGGCCCCGGCATCGGCGTCGGCCCCGCCCCCGCTGCTCCCACCGCCGCCGCAGGCGGTCAGGGCCAGGGCCACGAGGACGACCAGGGCGACGAGGGCGCGCCGGGGGGCGCTCCACGGGCGGGTCACGGCCGTCATTGTCCCGCAATTTTGGGAGCGGCATCCCCTACGCTGGAGCGGCGGTTGTCGCCGGACTGGTAGGGGGTTGGCATGGGCCTGATGGACAAGCTCAAGGGCGAGCTCGTCGACCTGATCGAGTGGATGGACGATTCCCACTCGACGTTGGCGTGGCGGTTCCCTCGCTACAACAACGAGATCAAGAACGGCGCCCAGCTGATCGTGCGCGAGGGGCAGAAGGCGGTCTTCGTGTACCGCGGCGCCCTGGCCGACACCTTCGACCCTGGGCCCCACGAGCTCACCACCGAGAACCTGCCCATCCTGTCGACCCTGCAGGGCTGGAAGCACGGCTTCAACAGCCCGTTCCGCAGCGAGGTCTACTTCATCAACACCCGGCCGGTCACCGACCTGCGGTGGGGCACGACCCAGCCGGTGACGGTGCGCGACCCCGACTTCGGGATGGTCCAGGTCCGGGCCAACGGCCTGTGCGTGGTCAAGATCGGCGACGTCGAGGTCTTCCTCAAGCAGGTGATCGGCACCGACAGCGACGTCCAGGCCGAGGAGATCGCCGAGCTGCTCCGCCGGGTCATCACCCTGGCCTTCTCCGACATGGTCCTGGCCACCGGGTTGGGCGCCATCGACCTCCAGGGTCGCCAGGTCGAGCTCTCCGGGAAGCTCAAGGACTTCGTGGCCGAGCGGGTCGACAACGAGTTCGGGCTCGTCGTCACGGACATCACGATGAACATCTCCCTGCCCGAGGAGATCACCCAGGCCATGACGGCCGGCGTGGCCCGCGGCGTGGAGGAAAAGGGGTACCTGACCAACCTCGGCCCCATGGACCGGTACCAGCAGGTCAAGGCGGCCGACGCCATGCTCGCCGCCGCCGGCAACCCGGGCGGCAGCGCCATGGGCGAGATGATGCAGGCCGGGATGGGCCTGGCCATGGCCGGGCAGATGGCGGGCCAGCTCCAGGGGGCCATGGCCCCGGCCGCGGCCGCGCCGGCCGGCGGGCCGCCGGCGTTGCCGGGGCAGGCCATGTTCCACGTGGATATGGGCAACGGCCAGTCCGGCGGGCCGTTCAACCTCGCGCAGCTCCAGGCCGGGCTGGCCAACGGCCAGATCGGGCCGACCACGCTGGTGTGGTCGCAGGGCATGGCCGCCTGGGCCCCGGCCAATACCGTCCCCGCCCTCCAGGCCCTCTTCGCCACGCCCCCGCCCATGCCTCCTCCCCCCATGCCGCCCGCTCCTCCGAGCGCGCCGCCGGTGCCATGACCGACGCCGCCCCGCCGCCGCTGCCCCCCTCCGACGGACAGCCCCCGTCGCCCGAGCGCGCTGTCCCCCCGGGCCCGCCTCCCGGGCGGGCCGTGCCCCCGGGCCCGCCTCCCGGGCGGGCCGTCCACCAGGTCACCGAGCAGACCAGGACCTACCCGTGCACCAACTGCGGGGGGCAGCTGGAGTTCGACATCGACCTGCAGAAGCTGAAGTGCCCGAACTGCGGCAACGTGCAGGACATCATCGAGGACGCCGGCCGGGTCACGGCCGAGCAGGACTTCCGGGCCGCGGTGGCCAAGCTGCACTCGGAGGCGGCGGCGGCCGGTCCCCAGGTCGTCGGTGAAAAGGAAGTGGTGTGCCAGAACTGCGGCGGCCACACCACCTTCACCGGCACGCTGACCTCCACCCGCTGCCCCTACTGCGCCACCCCCATCCAGCGCGACGACGTCCACGACGCCCCGGCCCGGCTCCCGGTCGACGGCGTCCTGCCCTTCCGGGTCGACCAGCGCCAGGCCAAGGAGGCGCTGGAGAAGTGGATCAACGGCCGGTGGTTCGCCCCCAGCGAGTTCAAGAAGTACAACTCGACCGGCTCGTTCGCCAGCGTCTACGCGTCCTACTTCACCTACGACGCGGCCACCGACACCTGGTACGAGGGCCGCCGGGGCGAGGAGTACACCGTCACCGTCGGCGAGGGCGACAAGCGGCACACCGAGATCCGGGTCAACTGGTACGACGTGTCCGGCCAGGTGGCCAACACCTTCGACGACGTGTGCGTGCTGGCCAACGAGGGCTTCGACCGCGACCGGGTCACCGCCCTCGAGCCGTGGCCGACGCAGGAGGCCAAGCCGTTCTCGGCCGAGTACATCGCCGGCCACCTGTGCCGCACGTACGACAAGGACGTGGAGGCCTGCTTCGGTGAGGCCAAAGGTCGCATGGAGAGTGAGATCGACAGCACGGTCCGGCGTGACATCGGCGGCGACCGCCAGGACATCAACCGCAAGGAGGTCACCTACAAGGCACTGACCTTCAAGCACCTGCTCCTGCCGATCTGGCTGCTGACCGTGATCTACGCCGGCCGGCCGTTCCAGGTCTTCATCAACGGGATCACCGGCGAGGTCCAGGGCCAGCGGCCGTGGAGCAAGGTCAAGCTGGCCGTGGCCATCACCATCGCGGTGATCGTCATCGTGATCCTCATCCTGGTGTTCAAGGGCGGGGGCTCGAGCAGCACCCAGGGCCAGTGACCGCCGTCCTCGTCTTCGTCGTCCTGCTCCTCGTGCTGGCCGGCGCAGGCGCCGCCGCGGTGGTGAGCGGGCAGCGGGCCCGCTTCCACAAGGCGAACCAGGTCGTGCCTGGCCTGCCCAGCCGGGCGCCTGCCGCCTGGGCCGGCGCCCACACCACGGAGGCCAAGCTCCACCGCCGCCTGCGCGACGCCATCGCCGCCATGCGGGCCAACCCGGCGGTGAAGGACGGCTGGGCCATCGACTCCCGGGTCGCCCTCGAACACCACGCCCTGGCCGTCGACGACCGGTTGGTGGCCGTCGCCGCCCTGCCCGAGCCGGTACGGGCCCAGCCGCTGGCCGCGGTGGCCGACGCGGTGGCCGCGGTGGAGGCCGCGGTCGCTTCCCTGGCCGCCAGCGGGCCGGAGCTGGGGGGCCAGGACGGCCTGTACCGGGCCATGGCCGAGGTCCAGGCCAGCGTGGCCCAGCTGGGCGAGGGCTGAATCCCCGTCGCCCGCCCAGCGGGCATGAAACGGTAGTTGACGGCCGGACCTGGTCGTGGTTCGATTTGAGCAGTTGATCAAATAGAGCGATCGGAGCATCTGGCATGGCGAAGTCGGGGCCGAACGGGGCGGTGGCCCGGTCCATCCGCGAAGGGACACGGCAGCGCATCGTCGAGGCCGCAGTGCAGACCATCAAGGAGCGGGGCTTCGCCGCCACCAGCGCCCGGGCCATCGCCGCCACCGGCGGGTTCAACCAGGCCCTGGTCTTCTACCACTTCGGCAGCGTCAACGACCTGCTGATCGCCGCCCTCGACCACACCAGCGAGCTGCGCATGGCCCGCTACCGGGCGGCCATCGACGCCGTCCACACCCTGCCCGAGCTGCTGGCCGTGGCCAGCGAGGCCTACCAGGAGGACCTGGCCGGCGGCCACATCAAGGTCCTGGCCGAGATGATCGCCGGGGCCTCGGCCATGCCCGAGCTGGAGCCGGAGATCGCGGCCCGGATGCGGCCCTGGATCAGCTTCACCGAGGAGGCGGTCACCCGGGTCATGACCGGCTCGGACCTGGCCCCGCTGGTACCGAGCGCGGACCTGGCCTTCGCCATCGTGTCGCTCTACCTGGGTGCGGCCATGCTGACCCACCTGGCCGACGACCCGTCGCCGGCCGAGTCCATGTTCCGCACCGGCACCAAGGTGGGAACCCTGGTGGGCGCCCTGCTCGGTCGCCCTACCGTGCTGTCAGGTCAGGACGGCGCGGGCCACCAGGTCGGTGCCGAAGGCGGTCAGGATGGCCAGGTACAGCAGGCCGGTGGCGGCCATGACGGCTGAGTAGGCCCGCTCCTTCAAGGCCGCCTTGGTCACCCCGGTGAGGACCAGCGTGGTCAGGGCGCAGGCCACCCAGAACCAGCCCAGCGTGCCGCCCCACCCGTCGTCGACCGAGCCCGACAGGACCGACAGCATGCCGGTGGGCCACAGGAGCAGGCCGACCTCCAGCGGCCAGGTCAGGGCCAGCCAGCGGTTGAGCTCGAGCAGCGGGCCCCGGCCGAGCCCAGGCTGGACGAGGTACCAGTGGCCGAGCAGCATGGCGTCGGACACCGCGCCCAGGAACAGGGCCCCGGCCAGGGTCCGGGCCACGGCCAGGGCGTGCGGCCCACCGGCGGCCACCCCGGCGGCAACCAGGCCGACCACCCCGATCAGGGGGGCGACCAGGTCCAGGGCGGGCGGGAACTCGGCCACGGCCGCGGTCGGCCCGCCCGTCGCCCCGTCGCCTGACGCCCGCCCGGCCATGGCCGCCACCCGGGCCGCCTTGCGTTCCCGCCGGGCCCGCTCGCCGGCCACCCCGGCCTTGCGGCGCACGATCGACACGACCAGGGCAACGCTGGCGGCGACCGCCACCGCGGCCGAGCACGCCTCCCGGAGGGGGACCGGGTCGACGAAGACCCCGACGGCCAGGGCGCCGGCGGCCAGCACCGCGTACACAATCCGCAGCAGCCAGCCGTAGCCGATCCCGACCTCGCGCCGGCGGGTGGTGACCCACAGGAACAGCAGGCCCCCGGTCGCCCACTGCAGCAGGACAGTGGCGGCGTCGAGGCGGATCATCGAGGCGAGTTTCGCATAGGGTTTCAGGAATCGGCCGCCGCGGAAAAGAGAGCAGGAAAAGAGAGCAGCAGCAATACCTCAAGGCCGCCGCCGCGACGGCCGAGAATGAGTTAGGGAAGTTCCTGGATCGGGAGGAGCGAGTGTGAACGGCGTCTTGCAAGTAGCGGCTTACTGTTCCCTCGTCGTCGCCATGAGCCTCCTGTGCATCCGGTTGTTCTGGCCCAAGCTGGCGCCGCGGGTCCACGCCCGCCGCTTCCACCACCGGCTCGGCAAGCTCGACCACGTGCTGGCCGCCTGGGCCGACGAGTTCAAGGCCCAGGACGAGAGCAAGCGGCGCGAAGAGCGCCACCCCGAGACCAGCGAGGACTAGGCGGGGCTTACAGCAGGCCGGTGCTGCGGGCGCCGTCGACCATCACGGCCGCACCGCTGATGTAGCTCGCCGGCTCGGAGCAGAGGAAGGCCACGACCTTGCCGAAGTCCGCGGGGTCGCCGACGGGGTAGTCCGGCGGGGGCAGGTCCTTCATGCGGTCGGTGGCGTGCAGCCCGGGGCAGGCCAGGTTGAGGGTGATCCCCTCACCGAACAGGTCGGCGGCCGCCGTCTTGGCCCAGGCCCACAGCCCGGTGCGGGCGGCGTTCGACAGGGACAGGTTGGGCAGCGGCTGCTTGATCGACGACGACGTCAGGAGGCAGATGCGCCCCCAGCCGCCCGAGCGCATGTGGGGGACGGCCTCGCGGACTAGGCGGACAGAGGTCAGCAGGTTGGCGTTGACGGCGGCCTCGAACTGCTCGTCGGTGACCTCCAGGGCCCGACCGGGCGGCGGCCCGCCCGCGTTCGCCACCACGATGTCCAGCCGGCCGAACCGCTCGACCGTGGCCGCCACCAGGCGGGCCGGTTCGGCCGGGTCGGTCACGTCGGCGGCGATGGCCAGCACGTCGGTGTGGGCGCTCAGCTCGTCCGCCGCCGCGGCCAGGGTGTCGGCGCCCCGGGCGCAGATCGTCACCCTGGCCCCCTCCTGGGCCAAGGCCAGGGCGCTGGCCCGACCGAGCCCCTTCGAGGCCGCGGTGACCAGGGCCACCCGCCCGGCGAGCCCGAGCTGCACTACGCCTCCACCACGGCCAGGGCGTGGTCGGCGCGGTTGAGGGGGTCCGGCCCGGCCTCGGTGGCCACGACGATGTCCTCGATCCGGGCTCCCCACCGGCCGGCCACGTAGATGCCGGGCTCCACCGAGAAGGCATGGCCGGCGGCCAGGGGATCCCGGTTGCCGCCGACCAGATAGGGGTCCTCGTGCTCCTCCAGGCCGATCCCGTGGCCGGTGCGATGGATGAACTGCGGCCCGTAGCCACCCTCGGTGATGAGGTCGCGGGCCACCCCGTCGACGTCCTGGCAGGGCGTACCCACCCGGGCGGCGTCGACCGCGGCGGCCTGGGCGCCCATGAGGACGGCGTAGAGGTCGCGGAACTCGTCCGGGGGCGCGCCGGTGAAGACGGTGCGGGTGATGTCGGAGCAGTACCCGTCGAACGTCCCGCCGAAGTCGCACACCACCGCCTCCCCGGCCCCGATGACCCGGCCGCCCGGATCGTGGTGGGGGCTGGCGGCATTCGGTCCGCTGCCGACGATGGCGAAGTTGACCGACTGGTGGCCCTCCTCGACCAGGCGGTCGCCCAGCTGGCGGGAGACCTCGGCCTCGGTGCGCCCGATCAGGGGGATCTGGCCCGTGACGAGCTCGGTCGCCACCCGGTCGGCGGCGGTGGCGGCCCGGCGGAGGGCGGCGACCTCGTCGGCGTCCTTGACCGCCCGCAGGGGGGCGGTGACCCGCGACGCGAGGGTCCAGTTCGACCGGGGCAGCTCGGCCTGCAGGGCGAGCAGGAACGTGGCCCACGTCCGGTCGGAGAGGCCCAGCCGGCGACGCGACCGGCCGACCACACCGGTGACCACGGTGACCGGGTTCTCGGTCTCCGACCACGGCCTGATGCTGAACAGCTCGGGCCGGGGGACGACCCGGGGTGCCTCCAGCTCGGGCACCACGAGGACGGCGTCGCCGTCGGCGGGCAGGACGAGCATGGTCAGCCGCTCCAACGGCATGGCCGTGTAGCCGGTGAGCCACGGGAGGTCGGCGCCGAGGGACAGCAGCAGCATGTCGACGTCGCGCTGGCCCATCCGCTCGCGAACCGCGGCCATCCGCTCGGCGTAGGCCATGGCTCGCCCTAGCCCGCGCTCGCCGCGGGCACGGCGGCGCCGGCGGCCGCCTGGCGGGCGTGGTAGCTCGACCGGGTCAGGGGCGACGCTTGGACGTGGGTGAAACCGAGGGCTCGCCCGGCGGCGGCCAGGCGGTCGAACTCCCCGGGCGTCCACCACCGGGCGACGGGCAGGTGCTCGGCGGACGGGCGTAGGTACTGCCCGATGGTCAGGATGGACACGCCGACGTTGCGCAGGTCGACCATGGCCGCCAAGACCTCCTCCTCCGTCTCGCCCAGGCCGACCATGAGGCCCGATTTCGTGACCAGCCCGGCGGCGCCGGCCCGGGCCAGCACGGCCAGGCTGCGGGCGTAGGAGGTCGACGGGCGCACCACCCGCTGGAGGCGGGCGACCGTCTCCAGGTTGTGGTTCAGCACGTCGGGGCGGGCGTCGAAGATGGCGGCCAGGGCGGCGGGGTCGCCCTTGCAGTCGGGGATGAGAACCTCGACCGCGGTGAGCGGGTTGCGGCGGCGGACGGCGCCGATCGTCTCGGCGAAGGCGGCGGCACCCCCGTCGGGGAGGTCGTCACGGGCCACGGCGGTGACGACGGCGTGGGCCAGGCCCATGTCGGCCACCGCCTCGGCGAGGCGCTCGGGCTCGGCCGGATCGGGTGGGCCGGACGGCTTGCGGGTGTCGACCTGGCAGAAGCCGCACGCCCGGGTGCAGCGGTCGCCGTTGATCATGAACGTGGCCGTGCCGTCCCGCCAGCACTCGAAGATGTTCGGGCAGCCCGCTTCCTCGCACACCGTGACCAGCTTGAGCGAGCGCATGGTGCGCTTCACGTCCCGGTAGCCAGGGCCGAGGTCGGCCTTGACCCGCAGCCACTCCGGCTTGCGGGTGGCCACCGGGAGGCCGTCGGGCACGTCCCGCTCCCAGGCCACGTCGGTCCGCTGGACCTGCCCCCCGCCCCAACGCTCGGCGGCCCGGGCCACGACGGCGTCCACCACCGCCTGCGTGCCCACGGTGATCCCTTCGGCGGCCAGCGACGTCACCCCCTTGTCGGCGATCCCGCACGGGACGATCCGGTCGAACCACGACAGGTCGGGGTCGACGTTGAGGGCGAACCCGTGCATCGTCCGGCCCCGGGACCGCCGGACGCCGACGGCGCAGATCTTCTTCTCACCCTCGACCCAGACGCCCGGCGAGCCGTCGACTCGGCCGAGGCCGGGGAGACCGAGGTCGGCGCAGACGTCGATGATGAGCTGCTCGACGGCGCCCACGTAGGCCCGCGGCGACTCGGGGACCGACAGGATGGGGTAGCCGACCAGCTGGCCCGGCCCGTGCCAGGTGATGTCGCCCCCCCGATCGGTGGCCACAAGCTGGGCCCCCAGCTCGGCGACCGGGACCCGTAGGTGGTCGAGCCGACCGCGCAGGCCGACGGTGTAGACCGCCGGGTGTTCCAGCAGCAGGAGGTAGGGGTCGTCGCCACGCTGGAACAGTGCCCGCTGCAGGGCATACGCCTCGTCGAACCGCACCCGCCCGAGCCACCGGGCCCGCAGCGGGGCCAAACCCGTCACAGCTCTTGGGACCAGTCCCGGGTCTCCAGGATGTCGCGGCAGCGGGCCAGGAAGGCCGACGCGTAGGCGCCGTCGAAGGCCCGGTGGTCGAAGGACAGGGCCAGCATCCCGACCGGGTGGATGGCGATGGCGTCGCTCCCGTCGGGCAGCTCGACCACGACCGGCCGCTTCTTCACCCCGTCGGTCGACAGGATGGCGACCTGGGGCTGGTTGATGACCGGGGCGGTGATGAACGTGCCGAAGCCGCCGGGGTTGGTGATGGTGAACGTGCTGCCCGAGATCTCGTCGGCGTTGAGCTTCTTGCTGCGGGCGCGGGCGGCGAGGTCGGCCAGCTCCCGGGCGATCGAGCGCAGGCGCTTGCCGTCCGCGTCGTGGACGACCGGGACGATCAGGCCCTCGAAGTTCAGGTCCACCGCGAACCCGAGGTGGACGGCGCGATGGACGATGAGCTGGTTGTCGCCCACCGACGCGTTGACGTGCGGGAAGTCGCGAATGGCGTCGATCACCGCCCGGGACACGAACGGCAGGTAGGTGAGCGAGAAGCCCTCCTCGGCCTTGAAGGCGTCCTTCTCGGCGAGGCGCACCCGGTCGACGGCCTCGAAGTCGACCTCGATGGCGGTCAGCACGTGGGCCGACGTGGCCTGCGAGCGGACCATGTGCTCCGCCGTGCGCTTGCGGATGTTCGAGAAGGGGATGACCTCGTCGGCGCCGCCCGCCCTGGGGGTAGCCGCCGCGGGCGCCGGCCTGGGCGCGGTCGGCGGCTTGGCCGTCCCCGGGCCTCGGCTGCCGGCCCGGTCGAGGTGGGCCATGACGTCGTTGCGGGTGACCCGACCCTCGATGCCCGTGCCGGCGATGTCGTCCGCGTCCAGGTCGTGCTCGGCCAGCAGGCGGCGGACGAGGGGCGAGAGCACCTTGCGGCCGCTGCGGGCCTCCGCCACGGGCGCGGGCGCAGGCCGCGGTGGGCCCTCGGGCTCCGGTTCGGGCTCCAGCTCGGGCTCGGGCTCCGGGACGACGGTCCGGACCTCGTCCTCGACCGGCTCGGGCTGTGGCTCCGGTTCGGCGGCGGGGGCCGAGGCGGCCGACCCGTTGGCCGGCGGCTGCCCGTCGATCACCGCCAGCTTGGTGCCCACGTCGACCGTCTGGCCCTCCTCGACGAGGATCTCGGTGACGTAGCCGGCCAGCGCCGCCGGCACCTCGGAGTCGACCTTGTCGGTGGAGACCTCGAACAGCGGCTCGTCCTCGGCGACGCTGTCGCCCACCTTCTTGAACCAACGGGTGATGGTGCCCTCGGTGACCGTCTCGCCGAGCTGCGGCATGGTGATGTCGGCCATCAGCCGTGCAGTCCCCTCCCTGTGAGCGTGAGCACCGTCTCGCCGAAGGTCTCGGACAACGTCGGGTGCGGGTGGATGAGCTGCCCCATGTCGTCGGGCGTGGCTTCCCAGTTGACCGACAGCCAGCCCTCGCCCAGCTGCTCGGTGACACACGGGCCGACCATGTGCACGCCGAGGATGCGCCCGGCCTTGCCGTCGGGCCCCTTCTCGGCGATGACCTTCACCAGCCCCTCGGGCTCGCCCACGATAAGGGCCCGGCTGTTGCCGATGAACGAGTGCTTGGCGACGGTGACGTCGAGGCCGGCCTCCCGGGCGGCCTGCTCGGTCATCCCGGCGAAGGCGACCTCGGGGTGGCAGTAGATACACCACGGGACCTTGCCGTAGTCGACGGGAACCAGGTCCTCGCCCCGCATGTCCCGCACGGCCACGATGGCCTCGGCGAAGCCCACGTGGGCCAGCTGGGGCGTGGCCACCACGTCGCCCACCGCGTACACGCCGTCCTCGGTGGTGCGCTGGTGGCTGTCGACGGTCACGAAGCCCCGCTCGTCGACCGTCACGGCGGTGGCATCCAGGCCCAGGCCCTCGGTCAGGGGGCGGCGGCCGACCGACACCACGACCTTGTCGACCGTGACCGTGTCGCCCCCGGCCAGCCGGACCGTGACCTGCCCGTTTGCCGCCTCGTGCCCCTCGACGGTCACCCCGGTCCGCACGCTCATTCCCCGCCGCTTGAACGACTTGACGACCACGTCGACGACGTCCGAGTCGCACCCGGGGAGGAGCTTGGGCAGGGCCTCCAGCAGGGTGACCTCGCAGCCCAGGTCGCTCAGCATGGAGGCGAACTCGCAGCCGATGGCCCCGCCGCCGATCACCGCCGCGGTGGCGGGCACCTTGTCGATCTCCAGGACGTGGTCCGACGTCAGGATGGAGGTGCCGTCGGGCTCGAAGCCGGGGATGGTGCGGGGAACCGATCCCGTGGCCAGGACGACGAAGCGGCCGTGCAGCTCGGTGCCGGCGGCGTCGTCGACCGTCACCACGTGGCCGGGACCGAGGCGACCGGTCCCGATGAAGGTGGTGATCTTGCGCCGCTTCATCAGTCCCTGCAGGCCCTTCCACAGCTGGTCGACGACTTTCTGCTTGCGGGCCCGGGACACCCCGAGGTCGACCTGGGGCTGGTCGGCCTGCACGCCGAACTCCTTGGCCCCCGCCACCGTGCGGAACACCGTGGCCGTCTCCAGGTAGTGCTTGGCCGGGATGCAGCCCCGGTGCAGGCAGGTGCCGCCGACCTTGTCCTTCTCGACCACGGCCACCGTCATGCCCGCCCCTGCGGCATAGAGGGCGGACGCGTACCCGCCCGGGCCGCCACCCACCACGACGAGGTCGAACTCCTGCGCCATCGCCAGCGAGCCTACCGGCGCCCGGCTACCTGGAGAGAAGTGAGACCTGGGCGGCGAAGGCGATCAGGATGGCCAGCCCGGCCAGCAGGGCGAGCACGATCAGGGTCCGGGTGCTCATTGTTTGCTGGCTCCGGGCACCCGGGTCCTTCGGACCGCGCCCGTCGCTGCCGGCGGGGGCCCCTGCCCGGCCGGCGGGGAACCGGCGGGTGCCTGGGTCACTCGGGGTCCCGGGGGAGGGGTTGGCGGCCGGGGAAGCCGTCTTCCGGGCGGTGCCACCAGGCCAGGTCCTCGTCGGCGAGCCGCCAGCAGAGGAAGTACACGACGCCGTCCGCCCCCTTGGCGTGGAAGTCGAGCAGGCCGGTCATGGCGTCGCGGAAAAGGATGTCGCCTTTCTGCAGCTCCTCCAGGGCCTCCTGGGCGTCGAGGATGGGGGCCCGCTGGCCGTTGGCCGAACCGGCTTGGCCGGCCCGCAGCTTGGCCGCGTGCTGGATGCACTCGGCGAGCTCGCGGACGCGGGGCAGGTAGGCCCGGGCTTCGCTGACGGTCCAGTAGCGCACGGACGTAAGGTAGGCCGGGATGCAAGACCCCCTCGTGATCGCCGGCCGGGAGTTCGGCAGCCGCCTCTTCCTCGGTACCGGAAAGTTCCCGTCGAACGCCTCACTGGAGGCGGCGATCGTGTCGTCCGGGACGGAGATGGTCACGGTCGCCCTGCGGCGGATCGACGTGACGGCTGACGAGGACATCCTCGACGCCGTGGACCCGGCTCGCGTGCTGCTGCTCACCAACACCAGCGGGGCCGACGACGCCGAGGAGGCCGTCCGCCTGGCCCGGCTGGCCCGCAGCGGCGGCTACCCCACGTGGATCAAGCTGGAAATCACCCCCGAGCCCCGGTACCTCCTGCCGGACGGGGTGGAAACGCTCAAGGCGGCCGAGATCCTATGCCGTGAGGGCTTCACCGTCCTGCCCTACGTCAACGCCGACCCCGTCCTGTGCAAGCGCTTGGAGGAGGTCGGCTGCGCCACCGTCATGCCTCTGGGCTCGTGGATCGGCTCCAACCAGGGCCTGCGGACGAAGGCGGCGCTGGAGATCATCATCGAGCAGTCGCTCGTGCCGGTGGTCGTCGACGCCGGTATCGGTGCCCCGTCGCAGGCGGCGGAGGCCATGGAGATGGGCGCCGCCGCCGTCCTGGTCAACACCGCCATCGGCACCGCGGGCGACCCGGCGGCGATGGGCGACGCCTTCCGGATGGCCGTCGTCGCCGGGCGCCAGGCCTTCCTGGCCGGGCTGGCCACGGTCGGCCGGGCGGCCGAGCCGTCCTCGCCCCTGACCGGTTTCCTTTCGTGACCGCGGTCCCCGTCGTCCTCGGGTCGCGACCCGAGGGCGTGCCGGACGACTCCGCGGCCGCCGACTTCCTCGCCGCCGACCTCAGCGCGGCTACGCGGCTGGCCACCACCGCCACCCC